>JBJXGA010000140.1:0-43048 GCA_046152955.1 Planctomycetales bacterium | reverse complement strand
TTGTTTCGGGAATGGCCAGGGTACAAGTTCTAGCCTGCGAATCTTTCGCTCCAGCGACACAAGGACGCTGAAGGCGTCCAATATCGAAGCTCAGGGTGGTTGCCGCAGGCAGCTACCCTGGGGTGATAGAAGCGTGGGTGTGACGCAATCTTTAGTAGAAATCCGTTTTGTGGCGCCTGCGTCAGTTTCCCGGCGAGACCCCATCCACCTGGCGTGGATGGTGAATCAGATCGCAGGCTAACCCGAAGCACGTCCGATTGCATCAGACCCCATCCGCCTTGCGCGGATTGGTGAATCAGATCACCGCTGGCGCGCGTACGTGGCGATGTCTGTCAGCGGATTTGCCGCGGTTTGCCGTAAAACATGTGCGACGCAGGCATCCTCCGTGACTCCGTCAGCGCCGATCTCGCTCACCAATCCGGGCAAGCCGGATGGGGTCGAGGTGGGGAGGAAGGCCGCGTCTAGCTGTCGATCTGATTCACCATCCGGACGAGCCGGATGGGGTCTGTGAAGAGCCGCGGAAATATCGGGCCGCCGCCGGCCTGAACTGGTTGGTCAATACCGAGTTTTTATCACCCCCCCCTGGCCCCCTTTCGAGCACTTTGATTGCCAGGCGACCCCCCCTGGCCCCCCCTTTCTAAGGGGGGGAAGTGAGATGTCTACATTTTTGAAGCTTGAGTCTTGGCCGGTGACGGTGCGGTTTGTTGAGACTGGGACGCACCTGGGGGTCAGTGTGCGCGCGGCGTTGGAGTTGGGATATCGCGAGGTGTGTTCGATCGAGATCAGCGACGAGTTCTTCGGGAAGGCGCGGCTTGCGTTTCAGAATGATCTTCGCGTGCGGCTGTTTCATGGGTCCAGCCCGAACCTGTTGCCGCAGGTGATTGCTCCCGACGTGCCGACGACGTTCTGGCTGGATGCCCATTATTCAGGAACGACGTTGCCGTCGCATGACCCGACGTTTGGTCAATGCCTGTTGCTGGCAGAACTGGCGATCATTGCCGCGTTTCCCTGGCAGGTACGACCGCTGATTGCGATCGACGATGCGTTCTTGTTTGAGCCAGCGACCTGGGAGGGGGCCTGTCCGGAACTGTTCAATCCGGATGGCATGGTCCAGGGCGATTGGCCAACTCGCGACCAGGTCGAACAGGCGTTGCCGGGCTACGATTTCGCCTTCGACGGCGTTCGGCTGTATTGCACGCCGCGGTCAATCTGACCGGTCACGACTGGCGAGCTTTGGGAATTGGGTTGAGTTTGTTGTCGGCCAGCGTTGGTCCGTTGTTGGGAGTACCTCCCCCGACCCACCGTGGCCCACCAGCCCAGTCCGGCATCGTGATTCATCCCCAAACCCAACCGATCAATCAGCTTGCGGCAATCCTGCCGGGTCCGAACCACGTGGCCCACCAGATGACCCACCAGATGACCCACCAGATGACCCACCAGATGGCCCACCAGATGGCCCACCACATGATCCAGCACGTGGTCGACGAGTTGGTCACCCAGACGGCACACCACTCCGGCGAACGGTGTCGTGTGAGCCCACCGGTCTCGTCGCCAACGAATCTGCCAAACGCGGAAACGCCCGTGTCCCCCCAGTAGCCGACGCAGCCTGCGTCGGCTACCAATCAACTCCCCCCGCGTCCGAGACGAATAGCCAGCCAGTAGGCACACCTTCCATCCTGGCAGTGGACCGTTGCGGAGCAGGAGGTGATCATGAAAAAGAACTTGCAGCAGTCCCGTCGCCCGACTTCGGCGACAAATCTGGGGGAAGCCGGCGGTGTCTACTTTAGCCGCACTGCGCGCCCCTGCCAGTTTGGCAGGCGGAAGAGACTCGGCGGCCAGGCGCTCGCCGAACTGGCAGTTCCTGGCCAGGAACTGAATGCTGTGATCGCCTGCTGAATCGTCGCAAATTGTTGAATTAAATCAAGTTACGCATTCGATACCGGTTGGCATGGAGTTCGCAATAGTGAATGGTACGGAGAGATTGCAGGAAAAGTCCGTGGCATCCGCCACAGCATCGCAGTTCCGGTCAACGTGAGGAGTTCACTGATGGCGAAGAAAGGTTCCAAGGGGGACGAAGGGCACAAGCTGATTCCGCTGTACGACAGGGTGGTCCTGAAGCGGGAAGAAGCGCTGTCGAAGACATCGGGAGGCATTGTGCTCCCCGACACGGCCAAGGACAAGCCGCAAAAAGGGACGGTCGTGGCGGTGGGAGACGGCCACGTGACGCGCGACGGCAAGCGGCATCCGCTGACGCTCAAGGTCGGGGACCACGTGATCTTCAGTTCCTACGCCGGCGATGAAATTTCGCTGGGGGACGACGAACTGCTGCTGCTCCGCGAAAGCGACGTGCTGGCGGTTTACTAACGCGTGTCGGCGGGCCAGACCGGGCCGACCGGTCCGGATGCGGCGTTGATCGCAACCGGTGGGTTGGCCTCTGGCACGCATCAGGGCGACATTGAATTCCATTCAGTTTTTTCGGGAGAGAAACGCTCATGGCGAAGATGATTGCTTTCGATCAGGAAGCGCAAGACAAGATTCGTGCCGGAGTCAGCAAGCTGGCGAAGGCGGTGCGGGTAACCCTCGGGCCCCGCGGCCGAAATGTGATCCTGCAAAAGAGCTTTGGATCGCCGACCGTCACCAAGGACGGCGTGACCGTGGCCCGTGAAATCGAATTGGCCGACAAATTCGAAGACATGGGGGCGCGGATGGTCAAAGAGGTGGCGAGCAAGACCTCCGACGTCGCTGGCGACGGAACGACCACCGCCACGATCATGGCCGAAGCGATCTACATCGAAGGACTCCGCGCCGTCACCTCGGGGGTCAACCCCGTCGAGATGAAGCGGGGGATGGACAAAGCGGTCGAAGACATCGTCGAGAAGCTCAAGGGGATGTCGATCGAATGCCGCAACAAAAAGTCGATCGCACAGGTGGCGACCGTGGCGGCCAACGGCGACGACCAGATCGGCAGCATTCTGGCCGACGCAATGGAACAGGTCGGTAAAGACGGCGTGATCACCGTCGAAGAAGGGAAGAGCCTCACGACCGAGTACACGGTCGTCGAGGGGATGCAGTTTGACCGCGGCTACCTCAGCCCGTACTTCGTGACTGATCCGCAGTCGATGGAGACGGTTCTGGAAGACGCCTACGTTCTGATCCACGAGAAGAAGGTCAGCAACGTCAAGGATCTGGTGCCGATCCTCGAAAAAGTCGTCAATGCCGGCAAGCCGCTATTGATCATCGCCGAAGAAGTCGAAGGGGAAGCCCTGGCGACGCTGGTGATCAACAAGCTGCGGGGAACGTTCCGCATTTGCGCGGTGAAGGCCCCCGGATACGGCGATCGCCGCAAGGCCATGCTGCAGGACATTGCCATCATGGTCGGTGGCCAGGCGATTTTCGAAGACCTGGGAATCCAGCTCGAGAACGTGCAACTCTCCGATCTGGGACGTGCCAAGAAGATCGTGATCGACAAAGACAACACGACGATCATCGAAGGCTCGGGGAAGACGGCGGACATCAAGTCCCGCATCGACCAGATCCGCAAGGAACGCGAAGCGTCCACGAGCGACTACGACCGCGAGAAGCTCGACGAGCGGATCGCCAAGTTGTCGGGTGGGGTGGCGCAGATCAACGTCGGCGCCGCGACCGAGAGCGAAATGAAAGAGAAGAAAGCCCGCGTCGAAGACGCGCTGCACGCCACCCGTGCCGCGGTCTCCGAAGGGATCCTCCCCGGCGGAGGGGTGGCCCTGCTGCGGACTTCCAGTGCCTGCAAGCCGGGCAACCTGCCCGACGACGCGGTCACCGGCTACAACATCATCCTCCGCGCCTGCCGGGCGCCCCTCACGCAAATCGCCGACAACGCCGGTGTGGATGGCGGGGTGATTTGCGAAAAGGTGGGTGAATTGACGGTCAACTCCGGCTACAACGCCGCGACGGGGAAGTACGAAGACCTGGTCAAGAGCGGAATCATCGATCCGACGAAGGTGACACGCAGCGCCTTGCAGAACGCCGCCAGCGTGGCGACGCTTCTACTCACCAGCGAAGCGTTGATTGCCGAAGCCCCCAAGGACGAAAAGAAGAAAGGTGGCGGCGGCGACCACGACATGTACTAGTCGAGTCCCGCGGCTGCGCCACGGTTTTTGCAGCCCCGGCATCAGGTTTGATGCCGGGGCTGTTCGTTTTTGACGGCACAGGGCGCAGGGAGGCTTTGCAATCCGCCGCCGGGGGGATTATCGTGGCTGGACCAGAATTCGCGGTGTCCGTTCCCGGAAGTGGCCTATGTCCCGGTGGCAAACGTGGTGGAGGGTGTGGCTGGCCTGCGCCTGGCTGCTGGGGGCGTTCATCGTCGACCTGGCGCTCGAGGTCGGCGGCGGCGAGGGAGTGTTGTACCTTCCCGCCATCTGGCTGGCGCTCCGGAGCGAGCGGGCGCATTGGGTCGGCCCGTTGATGGCGATGGCCGTCACGGTGCTGGCGCTGACAGGCGCCGCCCCGTGGAAAGAAGAGCCGGTGAAGGCACTGGAATGGGGGTTGCGCGGGCTGGCGGTGGCCACCGGCTGGGGAACGCTGGCCCTGAGTCTTTCGCACCAGCGGGTGGCGACCCACCTGGCTGAAGCCCGCCGCGAATTGGAACGCCTGGGAAAGCAGGTTGCTGAGCTCGACCAGGAAGCGCGGCGGCTGCGGCAAGCGGCCCAGGCCTCCAGCGACGAATTGCGCGCCTCGCAAGAACAGAATCAGGCCCGCGAGCAATCCGCCGAGCAGGCGCTCCGCGATTCCGAGGCGCTCTATCACTCGCTGGTCGATCACCTGCCGCTATCGGTCCTCCGGAAAGATGCGGCGCACCGCTATTCATTCGTCAGTCGGAAGTTTCTGGAGTTCACTGAGAAGTCGGCGGACGATTTCTTGGGAAAAACCGACTTTGAGATGTTTCCGGAAGAGCTGGCAGCGCGTTATCGACAGGGGGACGAGCAGGTGCTGGCGACGGGCTGCCTGTTCGACGACGTCGAGTCCTTTCGCAAGGGGGACGGCGAGGAACGATTCATCCAAGTGCTTAAGACGCCGGTCCGCGACGCGCAGCAAAACATCATCGGCACGCAAGTCATGTTCTGGGACGTGACCGATCGCAAGCGGGTGGAAGAGGAGTTTCGGCGGCAGACGGAGGTGCTCGAGTCGATCTTGAGAAGCATCGCCGACGGCGTGGTCGTCGCCGACCAGGAGGGGAATTTTCTCCAATGGAACCCGGCGGCCGAACGGATCATCGGAATGGGGCCGACAGAGCGTCCGACCGCCGCCTGGCCCAACGTGTATGGCCTGTATGCGCTGGATCGCAGCACGCCGTTTCCCGCGGAGGAACTTCCGCTGGCGCGGGCCATGCGCGGCGAAGACGTGACGAACGTCCAGTTGTACATTTGCAATGACCACCGGCCCGACGGGGTCTTCGTGAGCGTCAATGGCATGCCGCTGCGCGACGCCGCGGGTCAGCTTCGAGGCGGGGTCGTGGTGTTTCGAGACGTGACGCAGCAGGTGGCGGGAGAAGAGGCGCTGCGACACAGCGAAGAACGAGCCCGCCGGATTGTGGAAACGGCCTACGACCCGTTCATCGCCATCAACGCGGCAGGCCGGATCATTGACTGGAACCGCCAGGCGGAATCAGCGTTTGGCTGGACTCGCGAGGAGGCATTGGGACAGGAGTTGGGAGAATTGATCATTCCCACGTCGCATCGCCAGGGGCATCGCGACGGCATTGCGCACTTTCTCAAGACGGGAGAGGGGCCGGTGTTGAACCGTCGGCTGGAGGTGAGCGCACGGCATCGGGACGAGCATGAGTTTCCGGTGGAGATCACAATCTGGCCGCTGAATACGCCCGATGGGATGCAATTTCAGGCTTTCGTGCATGACATCACAGACCGGCGACAGGCGGAAGACGAAATTCGCTCGAAGAATCAGGATCTGGAGACGTTGCTCTACGTGACGTCGCATGATCTGCGGGAACCGCTGCGGGCGATCGAGAATTTTTCCAGAATGGTTCGAGACCGGTACGCCTCACAACTCGACGCCAAGGGGCAGGACTTTCTGGAGCGGGTGGTCAAAGGAGCGCAGCGCCTGGACCGCTTGCTGGAAGATGTGCTCACGCTGTCGCGCGTGCAACGGACGACGCAGCTCACCGACGACGTGGAGACGGGGGAAATCGTCGAGGACGTGCTGCGGCGACTGGAGGCCCGCGTCCGGGAAACGCAGGCGCAGGTCCACGTTTCCGGTCCGCTCCCGCGCGTCCGGGCGGACCGACGGTGGGCCACGCAGGCGGTGCAAAACCTGGTGTCCAACGCGCTGAAGTACACTCACGAGGGCCAGCCCCCGCAGGTGGAGATCAGCCCCTATGAGGGCCCTGAGGGGGTCGGCCTCCAGGTTGCCGATCGCGGGCTGGGCGTTCCGGAAGAGTACGCCGAGCGGATCTTCGGCCTGTTCCAGCGGGCCGTCAGCCGCGACATTGAAGGGACGGGAGCGGGGCTGGCGATTGTCAAACGGGTGGCGGAACGACACGGCGGACACGCCTGGGTCCGACCGCGCGTGGGAGGGGGTTCGGAGTTCATGATCACCTTTGGACAGGGGCGGACGGCATCCACGTGGAAACCCGACGACAAGTCCTGAAAATCCTCGTCGTCGACGACAACGACGACGACCTGCTGCTGCTTCAGGAGTCGCTCCGCGACGATCCCGCCGTGGACGTTGTTTGGGTGGCCCGTGACGGGGAAGAGGCGCTGGCCTTTCTTCGCGGCCAGCCGGAGCCATCGTGCGCCCGGCGTCCGGGACTGGTGCTGATGGACATCAACATGCCCAGGCTCAACGGGTTTGAAGTGCTCAGTGCGATGAAGGCCGATCCCGAATTGCGTTCGATTCCGGTGGTGATGCTCACCACCAGCCATCGCGACGCCGACGTGCTGAACGCCTACGAGCGCGGCGCCTGTTCGTACATTGCCAAGCCGGTCAGTTTCGAACGGCTGCAAGTTCTGGCGGGACATTTGGTGAATTATTGGTCGAATGTTGTCCGCCTGCCTTTCCACGAGGAGTAACCCCCATGACCGAGGGATCCCGACCGCACCCCATCGAGCTGCTGCTGGTCGACGACAACGATGACGACATCGTGCTGCTGGAGGAATCATTGCGTGATTCCCGATTTTTGAATCTGTTGCAGGTCGTCCGCGACGGCGAGCAGGCGCTGGCCTATTTGCGCCGCCAGGCTCCATACCAACAGGCCGTGACTCCGGGGCTGGTGCTCCTGGACATCAACATGCCCCGCATGAACGGGTTCGAAGTCCTCAGCGCCATGAAGGCCGACCCGGCACTCCGCTCAATCCCGGTCGTCATGTTGACCACCAGCACGCGCGAAGAAGACATCGTCCGCTCCTACGACGGCGGTGCCTGCTCGTTCGTCTCCAAACCGGTGAGCTTCGATACGCTCAAGGACGTCATCCGCCAGTTTGCCTTGTACTGGACGCTCGTCTCAGTGGTTCCGCCAACGGCATCGCACGTTCCGACTGAGGGCTGACCGCAATGCCGCGCACGAGAGGAGTTGACCGCTACTCCAACAGATCCTCATCCCCTGGTGGAAGTTCTTCGTCGAGAAGCGGCGCGGCGCTGGTCCGGCCGATGAGATCGGCCCCCCCGCCGACGCTGCTTCCGGGGAACTGGGAGGCGGGAATCGCTTCGGTGACTCCCGGGCCGAGCGCCACCGGGGGTTGCGGACTGGGGCCCATCTGAACTTTGAATTTCTCGCCGGCGAAGGAGAGCTGGTCCCCCGGCAAGAGCGCACCGCGGATGATCTTCTGCCCGTTGACCTTGGTTCCGTTCGTGCTGGAGAGATCGCGGACAAACAGCAAGCCGTCTGTCTTGGCGATGATGCAGTGCATCTTGGAGACGCTCTTGCGCTCCAATACCAGGTCGCAATGCTCCTGTTGACGCCCGACGACGGTCACGTCCCGGTCAATCGTGATTGGTTCGCCACCCTGGGCGGGTATCAATTGAGCCAACACGGCAAGTTTGCCACCGGTGAGCGGAAACCAGGAGCTTTCGGCTACGAACCACAAGACCCGGAACTTGGCGAGCCCTGCCATTCGCTTCCGCCAGCCGGCCCTATTCACACGTACCGGCCCCGAAATCAGGCTACTTTTACTCTCGCCGTTTCGGGAATGCCTGTCAAGTCGGGTTGGAACCCCCCTGGCGTATTCTTGTGAACAAGGTATCAATGGCGCCGATCATATGGCCAAAATCGCAGCCGCATTGAATCCATTGCACCCCCTGACCCGCCGCCTGCCGGGCATGCTCCAGGTCGGGCCCCATCCCCATTCCCACGTATTTTCCGGCTTGTCGGGCGCGCTGCGCGATCGATGCCACGGCGGCGACGATCTGCGGGTTTTGAACCTGCCCCAGCATTCCTAATGATCCGGATAAGTCATACGGACCAATCACAATCGAGTCGTAACCTGGAACCGCCAGGATCGCGTCCAGTTGGTCCAGCGCTTCCTTCGTTTCAATCTGAACCGCCACGAACAGCCGCTGATTGGCCTGCGCAATCCCCTCCGCGGCTGGCTGGCGGCCATAATTCGTCGCCCGCCGCGGACCGAAGCCCCGTTGCCCCAGCGGGGGATAGCGGCAGGCCGAGACGACCTGCGCGACCTCCTGGGCCGAACGGATCTGAGGGACAATGATCGCTTCGGTCCCCGTGTCGAGCACCCGCTTGATCCAGGCTACGTCGGAACTGGGAACACGAACCAGCGCGGGGGTCTTTCCCGCTTTGGCCGCCATCAAATGCGCCGCCAGCGATTCGAGGCTGGTGGGGTTGTGTTCCAGATCGATCCAAAGAAAATCCACGCTGTCGCACAGCGCCTCGGTCACCGCCGGATCGGAGAGGGTCACCGCCGACCCCAGAGAAATTCCCCCCAGATCAAGCTGGCGCCGAAAGGCATCAATTTGTTCCCACATCGTCGTCCTCATTTTCAGTGCCATTCATCACAGCGTGCAAACAACAATCAGCGAAATCCCCAGGAAAAATAGCCCGCAGAAAAGGACTCCCCACTGCATGAACCAATTGGGACGCAATTCCCTGGGGAGCAGTGTTTTGTTGACGTACAGCGTATGCAACGCGGTCGAGCCCAGCGCCAGGTTCATGAGTACGGCGCCGATTTTGGCAATGATCAGCGGTTTGAACAACCACAGGGCGATCAATCCCCAGACGCAGTACAGCGACAAGATGCCGTAGTACACGTATTTGACCTGGTGTCCTCCCAATCGCCGCGCCAGCGGACTGCTGGTCCAGATGATGTCGGTCCAGCGCCGTGCCAGGATGTCTCCTGCCATGATCTGACCGGGATAGAGCACCAGAAACCCGACCCCCAGCGTGAGCAGCCACAGCGCCTGTCCCCAGCCGGGATACCGGTTCTGCATCCCCTCGGCGATCTGGGCCGCCACCTGCGTGTCCCCCACCGGCGCGTGACGCATGAATTGCAACGACAGCATGCAGGGGAGCGCAAACCCCAGTACGTTGCAGAGCATCCAAACCACCATCTGGTCTTCGACAATGTAACGGATCCACCCTCGCCAACGGGGACGGCTGGCGGCATCCGGTCGAAACGCTTCGCCGGTGTGCGACAGGGTGACGGTCATCCCGCCAATCAGGCTGGGAATGGCCCCCACGCGGGCTCCCATCCCCCACCCTTTGTCGCGGGCAAAGCTGGAGTACATGATGTTGGTCATCCCCCCAGCCCCGGCGATTCCGGCGAAGGCGGCGAGCGTTGCCCAATCCATCGCGGGGAGGCGTCCGAACCGCGCCCAATACGAAAAGACATTCACTTCCTGCAATCCCTGATGCTCCGCCAGCGCGCGGGCCTGCGCTCCTTGCGGCTCGGGGACATCCTCCAATGATTGATAGTCGCGCGCCCCCTGGCCATCGTCCACATGGATTTGTTCGACATTCCATCCCCCCGCCTGCAGGTCGATGGTTCCCGCGATCCCCAGCGTCACTCCGTTGCGAATGTCCTCGACGAAAAACCGCCCCGGCTGCGCCAGGCCGCGCGCCCGCTCGACCATGGCATCGCACACGTCCTGATACTCTGCGGGGACTTTTTTTCGCGACGCGAATTTTTCGATCTGTTTGTCTCGCGTCACTGAGAAGCCCGTCACATCCACGCGGTCTTCATAGGCCGTTCCCTGCACTTTGTAGGTGACCTCTTGGCGATCCTCCCGATACCGAAAATACCGATTGGCAATCACCGTATCGGCCTTCAAGGCCACCTGCCCGAACCGGACCGCCCCGGTCACCGTTTCCTTCACATTGGCTGGCGACACCGTCAGGAGCGTGAATGTGACCAAATAGATCAACACCACAAACAACTTCAGGGTGAAAATCCGCAGCAGCATCTTGTAGATGGTTCCACCAAAGATGAGGGGCAGAAAGGCCAGAAGAAACAGCGCGAATGCCAGCGTCTTGACCAGCGCGTCTTCCGTCGTGCTCCAGCCCCAGAGCGTGACTCCCATTCCCTCCTGAGGAAGGTGCCCCAGGCAGGCGGCCGCGGCCACGACGGCGGCATTCGAGACGTTGAACGGCCAGATCGACGACAGGTCGAGGATCATGAACCAGAACGTCCAGAACCGCGGACCGGGACGGGTGCGGAAGAATCCCACGACGATCGGCTCACCGCAATACAGCGTGTAGCGGATCATCTCCAGATTGCAGAACACCTGCCCCAGGATGCTGAGCGTGGCGAGCCACAGCAGCGTTCCCCCATAGGTCGCGGTAACCGCCGGACCGAAGAGCCATTCTCCCGAGCCGATCGAGGCCCCGGCCAGCAACACTCCCGGACCGATCACTCCAGCCCAGCGTCGCCAGCCCCGTGGCGGAGGGGGAGGAAGCTCTCCCACCGTCCAGGGGGGCAAGGCGCCCGCCTCGATCGCGTCCGCAGGTTGGTCCGCCATCACGTAGACATCGCCTTCCTCGCGCGGGAAAAATGGATTCTGTCTGCATGCCCCTGACGACCTTGAGCAGCCACCGATATACCCGGCTCGCACCTGCGGATCAAGGAATAGGCCGAGTTTGCCGGACCGAATTGGAACGATTGAAACGGATTTAACGGCTTGATTTCACGCGGATTGTGAGGATTGCAGTCCTGAGAGACAGACCACTCTCCAGAATCTGCGATTCGCCAGGCAGGCCAGCTAGACAGGGGCATATGCGAAAAATAGGATAAATGCGGTGTTTGTGGTTCCGGTTCAATCCAGGGGCATCATGATGGGAACTCGACAGGAGTCGCCGACTCCGTTTCAACTTTCGTCCGAACGGATCGACTCCCTGCTGGCCAGCGGCGAATCGCCGGAACTGTTGATCGAGTATTTCGGTGAAGAGCAATACCGCGAGCTCCGCGAACTGGCGAAAAAGGCTCGCGGGAAACGCAAAAAGGGCCCGCGGGTCTTGATCCTCCCTGGGATCATGGGCTCGACGATTGGCATTAAAAAGCCCCTCCTCGACGATACGATTTGGATTGATCCCGTCGAGATCATTGCGGGAAAACTCACCCGGCTGTCTCTGGGGAAGCCGGGTCGGCAATGCACCGCACTGGACGTCGTGCCGCTGTTCTATACGCGTCTGAAGTGGACGCTGAAACTGCACGGATTCGACGCCGACTATCACTTTTTTGATTGGCGACAGAGCCTGGATGATCTGGGGGAGGAGTTGGCGGAGCGGATTGAAGGGGATTCCGCCAACGAGCTATTCCTGGTGGCGCACAGCATGGGGGGACTCGTTTCGCGCGCGGCGCTGGTGCGAGGGGTCGCGAAAGTCAAGCGGCTGGTCATGCTCGGAACGCCGAATTTCGGTTCGTTCGTGCCGGTGCAGGTTCTGCGCGGAGTCTATCAAACCGTCAAGCAGGTGGCCGCGCTCGATATGGCGAATTCCATGGACGATTTAATCCGCGACGTCTTCAGCTCGTTTCCGGGGTTGTATCAGTTATTACCATCGCCCGAGAAATTCAGCGGGGTCGATCTGTTCGACCCTCAAACCTGGTCAGCGTTCGAGGTGAAGCCCCGGGACGAACTCCTGTCCAGCACCCCCGCCGCGCTGGCGGCATTGGCCCCACCCGATGCCCGATTCTTTCTGGTGGCAGGAGTCAATCAACCGACGATCGTCGACCTGACAGTGGACTCCCAGGGAGAGTTCATTTACCACACGAGCGATTCCGGCGACGGCACGGTGCCGCTGAACTTCGCCCAAATGCCAAATGTCCCCACCTGGTTTGTGAATGAATCGCATGGCGGGCTGCCGCTCAATAAAAAAGTGATCCAATGCGTTGAAGAACTCCTGGAGCGGGGGACCTCGAGCGTGCTCTCCACAACGCGCACGGCCTCGCGCGGCGGAACGCGGGCGGTGCGTCACGCCGACCTGGCTGCGGAGAAACCCTTTGAAGGCCGTCGGGGTGACGCCGTCCATGAGCAGGAACGACGGGCGATTGTAGCGGAGTTGATGTCCCCCGGCCCGGGACAATCGGCGTCGATTCCACCCGGCGGGCCAGGGAACGTGGGCGCTGGCGGCGGGGACGATGGCGCGTCCCCCGGAGGGGGTGTGAGCAGCGTGGAGGGAATTGGCGAATTGCGCTCCGTGCGGATTTCGCGCCCGGCCCGGTTTCGCGTCGACTTTGTATTGCACAAAGGGTCGATCACCGACGTTCCCGCGCGGGCCTACGTGCTGGGAATGTTCGCCAACGTCGTCCCTTCAGGCGCCGCGGGAGAGATCGACGGGCTGTTTGGCGGGGCCATCGCTGACTTCGTGTCGCGGCGGATGTTTTCGGCCGCCATGGGCGGGGTGTTCATTCTGCCCCGCGGCATCGCCCCCTTGCAGGCCGAGTCGGTGTTGTTCGTCGGCATGGGACAGATGGACGAGTTCGTGAAGAATCCCGATGCGTCGCAGAAATTCGTCGCGGAAAACGTGCTCCGTACTTTGTCCCGCGTGGGGATCGACGACTTCGCCACGGTTCTCATCGGAGGCGGATCCGGCCAGCAGGCCCGAAGCACACTGGCGAACATGGTGGAAGGATTCGTCAGCGCCATCCGTGACGCCGGACGCGGCGAGCGCGTTCAAAGGATCGTCCTTTGCGAATTGGATGATCAACGTTTTGGCGAAATGCAAAGTGAAATCTATTCGATGTCCCGGATGGATCTGTTCGAGGACTTTGACGTCCATATTTATGGACATCCCGCGGCCGATCGCCGGGCGCGGCTGGCCGCCACGGCGGCAGTCACTCAGTTTCGGCCGCAGAGCTTCCTGCACGTCAGCCAGAAGACTGACGGTGAGCAGGTCGTCTGCGAGGCGACGTTGCTCACCTCCGGCGGCAAGGCGACCGCGATCACGTCGGAAAAACGGTTTGCTTCCCATGACCGCGATCGACTCCTGGTGTCGGTTGGGGACGCCGATTTTGACGTGGCCGCGTTTGGTACCGCGCTGGGCAAGCTCGCGTTTGAGGACAAGCTCCTGGGTGTGCTGGAGCGCGACGAACTCAAGAACCAGCACTTGGTGATTGTCCATGATGCGGAATCCTCGAAACTCCCCTGGGAGACGTTGCGTTCCGGCCGGCAAGTCCCTGCCGTGGGAGCCGGAATCAGCCGCAAATACCGATTGAAAGGGAACTTTTCGGTCGCCAAATGGCTGGAGACGCGTCGCGTGAAGGACAAACTGAATATTCTCCTGGTCATCAATCCCACGGGAGATCTCCCCGGAGCGGCGCGTGAAGGGGAAATTCTCAGTCGTGTCGTCAAGGAGAATCACGACATCGAGCGGTTCACGCTGACAGGCAAGGAGGCCACCCGTGAACGGCTGCTGAAGGAGTTCAATTCGGGAAAATATGACATTGTCCATTACGCCGGACACGCCGAATTCAATCCGGATGCTCCGGAACGCTCCGGGATTCTCTGCGCCGGACAGGAAATCCTGAGCGGCGTCGACCTGACGACGATCGGCAATCTTCCCGCCCTGGTGTTTTTCAACGCCTGTGAATCGGCGCGGCTCCGCAAGGCGGCCGTCGCCTCGGTGAAATTGCAAACCAGTGTGTCGTTCGCGGAGGCCTTCTTACGCGGCGGCGTCGCGAATTTCGTCGGCACGTATTGGCCCGTCGGGGACGACTCCGCCGAGGCCTTTGCCAAGACCTTCTACGGCGGGATCGTGCAGGGCCAGGCCATCGGCGACGCACTGATCGACGGTCGGCGCGCCGTGCAGAAAATCAAGTCGTTCGACTGGGCCGATTACATCCATTACGGCGACCCCGATTTTCGGATCAAGGAGAGAGGGAACGTGTAGCCGGCGCGACTACAGGCTCGACACGTGAGATAGGCTTCCAGCCCGGCTCAGTTCAGGAGCTTCCCCGTCCGTTTCTCCCCCGATTGCCGGGCCTGAAAATATTCGTTGGTATCGACGTCCAGCGCCGTCAACCAGCCGGTACCGCAGGCGTACGTGTCGATGCCGACCCAGCCCGGGATCTGCAGCGGAATCCCCGTGATCTGTGGCGTGTGGCCGCAGATCACGCGCTGTCCGGTCGCCGACGGTTGCTCTCGCCCAGTGAGATGGGTCCAGCGGAGCCATTCGACTTGTTGTCGTTCCAGTGGGACGCCCGGTTCCAGGTTGGCGTGGACGAACAGCTCCCGTTCAGTTTGCCAGTAATCGATTCCCGATTTGAGAAATTCCACATGCCTGGGGGGAACCTGATCGAGGCCGCCGGCATAGGACACCAGCGTCGCCGCTCCGCCGTAGCGGAGCCAGCCGTCCGACCAGTCCCCTTCCCCCAGGGCGTTGAGCATCATTTCTTCGTGGTTCCCCTGGATGAACACCAGCCGACATCGCGCCTGCCATTCCAGGAGTTGATCGATCACCTGCCGCGAGCCGGGACCACGATCGACGACGTCCCCCAGGACCACCAGCGTGTCGTCGCTCGTGGGGGCCAGTTGCGCCAGCAGCGCTGCGAGCGCCGTGTGGCAGCCGTGAATGTCTCCAATGGCGAATGTTCTGCCAGCCAAGGGTCGGAATGCTCCTGCGGGATGCTCAGAAATCGCGTTGCCGGAAAGTGGTCCCTCAATCAATAGGGGCGCGGGGTCACACGCCCCTGCACGCGGCTGGGAAGCCCCATGATCCGCAGGAACCCCTCGGCATCCGTTTGATTGTACGAACCTCCCGCCTCCATCGTGGCGATCGCTTCGTCGTACAGGCTGTTGGGACTGCTGCGGCTGACGGTCAGGATGTTCCCCTTATACAACCCCAGCGTCACGTCTCCCGTCACCGGCCGTTGCGTTTCGCGAATGAACGCCAGCAGGGCATCCATCTTCGCCGCGTACCAGAAGCCGTAGTACACCATCTCCGCCACTTCCGGAGACAACCGGTCGCGGAGATGCATCAGATCGCGATCGAGCGTGAGTTGCTCGACCAGGCGATGCGCGGCGTACAACGTGGTCATCCCGGGGGCTTCATAGACGCCGCGGCTCTTCATGCCGACAAACCGGTTCTCGATCATGTCGATTTGACCGATGCCGTTCCGGCCGGCGATGGCGTTCAGCTCGGTGACCATTTCCAATGGGGACCGCGCACGACCGTTGAGGCGGACTGGCACTCCCGATTCGAAACCGATCGTCACTTGCTCGACCGCATCGGGCGCCGACTGCGGCGAAACGGTCATCCCGAATTCGACCAGATCGACGCCGTTGACGCACGGGTCTTCCAGTTGGCCCGCTTCATAGCTGATGTGCAAGCAGTTTTCGTCCGAACTGTATGGTTTGCTGACGGAGGCCTTGACCGGGATTTTCCGTTCGTCGCAGTAGGCGATCATTGCTGTGCGTCCGGGAAAAAGCTCCCGGAATTTCTCGATCCGCCAGGGGGCGATGACCCGCACCGCCGGATCGAGCGCCTCGGCGGCCAATTGAAAGCGGCATTGATCGTTTCCCTTGCCGGTCGCTCCGTGGGCATAAGCGGTCGCCTGCACCTCGCGGGCCACCTGCAGGCAGACTTTAGAAATCAGGGGGCGGGCGATCGACGTCCCCAGCAGGTACAGCCCTTCGTATTTCGCCTGCCACTGGAGGACGGGAAAAGCGAAATCGCGGCACAGTTCTTCGCGCGCATCGACAATCCGGGAGGAGCGGGCGCCGATCGATTGCGCCTTGTCGAGAATCGCCTGCCGGTCTTCACACGGCTGCCCCAGATCGACGTACACGGCATGGACGTCGTACCCTTCGTCCATCAGCCATCCCAGAATCACCGACGTATCCAGCCCGCCACTGTAGGCCAGCACCACCTGTTCGCGTGCCACGAATTTGCATCCTCTCGAAAAATGAATACCGATTGAGCTAGGGCTTGAGTATCGCGGGCCGCGGGAGATTTTGCCAGCGGGGGACGGGGGCAGACCGGCGAGCGGGGGGCGTGAGCCCCCTGTTTCTTGGTCGGGCGACGGGTGTCGGGCGACGGGTTGCGGGCGACGGGTTGCGGGTTGCGGGTTGCGGGTGGTGGTGGGTGTGGACCGCGAGCGGGGGGCGTGAGTCCCCTGTTTCTTGGACGCGTGACCGGTAACGGCCGGGGAATCTCAAATCCCACCACTCACGACTCCGCGGCCGCGGCAGCCAGCCTCCCGACGGCGGCCACCCAATGGCGGCCGTCAGCGACCAATCCATGTGACTGGGAAAACTCAGCCAGGAGGCGGGAGCGCTCCAGCGGATCGACTCCACAGGCCCACCATATTTTCGGCAGGCACTCCGGGCAGAAGTCGAGGAAACGCCGGTCACTCTCGGCCAGGTGGTTGGAACCCGACATGCGGCACAAATAGGCGACGCAGTGCTGTATTCCGAAGAGCCGGTCAAAACCGCCACCCCACACCGGTGTTGACGAAGAACCTGGCGGCATCGTCGTTGAGCCCCCAGCCGACTCGAAACCCGACCTCCAAGTCGCGGCTCAGAAGGTAATGCAGCCCAGGACTAAAATATTGCCCGTTGGAGTTGTCGGACTTTTGCGTCGTGAAGATTCCGAAGTATTCGGCATGCAGGTTGATCCGCTCGCCCATGGGAATTTTCAGTACCACCGAGGGGGCCCACAGATTGTGGCCATCCCCGGCGACGCTGTCGCAGGAGTATCGGAAGGCGCCATCCAGCTTCCATCGGCCGGGCAGCGTCCAGCCAAACACGTAGGTGCCAACAAACGACGTGACGTTGTCCGGACCGCTCGTGGGGGAGAAACCCAGTGCCAGGAACGCGCTCTCAGGTATCCAACCGCGTTGCTGGGTGCATCGGAGCTTCAGTCCATAACCCACCTGCGATTCCCGCTCGATCCCCGGCACGTCGAAGTCCTCGTCCCCCCCTTCGGCGGACACCGTATTTCCGGCGCCCCCAACCTCGTAGTTCCATTGCAACCGCACCTCCAGACGCTCCGTCAGTCCGTAGCGCAAGACCAGTTCCGGCAGGCTGTGCGTGTCGAAGGTGGCGCGATTGTCAATGAAGCTGTAGGCCGACTCCAGGATGAATCGTCCAGGCGAGACTAGGGTCGTCGCGGGAGTGAACGAGTCCCGGTCGGTCTCGAGTTCACGTTCTTCTTCCGTCTGAGTTCTCTGCCCTGAGGCGCTTCCACGTTCCTGTCGGAAGATCGACGTTGGCTCCGGCTGACCAATCTGAAATCGTCCGGCTGACTCGTCAATTGGGAAGAATTCCTGCGCAGAAACCCCTCCGACGAGAAGGGACAGGCTGACGAACCAGATCAGCAGGCTCTTGAGCGATCGCGCAGCCACCGTTGAACTCCCCCAGATACGCGGCAGGCGACAGACATCGCCCCTGACCCCAAATTGTCCCGGCGAAATCGCCATGAAACCGAGCTGTGTCGCCAATATCGGCATCTCCGATTCAAGCGGTTTAAACGGCAGAATCGCCGGACCGATCAGGGAATTTGGGGGGATTGTAACGGGTAGATCGGCAGCGGATCTCAGCGGGACTGGTCGTGAACACCCTGACGCCCCGGAGGCGAGCGATAACCGGTCATCGGCTCCCTCTCCCGGGTTGTCAATCCTCAAGTGAAAATCGGACTGATGCCCACTGCATACGATCAGATTTCGGGATCCTCTCCCCCGCTGTCGAAAGCGCGTGAGCGAGAGGCGGCAGTTAATCGTCTCCTCAGGCGACGGTTGTTGCAGCGTCGGACCATCGTGGAGAATTCTATGATCAGTCTGCTGATGACGACCGCCTGGGGCCGCATGTGGTCGATGGCCGTGTTTCTGTTCCTGATCGGCAAAGGGCTGAGCTGGACCGGAGGAGCGGGCTGGACCTGGCGGCGAGGACTGGGGTACTTTGTCGCCTGGCCAGGAATGGATTCTCCGGCATTTTTGGCTCCGGCGCGGCAAGCGATTCCCCGTCCAACCTTGTCCGAGTGGGCCTGGGCGGCCAGCAAACTGGCGTGGGGTATCCTGCTCTTGTGGGAAGTTGCCCCTCGATTCGCGCCACTGGGCAGCCTGGTGCAAGCGTGGGTAGGGATGATTGGCCTGACGTTTGTCCTGCACTTCGGTCTGTTCCATTTGCTGTCGTGCTGTTGGAGATCTGTCGGAATCGATGCGCGGCCCATTATGGATTGGCCAATCATCGCCGGGAGCGTTGGTGAATTCTGGGGAAGCCGCTGGAATCGGGCGTTTCGGGATCTGACCCACGCCTGTCTGTTTGTCCCACTGACGAAACGGCTGGGTCCGCGCGGCGCACTGCTGGCCGGATTTGTCGTGAGCGGCCTGGTGCATGATCTGGTTCTCTCCTGGCCGGCACAGGGGGGTTGGGGTTGGCCCACGCTCTACTTCGTGGTGCAGGGGGTGGCCCTCCTGCTCGAACGGAGTCGCTGGGGGAGGCGCTTGGGACTGGGGAGGGGATGGCGTGGCCGAATGTTTGCCATCGCCGTGATCGTGCTGCCTTGTCCCTGGCTGTTTCACGAGCCATTCGTCCGGAACGTGATGATCCCGTTTCTTACCGCGCTGGGAGCGATGCCGTAATGAACAGACTCGATGGAGCGATCTTCTGCGCCGGCTGGCTGCAGTTCCTGGTGTTGATCGCCTCGGCGATGGTCCCCTTCCGACTGGACTGGAAAGCAACACTCGCCCCGCTTCCCAAACTCGTCCGCCAGCTTTTCTGGGTGTATGGGGGCTATGTGGTCCTGTCGATTTGCGCACTGGGGACGCTGTGCGTTGTAAACTCCAAGGAACTGGCACAGGGGGAACTCCTGGCCCGATCGGTCTGCGGCTACGGCGCGGCATTCTGGGGAGTCCGCTGCGCCTTGCAGGCGATTCTCGACCCCCGCTCCTACCTGACCACCTGGTGGCTCATAGCGGGGTATCACCTGTTGACTGTGGTCTTTCTAACACTTACGGCCATTCTCGCCTGCGGCACGTTTCACTGAAGCCCATCTCCAACAGCAGCACCCGCCAACCCCAGTCTGGCATTTTGCATTTTGCAACGCTCATTTCTCATTTTTCATTGTCCATCCCTATTCCTACCCCCTCCCCTCCCACCTCGCTCTCCTCCACCCCCCCGCTTTCCCTTCCCGAACCCCCCGCATACAATCTCCGTCCTCGACCCAATCGGGAGGAGCGCCAGCAAGCTGGCGGAGTCTTCAAGCAGGTTGTCAGGGTGATCATGATCATTAGAGCGTGGCGGATCGTGGCAGGGGTGGCGCTGTGGGCGGTGGGAACCGCGTCCGGAGTTGAGGCCCAGACAGAGCGTCCGGCGGCTGGCGGAGAAAAGCTGCAGCAGCGACCTCCCTGGACCACCTCCCAGGTCAAAGGGACCCCAGAGCCCCCGCTCCCCTTTATCACCCAGCGCGCCTTCCCGCTGCTGAAGTTCAATCAGTGCCTTGATCTGGTCGCTGCGCCGGGCAGCGACCGGCTGTTCGTCGTCGAACAAACGGGCAAGATTTTCTCCTTTCCGAATCGTCCCGACGTGGCGACCGCCGACCTGGTGGTCGATCTGGCCAAAGAGATTCCCGGCGTGCAGCAAGTCTATGCGCTGGCGTTTCATCCCGATTTTGTCCGCAATCGGTATTGCTATGTCTGCTACATCCTGGCTCCCGATCTGCCGGAAGGGACGCACGTGGCGCGGTTTCTTCTGCGCGACACTGACCCGCCGACGCTGGACGTAGCTTCGGAACAGACGGTCATCACGTGGCTCTCCGGCGGCCACAATGGGTGTAGCCTGAAGTTTGGTCCGGACGGTTTTCTCTACATCTCCACCGGCGATGGTGGGCCGGCCAATCCACCTGACCCGTTGAAGACCGGACAGAATGTCAACGACCTGTTGTCGTCGATCCTGCGGATGGACGTCGATCAATCCGAATCGGGGCGCAATTATCGAATTCCTCCCGACAATCCGTTTGTCGGCGAGGAGCGAGCGCGGGGAGAAGTGTGGGCCTACGGGCTGCGGAATCCGTGGCGCATGAGTTTTGATCGAATGACCGGCGATTTCTGGGTCGGCGACGTCGGCTGGGAATTGTGGGAGATGCTGTATCGGATCGAACGGGGTGGGAACTACGGCTGGGGAGTCATGGAGGGGCGTCAGGCGAGCAATCCGGAATGGCCCCGCGGTCCGACTCCCATGCTCCTCCCCACGATCGACCATCCGCACTCCGAGTCGTCGTCGATCACCGACGGACTGACGTATTACGGCAACCGATTGAAGGAGCTGCACGGAGTCCACATCTACAGCGACTACGACACGGGAAAATTCTGGGGCTTTCGCTATGACCAGGGGCGCGTCGTGGACCATCGTGAATTGGCCGACACGACGCACCGGGTGGTAGGCTTCGGGGAGGATCATCAGGGCGAATTCTACATCCTGGACCATACGGCGGGGACGCTGCATCAACTCGTCCCCAATCCGGATCGAGATCGGCAGGGAATGTTTCCAATCAGGCTCAGCCAGACCGGGCTGTTTGCTTCAGTCGGCGACCAGACCCCCGCTCCCGGAGTCGTTCCGTATTCGATCAATGCCCAGCCTTGGAGCGACCATGCCCGCGGGGAGCGCTGGGTGGCGATTCCCGAGTCTCAGGTGATCAAGACCGACACCCCCCAGTGGGTGTTTCCCCAAGACTCCGTGCTGGTGAAGACGCTGACGATCGAAAGGGAGGTGGGGCGCCCTGAAACCCGACGGCGTTTGGAGACCCAGCTTTTGCACTTCGACGGAGGCGAATGGCTCCCCTACACCTACCAGTGGAATGACGAACAGACCGACGCGGTGCTGGTCGGCCCCGCCGGTGCGGAGCGGGTGCTGGAGGTCAAAGACCCCGCGGCCCCCGGCGGCCTCAGGCGGCAAACCTGGCGATTCCCCAGCCGCGCCGAATGCCAGCGGTGTCACAACAAATGGTCCGGGCCTCCCCTGGCGTTTCATACGCCGCAGTTGAATCGAACGGACAATCTCCACGGTTTTCGTTACCCGCAACTGGACGCGCTCTCCGCGATGCAGGTGTTGGAGAAGAATCCTCCGGGAGAGACTCTACCGCAATTGGCTGATCCCTATGACCCGCAGGCAGACCTCGACGGTCGGGCGCGGGGTTATTTGCAGGTGAACTGCGCGCATTGCCACCGCATGCATGCCGGCAGCTCGGTGCTGTCGAAGATGCATTACGACCTGCCGCTGGAAAAAACCGACATGGTGGGGGTCCGCCCCACGCAGGGGACGTTCGGGATGCACGCCCCGCAAGTCATCGCGCCAGGCGATCCGTATCGATCGGTGCTCTTGTATCGCCTGGCCAAACTGGGGGCCGGTCGGATGCCGCACATCGGTTCCAGCGAAGTCGATCATGAGGGAGTCGCGCTGATCGCTCAGTGGATCGGCGGACTGCCGGAACCGAAGCTGGAGGAGACCCCCGCGTTGGAGACCGTGCGGCGATTGCGCGAGCACGAGTCCGCCACGCTGGAGGCTCTGCGGAGTTCGTTGCGGAAGAGCGATCCGCAGAAACTGGTCGCGGAACTCCTGGCCTCAACCAGCGGCGCGCTGCGGCTGCTCCTGGCGACCGATCAGCAGCCGCTGGCCGGGGAGGTCGGCGCGCTGGTTCTCGCACAGGGGGCGCGGCACGAGGATCCCGGCATCCGCGATTTGTTCGAACGCTTCTTGCCGGTCGAAGAGCGGGTCCGCCGGCTGGGAACCGCGGTGCAGCCGGAGAAAATCCTGGCCATGTCGGGCGATCCGCAGCGCGGCCGGCGAGTGTTCTTTGAAACCAACGGCGTGCAGTGCAAGACGTGCCACAAGATCGGCTCGGAGGGGAAAGAGGTTGGGCCGGATTTGACGACGATCGGCAAGAACTACACTCCCGCCGAACTGCTGGAAAGCCTGCTGGAGCCGTCCAAACGGATCGATCCCAAGTTCGTGACCTACCTGGCGGAGACTGTCGAGGGACGCTTGGTGACGGGCCTCTTGGTTCAAAAGACCGCCGACGAGGTGGTCCTCAAAGATGCGCAAAACAACGAGACGCGGATTCCCGTCCGTTCGATCGAGCAACTGGTTCCGCAACGACAGTCGCTGATGCCTGACCTGTTGCTGCGCGACATGACGGCCCAACAAGTGGCGGACCTCCTGGCATACCTGAAGACGCTCAAATGATCGACTGAAGAACGCGCCCCAAGCGCATTGCGTCGGCCACGGGAGGGCGAACGTCCCCGTGAGCCACCGCTGTGCGTGGCACGTGACAGAACCGCTCCGTTGGGATGGGAAGGACTTTCGGCGAGTGCGTTCCGCCTGCCCACCGGCGAGTCGCACTTTTGGTGAATGCACATCGGCGGCTCGGCGGGAGCCTCGCCCTCCCGGTCCGCTGGTGGCTGGCCATGCGTACGCCGACGCAGGCTGCGTCGGCCACGGGAGGGCGAACGTCCCCGTGAGCCACCGCTGTGCGTGGCACGTGACAGAACCGCTCCGTTGGGATGGGACAGACTTTCGGCGAGAGTCTTTGGGCTGCCCATCGGCGAGTCACACGGTCGTTGAATCCACATTGGCGGCTCAGCGGGAGCTTCGCCCTCCCGGTATGCCATGCGTACGCCGACGCAGGCTGCGTCGGCCACGGGAGGGCGAACGTCTCCGTGAGCCGCCGCTGTGGGTGGCACGTGACTGAACCGCTCCGTTGGGATGGGACAGACTTCCGGCGAGTGGTCTCGGGATGTTGATTGAACGGTTTCTCTGGTTGCAAAGGTCACGCAGCGCTCACTGGGTTGGTGATCGGCAGACGACAATTGGCAGCCGGGAATTACCGCGAAGCGGTTGAAGACGATAGCCTGGCGTCGCGCAGCGCACCCCAGTTTACGGTGCCGATCAATTGGATTACCGCGAAGCGGTTGCACACCAGTGACCGGCGGGTCCGTCAGAAAATTGCATGACCTCTGACGTCGCGCGCTGCACCGAACGGACTCCCGACTGGGGGGCGCCGCATGATCCCAGCCATCATGACGAATGGCAACCGCTTGCCATTGGCTGTTGACTCGTCGCCGCGTGTGTAACCGCTTCGCGGTACTCCTCTGGCGTGTACGCTCGACCTGGGGTGCGCGGCCGCGACCCCAGGCTATTGTTTGCAACCGCTTCGCAGTAGTTGTTGGTTGGGGGCGCCGAGACGTTCGCGACGCCCTGATCAGGGCGTGTCACCCAAACTTGTCAGTGCAGGACACTCGACCATAGCCTGTGCCGCTAGCCCACTCGCCGACGCATCCAGACCGTCGCGCCGGCGCTCGCCAGGAGCGCACTCAGAAACAGCGACGACTTCCAGACCAGCCCGCGTTGTTCCTGCGGGGTTCCCGACAGCCGCGGGCGATCGCTTTCGCGCGGGGGGATGTCTCCCAACAGTTCCCGGCGGCCGCGCAGCCAATTGACGCAGGCCAGGGCGAAACCCTCGGCGCTCCGTCCGTTCGGTCCTGAGAGAGAGTGGTTGTTGATCAACTCGGCGTCGCCGACCACCGCCAGGACCGGTTCGTACTGGCTGCCTCGCCGGCGTTCCACCGCGACTGCCATCGCCACCGGACCGGGGAGATCCTGGTCTCCCTCGGTGTCCGGTTCTCCTTCCGCCGACAGATCTCCATCAGCCCAGGCCAGCGGCGCCGGGTGCGAGACCAGTAGCGGAAAGGCCCTGAGGGATGAAGCGGACACTCCCTTCAGCGGGCGGACGCTGCGGCATTCGTAGAGCATCACGCTGGCCGTCGGCATGGAGCCCAGGAGCGGGTGTTCTCCCGCGGCTGGCATCGCCGGGGCCGCGGAATCGAACCGCCCGGTGACGCCGCGCATCACCACGCGGTCGGACCCCAGCCGGACGCCGAATTCTTCCAGCAGAGACTCCACTCCCGTTCGAATCACTCCGCCAGTTCGCGGATCGTAATGCAGGTCGCACAGCACCAGTCCGCGACCTCCATGTTTGAAATACCTCCGCAACGCTTCCAGTTCGTCTGGCGCCAGGGGTTGTTCTCCTCCCGCCAGGAGCACCAGATCGGCGTCGGCCGGCACTCGCCTCTGGCTGGCAAGGTCCAGCGGTCGCAATTCGATGTCCAGCCTCTTCCAGTGTTCCGCCAGGACTCCCAGGTGCCGACGGCTGGAGGGATCGTCGTTTCCCAGGGAGTATTCGCCGTGCCCGGTAAGAACGTAGGCCACCGTCTGCATCCGGCCTCCTGCCAGCCGGGCGAGGGCGCCGGTCAGCGCCTGCTCGCCAAAAAACCGAACGCGCGGAGGCTGATTCGGACCGGCATCGGCCATCGCCATCAGATCCCGCGCGTGCAACACCTCATGTCGCTCCCCCTCGCCGGAGTCGTGCTGCACCACCACACAGGGTGGGGTCACATCGGGATACTGCTGCAGCAGGCGGCGCGCCTCGTCGTGGGACAAGGGGTCCAGCTCACGCAGTTCGATGCGCGGCTGCTCTCGCCGATAGTGCGCCACCAACTCGCGAAATAGAGGCACGGTTTGCGCAAAGGCCTTGTCGGCGGCGCTCCGGGGCTCGCGCGGCGACAGAAGCGTGATTTTGACCGATCCGGGAAGATGCGCGAGCAGGTTTTGCGTCTGCGTGGCCAGCGTGTGCAGGCGCTGGTGCGTCACATCCACCTGCTCCGGCAGCCACGCCGCCGCCAGCGCGTTCGCAATCGCGACCATTGCCAGCAACCACAACCCCTCGCGCCGCCAGCGCGTGCCGCTTCCGGCACGCGATTGCGCTGCAACATCCACTGGGCCATCGATCCGTCGCACCACGCGCATTACCCTTCCTGGAAGTGACACGACCAGCGCGCCGTCAGCCACAGCGCCACCGCCACGACCGACGCGTGGCCAACGATCACCCGCGGCAGGATCGTCCCCCGGCTGAACGACTCCAAGTGTCCCCAGCAGGAAACGTATTCGACCCAGGCCAGTTGTTCCCGCGCGAAGCCCCACACCTCCAACGCGCGCGGCAGGAACCCGGCGAGCAACAGCAGGGACATCAGAACGAACGAGAGGAGCGCGGCGGAGAGGGGACGGCGGCACAGACTCGAACACAACAGCCCCAGGGCGACCAGCGTCGCGCCGATCATCGCCGACCCGACGGTCCCTCCCAACATCGGCCCCAGGTCAAACGACAGCCCCGGACCGTCCCACCAGGGAATCACTCCCGCGACAAGGCGCGTCCGACCGTTCCAGCAGCGCAGGATCAGCAAAAAAACGGGCCACGGAGCGATCGACACCAGCCACTGGCACCAGAGTGCCAAAAACTTTGCCACCACCGTTTCTCCTGCGGAGATGGGGCTGGTGAGCAGCAGCTCCCAGGTGCCGCGCCGCCGTTCTTCGGCGACCGAGTTCATCGTCAGGATCGGGACCAGCAGCGTCGCCAAGCCCACCAGAAAGACGTTTGGTCCCAGAAACTGAATCAACGGATCGTCGGCAACCCGCAACCCGCTTCCCGTACCGTTCGCCAACAGCGTCACCAGCCACGAAAATGACCATCCGGCAATCCAGGTGGCCGCCAGAAGCAACAGATAGCTCGAAGGACGGCGCCAAAAGCTGGCCAACTCCCAGCGCCACAGCGTGACCACCTGGCCGGCGCGACGGCGCCAGCTCGCGAACCACGACCGACGCGCTGTTTCACGGGGGACCGTCGCCGCGCCGGTTTCCGCAACAACCCCACCATCGGGGGTGATCGCCAGAGGTGCTCCGTGCGGATCATGGGACCGCGGTTCCGCGGTCTTGGGAGCGTGAGACGGTTCAACCGACAGCGGCATCAGGCGGCCTCCCGTCCCGATCCAGGAAACGCGATGTTCATGAAATGCGCTTCCAAATCTTCCTGCCAGGGGTGCAAGGCACACACTCCCAGTCCCTGCGACACGCATTCGCGAACAAGCTGTTCTCCCAATCGCGGATCGCTTCCCAGCACGTGCAGCGTCACCCGGTCTTCGTCGACCTGAACAGTTTGTACTTCCTCGACGCCGGCGATCCCCTGCACTGTTGCCGTACACGCCGCAGCAGCCCCTCGCAACGTCACGCGCAACCCTCCCTGTTCCGATCGCCGGTCCAAGGTCAGGTCCGATACGAGCTGCCCGCGCACCAGCATCAGCGCCCGATCGCAGGTGGCCTGCGCCTCGGTCAAGAGGTGCGTGGACAATAGAACCGTCGCCCGCGGCTCCAACTGTCGCAAGAGCGCGCGGGTCTGCCGCACTTGCAGTGGATCCAGTCCGACGGTCGGTTCATCGAGCAGCAGCACCGGCGGCGCTCCGAGCAGGGCATCCGCCAACCCGACGCGCCGACGAAAGCCCTGCGACAAACGTCCCAGCAGTCGGCGGCGCACCCCCTGCAGTTCACAAGCCGCCAGGCACCGATCGACTTCACGCCGACGCACCACTGAACCGATCCCTTTGAGTCGCGCACGAAACACGAGGTACTCTTCCACCCGCGCTTCGGAGTAGCCGGGGAGAGCCTCCGGGAGGTAACCGATCGCCTGGCGAACCGCCAGCGGGTTGCTTTGGATGTCGTGCCCGGCAACGACGATGCGTCCCGACGAGGGTGGAATGAACGTGGCCAGCATTCGGAGCAGGGTGGTCTTCCCTGAGCCGTTGGGACCGATCAGCCCCACGATCTGCCCTGGGGGGACGTCGAAACTCACCCCCTGGACCGCGCGCGCCGGCCCGAACGTTTTGTGCAATCCCCGCGCGCTGATTGACATGCACGTCACCTTCCCTGGAACTTCCCATCGTGCCGCTTTCGGCCGGATCATAGGCCGCTGGGGAAATTCGATCAATCCCCATTCCAGGCCGGTTTTTCGGGAGTGGGCCCGGCATGGTTTGCATTCGACCACTGTCGGTTCGCCCGGCGGATGAAGAAGTTTCCGCAGGACGGACTTTCTTCTGAGATCGCCCAATTGGCACGACTCGCGGCCATGCGACATCCGGCTTTCAAAATCGGACTTCGGCAGGCCCACCCCTTCTTTTCGTGTTCTTCATGTTTTTCATGCTCTTCGAGGAATTCGTGATTCCTTGAAGCGGCGACAAAAACAGGCCGCACGCGGAGACGCGGAGGTCGCGGATAGGGACGTGCCATTGAGCAGGATGGAATCGAGACAATACCTTTCGGCAGCCATCGATAGGCGATCGTTTGGCCAACCACCGGCGGATAGTCTTTGCATCTTCGGCGCCCTATTGTTCAGATTGCCCTTTTGGTTGCGGACATCAGCCGCGTTGCGTTCGCAGACTGCTGGCGGAGCAGCTCATTTGAATGATCCAGCAAACTTCTGGGCAAACCGGATTGCAGGCAGTCCTGATTCGGTTCCGGCAGAAGAGTAGGGAAAAACCGGTCGTTTGGGTACGATGAGGATCGATCATTTCTCCAATCGTACAAGGATCAAGGAGTTCTGAGCAGCGTTGTACGGTCCATCCCAATCCGTCAGATCAGGAAGCCGAAGTCTCAACATGCCGCAGTGGGATGCTGATCAATACCTCAGATTTGCCGAAGAGCGAACGCGCCCCTGCCGTGATCTGGTGGCGCGGATCGACGTTTCCTTCCCTCGACGCATGATCGACCTGGGGTGCGGACCGGGAAACAGCACACAGGTATTGTCCCAGCGGTGGCCCGCGGCGGAGTTGACGGGACTGGACAGTTCCGAGGAGATGGTTCAAGCCGCGCGGCGCGACCACTCCCAGTGGGAGTCGCGAGTGGGGGACATCTCCTCATGGGCCAGTTCACCCGGCGAGCCTTTCGACATCGTTTTCTCCAATGCCGCGCTGCAATGGGTGCCGGACCACGGCGCGCTCTTTCCCAGCCTGCTGTCGCGGGTGGCTGTCGGCGGGGCGCTGGCGGTGCAGGTTCCATGTAACCTGGAGGCCCCCGCGCATGTGATTGCCCGGCGTCTGGCGGCTCGGGAGGATTGGCGGCCATTGTTTCCCCCCGACGGGGTGCGCGAGTGGCACGTGCATGACGCGGACTTCTATTACGACCGTCTGGCCCCCGGCGCCCAACGCGTTGATTTTTGGACGACTGAATATCTGCATGTGATGCCCGGTGTCGAATCCGTTGTCGAGTGGTACAAAGGGACCGGCTTGCGCCCCTACCACCAGGCGCTCGCGTCACCGGCCGATCAGGAGCGATTTCTCCAGGAATACCGCGACGGCCTGCGTGAGGCCTATTCCCTGCGCGCTGACGGGAGCTTGCTGTTTCCGTTCCAGCGGCTGTTTATGATCGCCTATCGGAAGTGACATTCCTCCCCGTCCCTTTGCATCCGATGGCGAGATTTCAGTAGACTCGGGCCACGTCACTCGCTTGCCCCTCCTCGTCCCACCCAGGAACCTGCCATGCCCGTGCGTCGCATTCTCCCTGCCCTGTTGTTGCCGACTCTTCTCACTGCCACGGCCTGGTCAGGAGACTGGTCACAATTTCGCGGACCGGGAGGGATGGGAGTCAGCGAAGAAAAGAACCTGCCGGTCAAATGGTCGGCGACCGAGAACATCGCCTGGAAAGTCGAACTGCCCGGTCCGGGCGCTTCCAGTCCGATGACGATTGGGGACCGGGTCTATGTGACGGCTTATTCGGGTTACGGCGTGGAGCCGGGGGCAGGGGACCAGAAGGATCTCCGGCGGCATCTGCTCTGCATCGACCGCCGTAGCGGCGCGACGCTGTGGAGCAAGACCTTCGAGCCGCGGCTCCCGGAACATCAGTATCAGGGAGAGGGGGCGTACCACGGTTACGCTGCCAGCACCCCCACCACCGATGGAGAACGGCTGTATGTCTTCTTTGGAAAGTCGGGGGTGTACTGCTTTGACCTGGAGGGGAAAGAGCTGTGGCATGTGACGGTGGGAGACAACGTGCATGGCTGGGGTTCGGGATGTTCGCCGGTGCTGCTGGGAAGCCTGCTGCTGATCAACGCCAGCGTCGAATGCGGCGCTCTGATCGCGCTGAACAAGCTGGATGGCAAGGAAGTGTGGCGCGGCGGGGATGTCCGCTCGGCATGGAACACGCCGCTGGTGTTAGCGGGTAAAGATCGCACCGAAGTCATCGTCAGCACCGAGAATCGCCTGCAGTCGTTCAACGCTCAGGACGGGAAACCGCTGTGGAATGCCGACGGCGTCCACCGCTACGTTTGCCCCAGCGTCGTCGCACACGACGGGATCATTTACGCTATCGGAGGGGGGCATACATCGCTGGCGGTTCGCGCTGGGGGAACCGGTGACGTCACGGCAACGCATGGCGTGTGGAGACAGAACAAAGGCTCCAACGTCGGCTCCCCCATCTACCACGACGGCCACTTGTATTGGGCCAACGACGGCGGGGGAATCATCTGCTGCCAGGATGCCGCCACGGGGGCGACCGTCTTTCAGGAACGGCTGACACCCGAGTCGGGAACGATTTGGACCTCCCCAGTTCTTGCCGACGGGAAGCTGTACATCGTCTCGCAGCGCAAGGGAACCTACGTCGTGGCCTGCCAGCCGAAGTTTGAACTCCTCGCGCACAACCTGATTGAGGGGGACGACAGTCGGACGAACGCCTCCCCCGCCATCAGCCACGGTCAAATTCTGCTCCGGACCGACAAGGCGCTCTACTGCATCGGGCGCTAAGGGGCTGTCCCGCCGGGGAACAGGAGCCTTCGGTACAGCGCTTGGTAATCGGCAGCCATACGCTCCCAGGAACAATGTTCCCGGACGAAGGCCTGTCCCGCGCTCCCCATCGTCTGGGCACGGGGCGGATCGGATAGCAGCGTCAGCATTCCCGCCGCCAGGGCGCCGGGAGAGCCGGGAGAGACGACCAGGCCGGTCGTTTGATCCTGCACCAATTCCGCGATTCCCTCGACGTTGGATGCGACGACAGGCAAACCGGCGGCCATCCCTTCCAGGACGACGTTGGGCATCCCTTCCCACAACGAGGGGAGCGCCAAGGCCCAGGCGGACCGGAGAATCGCCGCGACGTCGGTGCGACGACCCGCAAAGTGAACCCGGTCCGAAAGCCCCAGGCGGTCACGCTGGGCTTGGAGCCGCTCCCGTTCCGGCCCGTCCCCCACGAGCAGCCAATGGGCCTGGGGATGCGCGGGAGCGACCTGCGCGGCGGCGTCCAGCAAGTACTCCAGTCCCTTCTGTCGATCAAGCCGTCCCACCGCGACGATGACTCGGGCCCCGGCGGGAATACCCAGGTTGGCGAGATCGAGTGGCTCTGCGGCAGCGATCGACCTGGCGTCGACGCCGTTGGGAATGACAATCAGCTTGTTTCGCGAAATTCCTCCGACTGTAGCGGAAAACTCGGCGACACCGCGGCTGACACAGACGTTCGTCTCCACCAATCCCTGCGTCAGTCGGTCCAGTCGGAGCGGCCAGCGCGAACGACGCTCCGCGACGCGAATCCCCGAAAGGCGATGCGGGACACCCGCCAGTGTACCGGCGATCCGCGACAGGATGTTGGCGTGAAACAGGAACGACTGGATGATCTGAGGTTGCAATCGCCGCAATTCTCGCCGGAGACGAAACAGGACTCCCACGTCCCTTGCGCTGCGCGCCCCCAGGCAGATCACAGGAATCTCTGCCTGTCGCAAGACTTCCACCAGCGCTCCCGGTCCAGCCAGGCACAGGACGGTAGGCTCCCACTCGCGACGATCCAGTCGCGTGACAAGCTGCACCAGCGCTCGTTCCGCCCCTCCCGGATCCAGATCGGTGATGCAAAAGGCAAGGGGAAAAGGTGGTACAGAGGCCGGCAATATAGTCCCTCGGGAAGCCCGCCGCGCTGGCCGTGGGTTGGCGGCCGCGACGGGAGGTCATCGACTCTGACAATTCTGACGGGAGGAAGCGCCGCTGTCCAATCGAGGGATCAATGGTCGTGCAGAAACCCGGCGGCTTGTGCAGCGTCGGTTGTGTCGCAGACGATCTGCCCGTCGCGCAGGACGACGCTGCGGCGGGCGTGCCGGGCGACGTTCAGGTCGTGCGTCACCAGGATCACCGTGATCTGCTGTTCGGAATTCAGCGTCCGGAACAATTCGATCACGTCGCGGCTGGTCTTGGAATCGAGGTTTCCCGTCGGCTCGTCGGCCATCAATATCGCCGGCTCGTTCACCAGCGCCCGGGCAATCGCCACGCGTTGCTGTTGGCCTCCCGAGAGTTGGCTGGGATGGTGGTCGAGCCGATCGGCCAGTCCGACTCGCTGGAGCATGGCTTTGGCCCGTTGACGCCGCTGCCGCGCCGAAACCCCACGGGCATATAACAAGGGGAGCTCCACATTTTCCAGAGCCGACGTGCGATTGAGGAGATTGAAATTCTGGAAGACGAAACCCAACCGCTGATTGCGGATCCCGGCGCGCTCATCGCGCGACAGGTGGGCGATCTCCTGGCCGGCCAGCTTGTAGCTGCCGGCGGTCGGCCGGTCCAGGCATCCCAGCGTGTTCATGAGGGTCGACTTTCCCGAGCCGGAGGGCCCCAGCAGAGCCACGAATTCCCCTTGTCCGACGTCGAGATCGGTCGCCCGGAGCGCCTCGACCTGGATTTCTCCCAGATCGTAAGTCTTGGTGACCCCTCGCAATTCAATCAGCGGCATGGAACGGTGGTCGTGCGGAAGGGATCGGGACGAAGGCGGAACCAGCCCACGTCCTGAACGGAAGATGACACCCTGACCGGTCTGGCCGGGTATTGATCCCTATCATACTCATTCGCCTCCCGATTTGGTTACAATGAAAATCCCTGCACGGCGGAGAATTGTTCGAATTCCTCCTGGCCGCGCTTCCGTCTGAGCTTTCGCATGAAAAGATTTCTCCGTTGGCTGGTGATCCTGACTGTCGTCGGCGGATCGGGCGTGGGACTCTTGCTGGGGGCGGCCGACTATTGGCAAAAGCGCAACCAGCCCACTTTCCGGCTGGTCGAGGTGACCGAAGGGCGGATCATCTCGGTGGTTAATGCCACGGGCAAGGTGCAGCCGGTGCGGACGATCACGGTCGGTTCGTTCGTTTCGGGAACGATCGACACCGCGGTGCCGCTGGTGGAGTACAACCGGGAGGTGGCCCAGGGGGATCTGCTGTGCAAGATCGATCCGCGGACCTATAAGGCCAATCTCGATCGCGACCAGGCGACGCTCGATTCGCGGAATGCGGAACTCAGTCGGGCCCAGGCGCATTTCCTGCACGCACAGCGCGACCTGGAGCGCATGACGAGGCTGAGCGAAAAGAACAAGACGTTCATCGCCGAGACCGAATTCGATAAATACCATTTTGCCATGTTGACCACGCAGGCCGAGCTGGCGCTGGCCGAAGCGAGCGTTAAGGTTGCGGAATCGTCGCTGAAGTTTTCGCAAACGCAGCTGGATTATTGCGAGATCCGCGCCCCCGAAGCGGGGATCGTCATCAATCGAAAGATCGAACCGGGCCAGACGATCGCTTCGCAGTTCCAGACCCCCGAGTTGTTCGTGATTGCCCCCAACATGCGCGCGCGGGTGGACATTTTGGCCGCCGTGGACGAAGCCGACATTGGCCTCATCCGCCGCGCCCGCGATCGAACCTTGCCCGTGACCTTCACCGTCGACGCCTATGCCGACGAATTGTTTGAAGGGCGGGTCGAAGAAGTCCGCATGAATTCCACCACCACGCAGAACGTGGTCACCTATCCGGTGATCGTGGCGGCGGAGAATCCACAACTCAAATTGTTGCCCGGAATGACCGCCAGCCTGTCGTTCGAAATCGATGAACGGGAACGGGTGGTCAAAGTCCCCAACGCCGCGCTGCGGTTCTTTCCTTTGCCCAAGCAGGTCCGCCCCGAAGATCGCCACCTGGTGGAAGGAACCGGACATTCCGCCGCTTCGGAAGAGGACCGCTCGGAACAATCGGAGCGGCTGCTCTCGGCGGCGGAACGGAGCGAAATGCGCCGCAAACGGAATCGACGGCATGTGTGGGTGGCCGAGGGGCTGCTGCTCCGCGCGATCGAAGTTGAAACCGGGCTCAGCGACAGCCACCATACGGAGCTCGTGCAGGGAGAGGTCCATCCCGGCGACATGCTGGCGACCGGCATCATTCCTCCCGCTCCCTTCAGTTTCTCCAAGTAATGCCCGGCACAGTCACCTTACGAATCGCCCTGCGGGCGCTGGCCAAGAACAAACTGCGGGCCGGTTTGACCGTCCTGGGGGTGGTCATCGGCATTGCCGCGGTGACCACGATTGTATCCCTCGGCCAGAGCGCCAGCGGTCTGGTCCAGAGTCAGTTCGAACAACTGGGAACGAACGTCATCGTGGTCTTTCCAGGGACGCGTCGCAACGAAGGGGTCCGCACGGGAGTCATTCCGACTCTCACCTCCCGCGACGCGCTCGCCGTGGCCAGCGAGTGCCCATCGGTCCTGGCGGCGACCCCCGTGGTCGGATTCGGGGGGCAGGTCATCTACGGACATTCCAACTTCAGCCCGCGCGAGATGTACGGGGTTGGTCCCGACTATCCGCTGATCCGCAACTGGGCTCTCCGCTCGGGGGGCTTCTTCACCGATCGGGATATTACCTCCGCGTCGAAAGTCTGCGTCATCGGCCAGACCCTCGTGGCGCGACTCTTTCAAACCGCCAACCCGCTGGGTGAGACAATTCGGATCAAAAACATCCCGTTCAAAATCGTCGGCGTGCTGGAGAAGAAAGGGGCCAACATGGTCGGCGATGACCAGGACAACATCGTCCTCATGCCGTACACCACCGTCCGCAAGCGGCTCGTCGGCTCGGAATTCGACAACGTGAATCTGATTCTGGTCTCGGCCCGCTCGCTTCTGGCTGCCCGCGACGCGCAGGCCGAGATCACTCAGCTCCTGGCTGAGCGGCATCGCATCCTTCCGGAAGCTCCCTATGATTTCACCGTCCAGGACACGGCGGAGATCGCCGGTATCCTCGGTTCGATCATGGCCACGTTCACGCTCATGCTCGGGACGATCGCCGCGATTTCGCTCCTGGTGGGGGGCGTGGGGATCATGAACATCATGCTCGTGTCGGTGACGGAACGGACCCGCGAGATCGGCATCCGCATGGCGGTGGGGGCGCGCTCCGGGGACATCCTGCGGCAGTTTCTGGTGGAAGCGGTCCTGCTCTCCTGCTTCGGCGGCTTGATCGGTTTCGTCCTGGGGATGGGAGCCTCCACCGGAGCGACGCTGCTCATCAATCATTTCACCTCGGGGACAAAGTGGCCGATTGTCATCTCGCTGCCGGCCGGAGGGGTCGCCTTTTTGTTTGCGGCTGCCGTGGGGGTCTTTTTTGGCTATTACCCCGCCCGCCGCGCCAGTCGGCTCGATCCGATCGACGCGTTGCGGTACGAGTAGTTGCGTGACGATTGCGCAGGCCAGGATCGCTCTATGCCAAGACTCGATTCCCGCGTATGATTCTCATCCCGGCCCCGGCAGACAACCCCGTTGTCGGGGGCCGACAACAACTTCTACCCCTGCGCCCGGGATGAATTTTGAACGTATGACCACGACGATCCCGTACGCCTATCCACCCGCGCCGGGGGGACCGCGCTCCGCGGCATCCGATTCCAAGGCGCTGTTCGCGCGCTACGAGGAGATCGCCTGGGCCGAAGACCTCCATTGGAGCACACGTTACCGCAAGGTGCGGCTATTGGGGGCGGGGGGGCAGGGAGCGGTCTATCTGGCACAGCGTCTGGGAGCCGATGGATTTGCGCGGCATGTCGCCCTCAAAGCCTTTTCTCCCGAACCGTACCACAGCGACCAGCACTATTTGGAGGACATGGCCCGCGTCGGGGAGGCGAGTTCACGCGTCGCCCTGATCGCCAGTGACAACGTCGTGTACATTCACGATTTCGTGGAGCACTCCGGAATCCGGCTGATGGAGATGGAGTGGCTCGATGGTTTCGACATCAAGGAAGTGCTCCATCCGCGGATGCTGGAGCGGACGCGGGAGAAAGTCGCCCCCGAGCGACTGGAGTACATCCACAGCGTGATCCTCACCGAAGGGGTCACTCAGCCCCGGCTCAAACCGGGGGTGGCGATCGCCGTCCTGCGCGACTGTCTCGCGGGACTGGCGGCGTTGCATGCCGCGGGCATCGTGCATGGCGATCTGAAACCGGCCAATGTCATGTTGACCCGCACCGGCAACTCCAAGATCATCGACATCGGTTCGACGATCAATCTGCGGCATGGCAATCCGCGACGGGTCTGGTCTCCGGCCTACGCGGCTCCCGAAGTGCTCAACGGGCAGGACAATACTCCCCGTTCCGATCTGGCCAGCCTGGGTTACATTCTGGTGGAGATGCTCGCCGGGCAACCGCTGTTCGAGGGACTGGAGACTTTTCAGGAGTTGCTCACCTCGAAAAAGTCGTTGGCCGAGCGGTTGCCCGAACTGCTTCCTCCGGAGGTGGGGGGAAACGACCTGTTGCTGCACGTCTGCCGCCAGCTCATTGCCTTCGAACCGGACCAACGCTTTCCCAGCGCTCAGGCGGCCGACGTGGGACGAAAAGGAGCGGCCGACTTCCATCGACAACTGGTCCGCGGGAATCTGGCCACCGAATATGAGCACGATCTCCGCTCGTGGCTGCAGCAACTGACCGACGTCTGAGCGCTCCCGGCTTGCGGCGCTACGCCAGCAGTTCCTGCAGGACCTGCTGCGGTTCGACGCCGGTCAGTCGCTGATCCAGCCCCTGGAACTTATAGCGGAACCGCTCGTGGTCGATCCCCAGGCAGTGCAGGATCGTCGCGTTCAGATCGTTCACATGCACCGGCTTGTCGACGACGTTGTAGCTGAAGTCGTCGGTCTCTCCGTAGGTTTGCCCCCCTTTGATCCCTCCTCCCGCCAGCCACATGCAAAAGTTGCGGGGGTGATGGTCGCGGCCATAGTCGGTCGCGGTCAGCGTCCCCTGCGAGTAGACGGTTCGACCAAATTCTCCCCCCCAGGCCACCAGCGTGCTGTCCAGGAGCCCGCGCTGTTTGAGATCCGAAAGGAGCGCCCCGATTGGCTGGTCGATGTCTTCACATTGGAGCCGCAGGTCACGGGGAAGGTTGCTGTGCTGATCCCACCCTCGGTGCAAAAGCTGCACCACCCGCACTCCGCGCTCGACCAGCCGCCGCGCCAAGAGAGCGCTGGCAGCGAATGTCCCCGGCTTCGTCACGTCGGGTCCGTAGGCTTCCAGAGTCGTCTTCGACTCCGATGCCAGGTCGATCAACTCGGGAACGCTGGTCTGCATGCGAAACGCCATTTCGTATTGGTTGATCCGGGTTTGCGTCTCCGGGTCGCCAAAGCGTTCGAACCCGCGCTGATTGAGGGCCGACAGCGTATCGAGCATCGCGCGGCGCCGCGGTGCATCGACCCCTGCGGGATTCTGCAGGTAGAGCACCGGATCACCCAGGCTGCGGAGCGCCACCCCGGTGTACTTCGTCGAAAGAAACCCGCTGCTCCACATGCGGGTGAACAGCGCCTGAGCGGCGGTCTTGGACTTCCAGCCAGGGGTGAGGACGACGAACGCCGGCAGATCGTTGGTTTCCGCCCCCAGACCGTAAGAGAGCCACGACCCCAGGCTGGCTTTGCCCGGCACTTCGCTCCCGGTCATCACGAACGTGCAGGCCGGGTCATGATTGATGGCGTTGGTATGCACCGTCTTCACGACGGCGATGTCATCGACGTGGCGGGCCACATGGGGGAGCAATTCCGTGACCCACGTCCCGCACTGCCCGTGCTGGGCAAATCGAAACGCCGATGGGGCGACCGGCAAGCGCTTCTGGCCGCTGGTCATCGTGGTGATCCGTTGCCCCATCCGGATGCTGTCCGGCAGGTCTTTGTCAAAGAACTCGGCCAGCCGGGGTTTGTAGTCCCATAGGTCCATTTGCGCCGGCCCGCCGTTCATATGCAGGTAGATCAGCGACTTGGCGCGGGGCGGAAAGTGCGGCAGGCCGGGGAGCGCCGGCTGAACCCGTTCGGCCCCTTCCGCGCTCTGGCCGGCGGCGCGCTGTCCCAGAAGCAGAGAAAGGGCGATTCCCCCCAGCCGCAGCCCGGTCTCGCCGAAAAACTGCCGACGGACCAGCGAGGTTTGCATATCGAAGAGTGCGCTCATGCGATTCAATTTCGGTTCAGGGTTTCGTCGAGATTCAAAATCAGATTGGCGACCATCGTCCAGGCGGCGGTTTCGGCGTCGGAAGCGACTCCCAGAGGAGTCGATTCGCCCGTATGGACCACGGCGCGCGCGCCGGCCGGATCGGCCTCGTACAGCGCCCGCTCGGTCGCCAGGAGTTTTGCCACCAGCGCTGACTCGGCCTCGTCGGGAACGCGGGAGAGGACCAGGCGATACATGGCGGCAGCCCGTTCGGCGGTGGTGCGGCCCCCCTCTCGCAGCACCCGTTCGGCCAGCCCCCGCGCCGCTTCGAATTGCTGCACGTCGTTCAAAAGTTGCAGCGCCTGCAGTGGCGTGTTGCTCCGTTCGCGCCGGGCGCACGACTGTTCCCGATTCGGACCGTCGAAATTCGACATGAACGGAGGGGGAGCGGTCCGCTTCAGGAAACTGTACAAACTGCGACGGTACAGGGCCGATCCGTGATCCTGCAGATAGAAGCGGGTATTGCTGTCGGCATATCCGACCGGTTCCCAGATGTTGGCGGGTTGATAGAGCTTGACCCCTCGGCCTCCCAGAGTCAGATCGATCAAACCGCTGGCAAACAACGCCTGGTCGCGCACCTGTTCGGCGTCCAACCGAAACCGCGGCCCACGCGCCAGCAGTCGATTTTCCGGATCGCGCTTCTGAAGTTCCGGAGTTTGCCGCGCCTGCTGGCGGAACGTGGCGGACGTGACCAAGAGCCGCACAAGCTGCTTGACGTTCCACCCCTGATCGCGAAACTCCAGCGCCAGCCAATCGAGCAGTTCGGGATGGCTGGGAGGCTCCCCCTGCATGCCGAAGTCATCGCTGGTTTTGACGAGCCCGGTCCCGAACATCTGCTGCCAGAGCCGGTTGACCGCGACACGCGCGGTGAGCGGGTGTTCGGGCGCCAGCAGCCAGCGGGCCAAGTCCAGCCGAGTGGCGCGCCCCGTGGTGTCGCTCGGTCGCAACGGGGCGAACGCCGCCGGAGTCCCCGGCTCGACCGGATCCCCCGGTTTGTCATATTGGCCACGAAGCATCACGAACGCCGGACGCGGCTGTTCGAGGTCGCGGAAAATGAACGTCCCTGGGATCGCCTCGTCCACCGTGGCGCGGGCGACGCGGAGCGTCTGGGCGTCACGGCGCAAGTCCGCCACGGGAGACTCACTGATCCGCTGGATGTGGGCGAGAAACAACGCTCGCAGTTTGTCGCGCAGTTCGGGTGCCGGGGACTGATCGGGTCCGGCCTTGAGCGGCTCGCGCAGTTCGGAGGGAATTCCCGCCACGTCACGCTGCTGACAGTCGCGCCACCAGGCAAGGAACGAAGACCGCGGATCTGTGGCCGGATCGGCCTCGCCCAGCGCCTGGACGCCGTCGAGCCAGACGCGCCCTCCATGCTCGTAGAACAGCACTGACTTGAGCCGCGCTCCGGCCTCGATCCCCAATTTGTCGAACGGCGCCACCAGCCGTACCCATTCGCCGCCAGCGGGAACCGGTCCGATCACGACGCGGGGGGTGTCGCTCATCAAGGCCGCGGGATCTCCCCAGACAGCCTGACGCGTCTGTTTCCCATCATCCAATTGGATGGCGAACAGCGTGGGAGGATGGCGCGGATCGACGCGCAACCAGGCTTCCAGTCGTCCCGCGCGAGGGACGATGAGCGGCAGTCCCTGCGGTTCGATTCGCACGTCATACAAACCTGAGTTGGCCAATTCCAAAACCCGCCTCCCCGATTGGGCGCCGAAGGGGGGATCGGTGAGCCATACCGCCGGGTCGCGCGACGTATTGCGCACGGTGGCGCTCCACGGAAACTCATCGTCCAGCCAGTCGTCGCAGACAGGGCTGGAAGCAGACGCGGTGGGCGATTCTCCCGGATCGCGATACAGGCATCCGGGGAGCGCGTCTTCGAGCCGTTTTCGGGCCTCCTCCGCCCCCTGGGTGGCGCGGGCCAACTGCTCGGCCTGCTCTGGTGAGGGAACCTTGAGGAACGGCGCGGTGCTCCGGACATTGCCATCCATCCCCGGATCGGCCGCCGAATAGAAAAATGCGTACAGCGAGTAGAACTCTTTGGTCGTTAGTGGATCATATTTGTGGTCGTGGCATTGGGCGCATCCGCCGGTCAGCCCCATCCACGTTTGCAACATGTTGCTCGTCCGGTCGACAGCGTAGCGGTACACCAGTTCGGCGTCGATCGAACCCCCTTCGCTGGTGGTCACGTTGCAGCGATTGTAACCGGTGGCGATGAGTTGTGGATGTGACGGATCGGGCAGCAGATCCCCCGCCAGTTGCCAGGTGGTGAATTGGTCGAACGGCAAGTTGTCGTTGAAGGCCCGGACGACCCAATCGCGGTACAGCCACATTTGTCGCTCGTTGTCCAGATGCAGGCCATGCGTGTCGGCGTAGCGGGCGACATCCAGCCAGTGCCGCGCCATTTCTTCGCCGAAATGGGGGGACCGCAAATACCGATCGACCATCCGCTCATAGGCGTCGCTCGATTCGTCCCGAAGGTAGGCCTCGATCTGCGCGACAGTGGGGGGGAGCCCGGTGAGGGCCAGCGAGACGCGCCGGATGAGGGTCGGGCGGTCCGCCTCGGGCTGCGGCAACAGTTCGATCTTCGGTGTCGCATCCGCATCCCGCGGCTCCCGTTCCAGCCGGGAAAGAACGAAGCGATCGACCGGGTTGCGAACCCATGCCTCATTCCGCACGGCAGGAAGTTGCCGCCTGGTCGGTACTTCGTAGGCCCAGTGTCGCTGGTAGGGGGCTCCCTGCTCGATCCACCGCCTCAGCAGTTCCTTTTGTTCCGGGGAGAGTTGCTTCTTCGAAGCCGGAGGAGGCATGACTTCAGCCGGATCGTCCGAGATGATCCGGCGCCACAGCTCGCTTTGGGAGGGATCGCCCGGCTTGATCGCTGGAGCGCCGTCCGGTTGGGCGAAGGCGCTCTCAGCCAAATCCAGCCGCAAATCGGCCTGTCGCTTGCCGGCGTCCATCCCGTGGCAGGCAAAGCAATTGGCCGCCAGGATCGGACGGACATGTTCGTTGAACCGCACCGGGGGCTGCTCTTGTGCCCCCGCACTTCCGCAGAGTACGAGCGAAATGGTTAGGAATCGAACCAGAAGACGGCTGCGTGGCATGAGAAGCGACTGTTCAAAAAGAGGCCGGGCTGGAAGAAATCAGAATAGCAAACTCGCTGCGGAAGAACCATGAAATCGCATCGACAGGCGGGTGCGGTCTGGTCTCCCGGCCGGCGCTCCATTCATCAATAGCACACACAAGATTGATCAAATCCTGACGAGATCGTCATCAAACCTGCGCAATCCGATTCTAATCTGCCTCCACGCCCGAACGGGCGACAAGACGAAGGCGCCCGTCTTGAATTCCCAATCCGTAAGTACTGAATGGAGAAGTGCAGCATGAGGAATCATCGATTGACATGGGAGGTCATACGACTGGGGATGGTCCTGACCATCGGGGGGGGATTCGTCTCCCACGCACACGCCCAATACCAGGGACCGAGCAGCTCGCAGACGCCCTACACGATTCCGACGGCGGGCGCCCAGTTTCACACGATTTCGTTGTTGACGACGGGGGACACGATTCCGAAGACCGGTGGAGTGGGATCGTATCGGATGGCCGGAATTCCGGACGGCCTCGGGGCGTACGACAATGGGAATGGAACGTTCACAGTTTTGATGAATCACGAAATTCCCGCGAGTTCGGGAGTTGTTCGGGACCACGGCGCCAAGGGAGCGTTTGTGTCGGCCTATGTCATCGATAAGTCGACGCTGCAAGTGCTCAGTGGCCACGACCTGATTCAAGACGTCACGCTGACCACCGGGGGAAGCCAGGCGTTTAACCGATTTTGTTCGGCCGACCTCCCCGCGACCAGCGCTTTTTACAATCCCGCGACGGGACTGGGAACGCAAAATCGCATTTTCATGACCGGCGAAGAGACCAACGGCGGGCGGGCGTTTGCCGCGGTGGCGACCGGTCCCGATGCCGGACATGCCTACGAACTGACCCAGATGGGCAAAGCGGCCTGGGAGAACACGCTCGCCAACCCCGCCACCGGCAACAAAACCGTTGTCGTCGGAATGATTGACAGCAGCTCCGGCAACGGCATCGTGGTCTACTCGGGCGACAAAACCAATGTCGGCACCGACATCGACAAGGCCGGACTCACTAACGGGACGCTGTACGCCGTTAAGGTGGATGGAGTCTCCGCGGAAAACCGAACTACGGGCATTGGCGCAGCGACCACCTTCTCGCTTGTGACGCCACAATTGGCCGGGGTCGATCAGGGAACCAGGTTTCTGCGCACTGAAGATGGCGCTTGGGATCCGCAAAATCCCGACCATTTCTATTTCGTTACGACCGACCAATACAACCAGGTGGCTGACGGGGTCGGAGCGCAGATTGGAAACAGTCGGCTTTGGGAAATGGTTTTCCAGGATCCCCGTCAACCGGAATTGGGAGGGTCGATTCGCGTGTTGCTGAACGGCCTGCAGTTTGATCCCAACAGCCCGAACATGGCGGACAACATCTCGGTGAACAATGGGCACATCCTGATTCAGGAGGATGTTGGCAACCAGGAACACAATGGCAAAACGTTCGACTACGAGATCGCCACCGGAAATGTGACGATGATCGCCAAACATGACCCGGCGCGGTTCGGCGACATTGGCCTGGCCGCTACGGCGCCATTCAACAGAGACGAAGAGGACTCGGGAGTCATCGATATCTCGGACATTCTGGGATACCGAGCATACCTCATCACCACACAGTCGCACTACCCGAATGGGACTGAGTTGTTCGAAGGGGGACAACTGCAGATCCTGGCCGCTCCGGAACCGAACTTGCTCCTGGTCATGGCAGGAGCCTCGCTGGGAATGTTCTGGCGCCGTCGCCAGGCGGCAGCTCCCGTCGCGCTGTGATTGAATCGTAAGTGTTCGCGGCGCGGCGAAGTCAGGCGATTTCGTCGCGTCGCTGTTTCATTTGAACCAGGGACAGGTGTTCCATGCAAATTCGTTTCAGCACGCATCCATTCGTTCGATTCTGCCGACGCGCGATGGGAAGTTGGCTCACGTCGGCGGGAGTGCTAATCCAGGTGGCGAGCGCTCTGGGAGGAATCGTTTCCAATGAAATGGAGCTGACTCCCCAGGCGATCGAATTGTCCGACCGCATTCCGGAGATCAATCAGGCGATGCGGCGTTTTCGCAAGGGAGACCGCGCCGGCGCGCTCCAGACGCTGGAACTGGCGACCCGCTCACACCCGGAACTCCCTCCCGCCAAAATCATGTTGGCCCGCATGCTGTTGTTTTCCTCGCGGGTGGCCGAAGCGCGGCAACTCCTGGAACAGGCCGCTGCCGAACACCCGGACCATCCCGGAAGTTTTGCGCTGTTCGGCAACCTGGCTTTGAATGAGGGGCGGCTGGCGGATGCCCAGGCGCTCTACGAAAAGGTGCGGCTGCTGGCGGACGAAACGCCGCTGCCGGCCAGCGAGCGCCAGCGGTATCGCATCCGCGGCTGGGCCGGAGTGGCCGCCGTCGCCGA
>JBJXGA010000125.1:0-35815 GCA_046152955.1 Planctomycetales bacterium | reverse complement strand
AGATCTGTACGACCACCTACGAGTTCCATCCGTCGGACGAGCAGCCAGCACTGGAACGTCGTGGCAACTACCTCGGCAAGATAGGTCGAGTCCCCCGTCGTTGGTATCGCATGGCACATGATGGCTGGTACGCTTGCGTCAACGGGCGGTAAATCAGGCTGGGAACCGACGATGCAACAGCCTCCCGAAGACTGGCCGAACTGATCGGATCGTACCCTTCGGTCGCGGAAGGGCTATTGAAGGGAAATCACGTAAGATGCAAAACAGGCATCCGGGGTACGAAGAAACTTCCCGAAAACCCTAGAATTCATGCATGTCTTGCACCCCGTGCATCAATTAACCCGCTTCTGCATTGGAAAATTGCTATTTGTTGGCTGCCGTGAGAGCGTTCTCTTCCACGCTGCAGGGCGTTATGCTGTGCAGCGCGTCGCGGCGCGCGGCGGTGGAAATTGCCTTTGGGGGAGCCTGATTCATGTTTGTACGATGTGCGTGCCTGGTGCTGGTGTTGTCGCTCACACGAATGGCCGGACCGGCGGCGGGGGCTGACCCTGAGGTGCCCCCCGAAGTCGTCTACGAGAAGGAGGTTGAATTTGCCAATCCGGATGGTCAACACTTGCAGCTCAATTTGGCCCGGCCCCGCCAGGGAGAGGGTCCGTTTCCCGCCGTGTTGTGCATTCATGGCGGAGGCTTTCGCGCGGGGCATCGCGATGGCTACAACGCCCTGTGCGTGAAGCTGGCGCAGCGCGGGTACGTCGCGGCGACCGCCAGTTATCGGTTGGCTCCCAAATATCAGTTTCCGGCGGCCGTCCATGACACCAAAGCCGCCGTCCGCTGGCTGCGGGCCAATGCCAAAAAGTACCGGATCGATCCGGAGCGGATCGGCGTGACGGGAGGGTCAGCCGGGGGGCACCTGGCGCAGTTCCTGGGAGTCACCGCCGGGGTGCGGCAGTTCGAGGGAGACGGTGAACACCTCGATCAACCCAGTCATGTGGCGTGTGTCGTCAATGTCTACGGTCCCTCGGACTTCACCAAGTCCTATGGCAAGAGCGTCGATGCAGCAGAAGTGTTACCGCTGTTCCTGGGGGGGAATCTGGAAACGGCCCGGCACAAGCACATTCTCTCCAGTCCCCTGTACTGGGTGACTCCCCTGGCGGCGCCGACGCTGTGCATTCACGGCACCGAAGACAAATATGTGGCGCACGAGCAGGCAGAGTGGCTGATCGAGCGGCTGAAGGGGGCCGACGTGGAAGCGCGGCTTCTGACACTGGAGGGGGCGGGACACGGATTCAAAGGGGACGATGCCGTCAAGGCCGAACAGGCGCTGTTGGCGTTTTTCGATCAGCATTTGCAACGACGGTAGGTTGTTGAAACGTGGCGGAAGCGAGTGGGAGCGGCGGCATGAGCGGGTGGCGTCAGGAACTGATCGACGGGAAGCAGTGCGACATTTATGAGCCGCAGCGCCGCGGGGAGCCGGTCGGAGTGGTGCTGTTTCTGCACGGGCATGGGCGGATCACGCTGCGGGACAATCCGGTGTATTCCGCCGAACTGGAGCGCTGCGGTTTGTTGGCTGTTTGCCCGCATGGCCAGCGATCCTGGTGGGAGGACCTCGTCTGCCGAGAATTCGATCCGCAGGTGACCCCCGTGAACTACCTGCGGCAGAGCGTTGTTCCCTGGATCGCACGCGAATGGGGAGTCGCACCGCCAGCGATTGGACTGGTGGGAGTGAGCATGGGGGGACAAGGAGCGCTGCGGCTCTCCTACCGGTATCCGACAGAATTTCCGATCGTCGTTGCGTTATCGCCGGCGATCGATTTTTACCATTGGCATGGACGCGGGCTGCCGCTGGATGAACTGTATGAGTCTGCGGAAACGGCGCGACAGGCGAGCGCGACGCTGCATGTGAACCCGCTGAACTGGCCCCGGCACCAGTTGTTGCTGTGCGATCCGACCGACCGGGAGTGGTGCGAGGGGGTCGAACGCCTGGTCAGCAAACTCTCTTCCACCGGAATTCCCTTTGAAGCCGACTTGCAGACCCGTCATGGGGGACACAGTTGGGACTATTTCAATCACATGGCCCCCCGTGTGGTCCAATTTGTCCGGGACAAAACGATGAGCACAGCGGCGGCAGCCCCCCCCGGCGACGGAATTTTGGGGAAGCAGGTGGCCAATTCTTGACTTCTCCCTGGGGTTTGCCTACGTTTCCTTTTTGGTCCGCGCCGTGGCTGATCCGATCGCGGGCAGTCCAGAAACTTCGCCGGGGGCATCGGGCGCATTTTGTCCGACAGGGCCTGGCCTGAATTCACCTGTAGAAACTTCGCGCGGCATGGGCGACCTGGTGGCGCCCGGTTGTGTCGCCGTCCCTTGAATCGCTCACTTTTTTCATCCAGGAGTAGTTGTTGACGATGGCCGATCTCATTGTCCCCCATGGTGGCGTTGCTGAACCTGTTTGCCGAACCGTTTCCGCCGAAGAGAGTGCGAGTTTTCTGGCGGAAGCGGCGAAGTTGCCCCAAGTGCCGGTTTCGGCGGCCGACCTCTCCACGGTGTACCGCTGGGGAGACGGAACCCTCAGTCCGCTCACCGGCCCGATGAACGGCGCCGAGTACAACCAGGTTCTGGAGCAAGCCTGCATCGAACGGGGGGGAAAGAAGTACGCCTGGACGATTCCACTGGCGCTCCCCGTGACCGCGGCGCAGGCGCAAAGCCTGAAAGCGGGACAAAAAGTCGCCCTCACCAATCCGGCAGGGGAAATTGTCGCCACCCTCGACATTCAGGATGTCTTCCCCTGGGACAAGCCGAAATACTTAAAGAGCGTGTACCTCACCGAACGGACCGACCACCCTGGGGCCGACATGGTGCTGGTCAATGACGCCGACAAGACGCACTTGCTGGGGGGAGACATCCGGGTGCTGCCGCAGCCCAAAAATGCCAAGTTTGGCAAATACGTTTTGACTCCCCGCGAGGTGCGGAAACTGCTGGTCGGCAAGGGATGGAGTCGCGTCGTCGCCTTTCAGACGCGCAATCCCCTCCATCGGGCGCATGAATACGCCCTGGTGTATGGCCTGGAAAAGCTCCTCAAGGATGGGCACAACGCCGGCGCCTGTCTCAACCCGCTGATCGGCGAGACCAAAGGGGACGACGTCAACGCCGAGATCCGCATGCACACCTATGAAGCGCTGATCACCGATCGGGCGCTGGGTGACGGCGACAGCGACCAGGGGCTCTGGAAGCCGCGCAATGAGAGCGTTCCCGATCGGGTGATTCTGCTGGGCCTGGACATCAAGATGTTCTACGGAGGGCCGAAAGAGGCGGTGATGCATGGCATCTACCGTCAAAACAACGGTTTCACGGACATCGTCATCGGGCGCAAACATGCGGACGCCCCGTACAAGGATGGGACCGCGATCTGGGGCGACTTCGACGCACAGGAGATTTTCGGGAAGCTGGCGGGAGAATTGCGGATCCAGCCGGTCAAGGTGGGCTTCGCCGCCTTCTACGAGTCGATCGGCCGGGTGGACCTGACTGAAAATCACAAAGAGGAAAAGCCGATTTCGATCTCCGGCAAACAAGTGCGTGAAACGCTGGTGAAGGGAGAGTTGGTTGATCCGCGAATCATGCGCCCCAGTACGTCGCGAATTCTCGCCGCGGCGATGAAGGGGAATTGAGGAGTGGGGGGTGTTCCCCCAGGCAGTTTCGATCCATCTATTGAGCCCTTGTTTCAAGGAGCCACCGATGTCCGACCAGGGAAATCTAACGAACGATCAGGGAGGTTCCGGCGGGCTGCCAGGGTGGATTGTCTCCGGCGTCGTGGGGTTGGCCTTGGGAGCCGGAGGGATGTTTGTCGGTTTGAATCTGGGCGGTTACATGAAAGATGAACCGGCTGCCAATCAACCGGCAGCAGGAGGTGGTGGCGGGACCGCCGGCGCCGGCGCGGGGGCGCCCGGTACGGGGGGACCGCCGATGATGGGTGGCGGCGGCATGGGGATGGGGATGGGTGGCGGCGGCATGGGTGGTGGAGGTTTTGGCGGCGGGGCCGGGAAACGAAACCTCACCGCTCTTGTGGGAAAACTTGAACTCCTCTCGCGGAGCGACCTCAACCTGCGGATCGAACTGACTCCCGAACAGGGAACCAAGATCGCCGCCAAATTGGAAGAACTCGACAAAGCAGAGAAAATGACCGCCGAAGAAGCTGATGCGCAGCTTGCGGCGCTAGAGGAGGTTCTGACCTCTGAACAGAAAGACGCCCTCGCGCAAATCAGCCTCCCATTCGCTTTTGGTGGCCGCGGCGGCGCAGGGGGCGGACGAGGCGGTCCTCCAGGCGGCGGTGGCCCTCCCGGTGGTGGCCCTCCCGGTGGTAGTCCTCCCGGTGGTAGTCCTCCCGGTGGCGGGATGATGGGAGGCGGAATGATGGGGGGCATGGGGGGCGGACCAACGGACGACAACCCCTTCACTCAAGAAGCCAACCAAAAGCGGTTGCGCGATCTGCTCGCCCGGTTGGCGGGGCAATAGCACGCCGGAGCGCATGGACAGGGGAGCGACGCCATCGATCAAACTGTTTCATAACTCCACGGTGCGCGCATTTCGCGGGCCACATGGCGGTTGGCCTCGGCGTTGTTGACGAACTCCTCGCGGTCCGGATTCCAGGTGAGCTTGCCCCCCACTCGGAGCGCGATCACCCCCAGATGGCAGACCGTGGCGCTGCGATGCCCGATTTCCGGTTCGCAGATGGGAGGCCGCCGCGATCGGACGCATTCGAAGAAGTTCCCCATGTGGTGGTTGCTGACGTACAGCCGCAGGGCGCCGGCCGGTAGTTCTTGCGACAGGAATTCGGGCTGGCTGGCCTCGATGCCCCCGCGCGTCACGAAAATCCATCCGTCCGTTCCCTCAAATCGGATCCCGTTGCGCGCGTCCGACGTCTTCAATTCGGGCACCACAGCTCCGGTGAACGTTTCATGCGGGATGTTGCGGCACAGCAACTGCACCCCATTGGCGTACTCGTAGGTCAATTCGTAATGGGCGTACGCCGTATATCCCCCGGCGACCGGTCGTTGCAAGACGCGTCCCTCGACCGACACCGGTCCGGAGCGCTCGGTACCGTTGCCCCACTGGGCGATGTCGTTGTGATGGGCCCCCCAGTCGGTCAGCGTCCCACCGGAATAGTCGTACCAGAAGCGAAACGTCATGTGGCAGCGCTCCTTGACGTAATCCATCTCGGGGGCCTGACCCTGCCACAGGTTCCAGTCGAGTTCGGGAGGGACAGGCTGCGATTGGAATGGCCCCCCTGAAAGACCGGTGGGAAGCGTGGAGATGATCCGCTTGAGCGTCCCGATCCGTCCATTCCGGACCAGCTCACACGCCAGACGAAATCGCGCGTCGCTCCGCTGCTGGCTGCCGGTCTGCAGGATTCGCCCCGATTCCCGCGCGACGGCGACCAGCTTCTTTCCTTCGTCGATCGTCAGCGTCAGAGGCTTTTCGCAATACACATCCTTCCCCGCGCGCAGCGCGTGGAGGTTGATCAGCGTGTGCCAGTGATCGGGGGTGCCGTTGATGATCACGTCGATCCCCTTGTGGGTCATCGCCCGTCGAAAATCGCGGTAGGCGGCCTCGGCCTGAAATTCCCGCGCCGCCTCGTCCACCCGCTGCTGATCAGGATCGCAAACCGCCAGGATTTTACCGAACGCCGCAGCGCTCCGCGCGTCGGCCCGCCCCATCCCGCCGCAGCCGACCAGCAGGATTCCGGGACGTTCATTGGGAGATTTTTCAGGATCGAAGACAGGCTGAGCCAAAACCTCCTGTCGAAACCAGTGCGGCAGGGCCAGCCCAGCCGTCAGTCCCAGTCCCGATTTGAGAATGTCCCGCCGAGTCGTGTACTGGTTCATCATTCACAAAATCCCTTGGAGATCGCGTGGTCCGTAAAGTTGCGCGGCAATCGCTTTTCAGAGCGGCAATGCCCGCTCAACCGGCGGCGGCAGCGGCCGCTGCCGCCTGGGCCGCCTGCACAGCCGCCATGGCACTCTGCATTTGTACCGATCCCCCCCGCACCGAAGTCATGCAGGCGACGCCGGTTCCAAAACCCTTCGTCTCATTCTGCCAAAGCAACTCCCCCTCCAATGGAGAGAGACAATACATATAGCCATTGGCGGAGACAACCAGCCGGTCTTCATCCAGCAACAACGTGACGTAGCTGCCGCGGCTGGGTTTGGGGACGTTCCAGCTCCACACGATGTCTCCGCTCTCCCGATCGAGCGCCAGAACATGCGAATTGAAGCCGACGAAAATCAGATGATCGAACGACATGTGAGATACTCCCGTTGATTGCGAAAATCGACATTTGTTTCAGCAGCCAGCCGACGATTCTCACCACCGACTATCCGCCGACTACTGAAAGCCCTTCTCCGTTTTCAACGTATCCCCAGCCGACGGGGATCAAACCGCTGTAAAGATCTCCGTCGCAAGGGAAACTCCAGGATGCCCAAGCCACCACGAGAACAACGCCCCAGTACCCCTGCAATCGGCCTGTGCGCCCACAGTCCAGCCAAAGCGCAGACCATCATTTTCGCACGGCCCTGGCATACCCATTCTCCAGAAACGACCGCTCAAACCAGCAAAAGTATCCGTAGGCGGTGGCCACGATCAGGTCGTCATCTCCATCCCCATTCCAGTCCACCACCGCCACGCTGGGACTGTAGGGGACGGCCGGGAACTTGATCGGTTCGGGCTCGGCAAACCGGTTGTCTCCCAGATTCCGCCACACGACGACTGTCCCGTTGGCGGCGCTCCCCACCACATCCGGATGGCCGTCCCGGTCCCAGTCGGAAGCATAGGGAACCATCCGAATCTTCAAGTCCCCCAGCATCACAGGCGCGGCGAACAGCGGCTCCCGCGCGGTGCCCGTGTTGCGGTAGTAGCGGGTCTTGCCATACGTGTCCCCCACGACCAGATCCAGTCGTCCGTCGGCGTCGAAATCAGCCGCCGACATCGTGGTTCGCGACCCTTGCAGGACGTCAAAATCGGTGGCCGGTCCGGAAGCGGGGCCGACGTGCAACGGTGTCCCCCCTTCCAGCATCAACTGCACTCCCGGTTCCGCATAGGTTCCCGGATTTCCTCCGCGGTGGGGATGCAGCCAGATGTGTCCTTCGTGGGTTCCATAGAGCAGATCGCGGCGACCGTCGCCGTTCAGATCGGCCAATTGCGTGTAGATCCAGCCATCGCCGCGCGGTGCGGGATGCGAAATCACGTTCCCCGTGGGGAGCAGTGACAGCCCCTCGAACTCCCCTTGTCCCAGGTTGCGATAGATCGACAACCCCGACAGGATGTCAGGGCGGCCGTCGCCGTCCCAGTCACCAAACTGCAAACCCCAGGTGGGAAGCGGAACACTCCCCCAGGGGGCGGGAAGATATTCCGAATGGACTTCGAACCGTGGAGAGGTTCTGGTTCCGCGATTGAAAAAGAGATACAGATACTCATTGGCGCTGACCGCCAGGTCGAGCACGCCGTCGCCATTCAGATCGGCGGCACGCGGCGTCGCCAAAACGACGTGAGGGAACACCCCTGACTTGGGAAACGCGCGCTGCGTCAGGCGCGGGGCGGTCGCGGTTCCCACGTTCTCCCAATACCGCAGCACGTGGTCCGGATCGGTGTCGTCCCCGCCCCCCGCCGTGATCGCCATATTCCCCGAAATCAGATCCAGGTCACCATCGCCGTCGAAATCGGCGGCGCAGGGACTGGCCGCCCAGTCCCCCACGTTGAGGGGGGCGCCATCCGCCTGGAGCGGACCGCGAAACGCGAGTTGCGGCGTTCCATCGGAATTTCGGTCTCCCCCTTCATAGAGAAAAATCCGCCCCGTGATGTAACCCCCGGCGAGCAGGTCAAGCCGGCCGTCGCCGGTCCAGTCCGCAGCCTCCAGCATGGGATAGTAATCGAGCAGGTAGACGCCATCGGGAGACTTGGGAACCGGTTTGACCGGCAATTCCACCGGCTTTCCGTCGGCGGTGACGAATCCCCGATTGACAAGCCGGGGGGCGGCGGCGGTCCCCTCATTGCGATAGAACAAGACCCGATTCCGCTCGCATCCGGACAGGAGATCAAGATCTCCATCGCCGTCCCAATCGACGGCCAATGGAGCGGAAGACCACCCCACATCGAGCGGCGTTCCGTCGTTTGTCGTCACCAGCCGTCCATAGCCAAACCGCGGTTCGTGCGGCGTCCCCCGGTTGGCATGAAAGAGCACCTGTCCCTTGGAACCGCCGATCAACAGATCCTGGAGCCCGTCCCCATTCCAGTCAGCCAGGGCAATCCGGCTGTGGATCACGCCGGTGGAGGTGGCGCCGGTGGCGCGGCAGCGCGGCGAACCGTCCCCCACAAATCCGCGGGGGGTGATCGCCGCCGGAGTCGCCCCCTGCTCCAGCCAGCGAAACTGGATGGAGTAGTCGCTCGCCAGCGAACCCTCTTGGCGATGCAACCAGACCAAGCGTCCCGCGGCCCCGTCCCCTTCCAGGTTGTAAAACTCTCCCCAGCGGGGATATTTGGTGAACACCAGCGCCAGGCCGTCGGTGGCATGAACGTTCTGCTCGCATTCGGGGAAGTCGTAAGGAATCGCCTCGTCATACCAGCGGAAGGGAAGCGACTCGGGCAGGTCGCGACCGGTCCGCGGATCGACTCTGTGGATTTCCAGCGACGAGGGGTCGATCCTCCGGTCGCCGTCGAACTGGTCGGACCGCAGGTGAAACTCCGCCGGGCGCTCATCCCCCGGCTTCCCGTCCGCGGCGACCGAGACAACGATCCGCTCGGTTGCACCATCGGCCCCAGCGGCGTCAGCCAGGATGCGGTCGCGATCTCTCGATCCGATCGGCAGTGAACCCGTCCACCACGCCAGGGAAAGCGCCCCCAGCCACAGCCACACCTGCCGCCGCGACACTCCCGCGGCGAATCGACGATCTGACATCACAGGGGCTCCAATGGTGAACGCGCGCCGCGACATTTTTTTGCGGGGTCAACGCGGGCCATTCTACCACGCGACCGGAGGATTGCAATTTGGGCCGATTGAGCAGAACAGAAGGGCGCAGAGGCCCCGGCGCGACCTGGGGCCGCGACCAAAAAGAGGGGAGCCGCGAATGGACGCAAATGAACGCGAATTAAGGACGACAAGCGGCGATCCCGCGACAGATCAACATTCCCTGGAGTTTCACGCGTCGCTACCGACAACTCGGGTCACCCACCAGGTTCAGGACAGAAAAATTGGGGACAGGAAAATTGTTGGCCGTTTTGAATTTTCCTGTCCACCATTTTCCTGTCTTTTATGTTTGTGTTACGGGGTATGTTCCTCTCGTTCTGCCCTGATCATCTTGCCCCCATCGTCCTGCCCTTTTGAGACCCCGCGCCAGTGATTGAGTGGAACAAAAATGCCTCACGCGGAGCCGCGGAGGACGCGGAGTGGGAAGTGGCGATTGGCCGGATTGAGTCGAGACAATCCCCATCGGCAGTGATCGACACAGGATCGATTGGCCAACCACGGCCGGATGATCTCTGCTTCCTCTGCGCCCTCCTGTTCAATTTCTCCTTTGGTTGCGGCCCTGGGCCGCGCTGGGCCCTCCTGCTCAATTCATTTTTGGTTGCGGCCCTTGGCCGCGCTGGGTAATTCGTGGTTTTTCCTTTTCCAACCTGACCCATGACGGTGGTTGGCCCCGAACGGAAAGGATTGAACCACGAATTACGCGAATAGTACGAATACAGACCAGTCGGGCAAAGTCCCGTTTCGAAGGTCCGATTGTTGCCTGCGCGTCCCATTTCGTTCCGCAGGCGATGCGGCTCCGATCGCGATCTTTCGAATGGGAGGGGAAGGGGACGACAGAACAATGTCTGGCAGAACGATTGCGGTGTTGTGGGGGATCAGCGATCGTGCGCGGGAGGGGGATTCGCTTTTCGATTCTGATTTTCATGGCGCGGATCACCGAAGATCAAGAATTGCATCCTCGTTTCACCAGGTTGCGCCGGCGTGCTAGAATTCACCTCCGTGGTCGGATTGAAAGAAGAAATCATTCCCCGCATGCCGCGTTCAACTTCGAGGCGCTTCGTGGCGATCGCCGATCCGAAATCCCAGAGCCTTCTTTCAAATCGTGCAGCCCTCCGCACACCTGGGACGATGCGGTCCTCAAGCAGTTTGAATAGGAAAGTCCACAGCGAGAGATCATGACCAATCCGACCGCTCCTGGTTCACCGTTTGATTTGTCCGGACGGGTGGCGCTGGTCACCGGCGCCGGGGTCGGGATCGGCCAGGCGGCGGCGATTGCGCTGGCCGGGGCCGGGGCGCGGGTCGCCATTCATTACCACCAGAGCGACGAGGGAGCGCGGCAGACTTTGGCGGCCATCGAAGAGGCGCAGGGGAGCGGATTCCTGGCGGCGGCCGATCTGACCAGAGAGGATGAGGCGAATCGACTGGTTGATGAGGTGCTGGAACAGTCCGGCCGGCTCGACATCCTGTTCAACAACGCCGGGCATCCCTTGTCCCGATCCCCGCTCGAGCATTGTCCGACCGAGCTGTGGATGGAGGCATTTCAGGTCAACGTCCATTCGGCGTTCTTCGTCACTCGGCGGGCGATTCCACATCTCCAGCGTTCCGGGAACGGCAGCATCATCAACAACCTGTCGATGTCGGTGCAGACCGGAGGCTCTGGAGGCGCCGGCCCCTATGCCGCTGCCAAAGGGGCCTTGCAGGTCTTCACCCGAACGCTGGCCAGGGAACTGGCGCCGCGGGTGCGCGCCAACGCCATCATGCCGGGGGTCGTGGAGACCCGGCATCACGAACTGTTCAGCACTCCCGAGAAAATGGAAGACTACCGGCGGCAGACTCCATTGGCGCGGAATGCCAGCGCCGCAGAGATCGCCCAGGCCGTGTTGTATCTGGCGAGCGACGCCTCCCGCTTCATGACCGGGGGATTGATCGACTTGAACGGCGGACGGTTTTTGAGGTGACCGGGCGGAACCGGATCACTGTGCCGTATCGGCGCTATTCTGCGGAAAAGTCAGACGCGTTAGTGAGGTGATTTGATCCAGGAATTGTTCCGCTGGCAGATGGAAAACGCATCTCCTAACCGATACGCTGCCCCCCGCTGGCCTTGAGCCAGCGGAGGCGTGCCTGGCAGCTACACACACACCTCACACCCAGTTTCCCTCGCCCATGAACCTCTGCCCCCCGCCCCGCCGCGGCACAGCATCTTCTCGCGCACCAGCGTTGATCGCGGCGGGGAGGGGGGCAGAGGTTCTACACGTGGGATCATTTTCGACCGTTCTAGCCTGCGAATCTTTCGCTCCATCCGCGCAAGGCGGATGGGGGCGGGCTGGTACAGGAATTCCGACCTGCTGATCGCTATTCCGGTTCAAATCGAGGCGCTCTTGCGCAGGATTGCCCGGCACTCAGATTCGAAGTGGCCATCGTCCAGAGTTCCTCGCCGATCTCATCAATCGAGCGCAACCCCTGCGCGGTGACGCAGGAGATGAGCCGCCAGTCCGCATCCCCGCGGGCCAGATCCAGATAGACCTCGCGAACCCGCTGCAAGTACGGGGCGTCGGCCTCTTGCAGGTCGGCAACCCGCTGCGTGTAGTTGCGAGCCCCCTTGCGGGCGATCAATTCCTGCGCCGTTGCCACCGGAAGGTCGAGCAACAGCACCAGGTCCGGACGAGGAAGCTGAAAAATCTCGAATTCGATCCGCAAGATCCGACGCGCCAGTTCCGCGCGTTGCGCCCCGTCGCGCTTGGCCGCCTGGTGCGCCACGTTCGAGGGAACATACCGGTCGAGCACCACCACCTCATGCTCGGCGAGCGCTTGGGCCAATGGTTCCCGCGATTCCAACCGATCGCCGGCGAACAACAGCGATACCAGGAACGGATGCACGTCGTCGAGCGATCCGTACTCCCCGTTCAAATACTCGCCGATCGCCCGGCCAAACAGTGTGGCGTCGTACCGGGGAAAGCTCATGAGCTCTGCGGAAATGCCCGCCTGCCTATAACGCTCGACCAGTCGCTGTGCCTGCGTCCCTTTCCCAGAGCCGTCGATTCCTTCAATGGCGATCAGCCGGGACACGAGTTGACTTCCAGGGGAACAGCGGAGAATGGAATGGGGGATTGAACCAGCAGGCAACTGGCCGTCAAGCGGTTCCGGTCTGGTCCGGCGGAAGTTTGGCCAGCGCCGCGTCGACCGTCGGTTCCACATGCAAGTAGGTGATCAGGCGGCTGGTGTCGAGGATGTCGGCAACGTCCGGCTGCACGTCGCAAAAGACCACATGCCCCTGGTGCCGATGCATCTTGCGGTGGATGGTGATCATTTTTCCCAATCCGCCGCTGGTCACCATTTTGACGTTTTGCATGCTGACGACCAGTTTGCGGCATCCGAACTGCTCTACCAGCGCGAACAGTTCGTGTCCAAACTGCTCCAGGTTCATATCTTCGGTCAGGAGCGCTACCTCGACGCCGACGACGATGGCTTCGCCGCGCCGCTCCAGCCTCAGATAACGGGGTGAAAAATCGTTCAGTGACACTCCCCGGACTCCCCTCGGACTCCCCTGAGTCCGTCGTCGGTGACTTCCTTGGCCATGACGGGAACCAGGCGTCCGATCTCGGCACGTGTCCCGGGGAACTCGACTGGCACGTACCGGCAACTTGTTCCCAGGACATGACCAGGCTGTTTGGCTGGCCGGGCTTCGACGAGAACTGACAACCGCTTTCCCATAAGGGACTGATAATACCGCGTTGCCAGTCGCCGTTCCAGCACGGCCAATCGCGAAACGCGCTCCTGCCGAACTTCCGGCGGAACGGGCTGAGAAAACCCGGCAGCGGGAGTGCCGCGGCGCGGGCTGAACGGAAACGTGTGAATTTTCATGAAACCGGCCCCCTCGCAGACCTCCAACGTCCGCTCGAAATCCCCCTCTGTCTCACCAGGAAACCCGACGATCACGTCGGTGGAGAAGGCCGGATTGTCAAAATTGCGTCGAATCGCGTCGAGTTTCTCCAAAAATCGGCCCACCCGGTAGCGGCGCTTCATCCGTTCGAGCACTGCATCCGAACCACTCTGCAGACAGAGATGGAAATGGGGACAGAGCCGCTCGCAATCGGCGACGGCCGACAGGAAATCCAGGCCGACTTCCGCTGCCTCCAGACTGGAGAGACGCAGCCTCCAGTCTCCCGGAATGCGGTCCAGTTCCCGAATCAAGTGCCACAACCGGTAGGGGGCTTTCCCCGAGCGGCCACGGGTCGCCTCGACTCCAAAATGCCCCAGGTGAATCCCGGTGAGGATGATCTCCCGGTATCCATTGTCAATCAGACGGTGGACCTCCTCGATGATCTCGCGTGGCGATCGGCTGCGCAAACCGGGGCGCACCTGCGGGATGATGCAATAGGTGCAGTTGAGGATGCAGCCATCCTGCACTTTGACGAACGCCCGGCGATGACCATCAAAGCGGCTGATCCCGGTCGGCCATTCGTGGACGCCAAATCGCTGCATCACGTCGGGGAGTTCGCGATTGTCCGAGACAACAGCCAGCACGCCGGGGAGCTGCTGGAGCCGCTCCGGCTCGCGGGCCGCATAACACCCGAATACGACCGTTTGGGCGCCGGGGTTGTGCCGGGCAAGCTGGCGAATGACCTGTCGCGCCTTGGAATCCGCTTCGCCGGTCACGGTGCAGGTATTGACGATGCACAACGCGGCCGGTTCCTGCTCACGCGCCTCGCGGTAACCGTGCCCCAAAAGTGCCTCTTTGACAATCTGCGTTTCATACTGATTGACCTTGCAACCGAGCGTGACGAAGCGGCAGGCAGGGCGGGAGTCCACCACGGAATCGGTCATGCAGTGGTCCAGTCGGGAATCCAATCACTCAGGGGGGCAGCCGCAGACGACGCATTTCGGCGGCAGAAGGGGCGCCCTAGTATAGAATCGGGCTCCCTGGGACGCGAGGGTGACGCCAACTTGATCGACGCCACGGACAACCCGTCCGATGCCGGTCGCCGCGTGTCGGCCGCGCTCAAACAATCCATGGTGGGCAGTCGCTGAAATGCCGGACTCGCCTGGTCTCCCGCGCGAGGTCTTCATCTCGCACTCCAGTCGTGACAAGGCGTTCGGAGTTACTGCGTGTTTGGGGAATTGGTTGGCGGGAATGATGCGCCTGCCGCTCCCCCCGCCACGGCGTCCATGGGGGTCTTCCCCACCGACAGCAGCGCTTTGAGCGCATCGCCGACCGACATCGGCACCGGATGCACGTCGGCGGCGCGGATCACCACCAGTCGCCCCGAGGTCGGATTGGGCGCATCGGGGACGAAGACCACCAATTGCGGCGGCCCCGCGGCATTCGGCAACTCCCCGGTCACCAACCCCAATTCGCTCCCTTCGGAATGTCCATTGGGAACCAGGACGACCCGCTGGAATATGGCGTCTCTTCCTTCGCCGTACCCGGCGATCTGCTTGATCGTCTGATACAACCGTCCCAGCATCGGCAGGCTGTCCAGCAGCCGATCCAGCAACTGCCATAGCCAGCGCCCCACGAACGTGGAGACTGTCAGTCCGATCAGATAAATGGCGGCGGTCGTGGCGAGCAGTCCCAGCCCCGGAAAATACCACGGTTGCTTCGCCAGCCACGATCCGGAAATTGTCGTTTCCAGGTAGACGACCGTGAACACGAACCCGGCGATGGGGAGCAGCGCCACGAGGCCCGACAGCAGACAGCGGGTGAGATGTCCGGTGATCCGATTCATATTTGCAACCTGGCGTTGATTTCGCTTACAGTTCCTGCGCGAACCGCTTGGGGTCGCTCGCCTCCTGACCAGCCTGGAACCGCCATTGGGCTGCTCCTTCTGGTCCTGTCAGCTTAGCGTCCGGGGCCTGGATTGCCATCGCCTGGAAGACACTTTTTCATGCAGTTTCCCCCTGTTGCCGAACAATTGGCCGTGATCCGCCGCGGCGTCGAGAAGATCGTTCCCGAAGCGGAACTGGCCGAAAAGCTGGAACGGAGCCTCCGGACGGGGGTTCCCCTGCGCGTCAAATACGGGATCGATCCCACGGGGATCGACGTGCATCTGGGTCACACCGTTCCGCTCCGCAAGATGCGGCAATTCCAGGAATTGGGGCACCTGGCGATCATCATCATCGGCAACTACACCGCCCTGGTGGGAGATCCCAGCGGCCGCGATCAGACGCGCGCCCGGCTGACCCCCGAACAGGTCGAAACCAATGCCAAGGACTACCTGACGCAGGTCGGCAAGGTCGTGGATTTGTCGCGGGCCGAAGTCCGCCCGAACGGCGAGTGGTTTTCGGCGATGCGTTTTCTGGACGTTCTCGAGTTGTGCAGCAAGGTGACGATCGCCCAACTGCTGACCCGCGACGACTTCTCCAAGCGCTACCAGGCCGAACAGCCGATCTTCCTGCACGAATGCCTGTATCCCGTGATGCAGGCTTGGGATTCGGTCCAGATCCAGGCCGACGTCGAGTTGGGTGGGACCGAGCAGCTCTACAGCTTCATGCTGGCTCGCGACCTCCAGCGCGACCAGGGACTCTCGCAGCAGATCGGCGTCATGACGCCGATCCTCGTGGGACTGGACGGCGTCCGCCGCATGGGAAAAAGTCTGGGCAACTACATCGGTGTCAACGAACCCCCGTATGAAATGATGAAGAAGTTCATGCAGGTGCCCGATGCCGTGATGCGGATGTACTTCGAGTTGCTGACTGACATCCCGCTGGCGGAAGTCGAACGACTGCTATCGGGGCATCCCAAGGAGGCAAAAATCGCCTTGGGAAAATCCGTGATTAGCCAATACCACGGCAATGCAGCCGCAGAAGACGCCGTTGCTCGCTGGCAAAGCGAGGTTGCGGAGAAGGCACTGCCAGCGTACATTCCGTTAAAACAAATCGTTCTGGACGACATTCGTCCCGAGGAACTTTTTGATCCAGCTTCCGAGGAGCAGTATCCTGGAACAAATGCTGTGCGTTTGCTTGTTCTTTCCGGCTTATGCAAATCGACAAGTGATGCACGCCGGTCAATTGAACAGGGGGGAGCATATTATGGTGATGAAAAATGCCAGATTCACAGTTCAGGCCAAATCATCGAGGTAACGCCAGGACTATCGTTGTGGGTGGGAAAAAAACGTGTGGTCCGAGTGGAACTCATGCGGAGAATGCAGCTTAAGAACATTGCAAACGACGCCTATGCTGAACTCAAGAAACTGGCTCTGGAATTCGACCATTCGAACGGCGATGCTCTGCAGTGCGTCCTCGGTGGACTCCAACGTCCTGGATTGACTGCCCCCATTGGTCCCGAAGCAGCTTCAATCGCCAACGCGGAAATCGAAATCCGTTTGCCACCTCGATCGGATTCGCCAATGGCTAAGGTGAAACACTACGTAGAATTGTTAAGGCTGATTCATGTTGAGTTGATGAATCACCAGGTGTTTGGACTCGCAGGGCTGTACCTCAATGATGCGGACGCGATTGACGACGCCATATCCCAAAACTCGCGATAGCAATTCGACCCATTTTCAGCACTTTACGATTCGCTTTTCCATAAATTCTCCGCGTGCCGCCAGTCCCCGGCGAATCGCGTGTCGACCGTATTGCGAAACGAGCCACCGGTCAGCCACGGCGTGGCACGGGCTCACTTGTCTGCTTCTGCCGGATCTTGGCGGCCAGGCATGAACTAATCACGTCGTGTTAGCGCGGAAATCGCGATTTCACCATTTGCGATGACATCCATTTGTAACCGGCAACCGCGCAAAAGGCGCATGCCGACCAACGCGTCGTTGGCGGTTTCTACGACTCGAATTCTTCGAACTGCACCGTCCCAAACTACAGTAGCGCGATACACATTGCTTTCAACCGTGCGGCCATCTGCAAGCATTGCCTTGCAGCCCCCGCACGGCGCTAGTCGGAGCATGGCAATCTGTGCAGGCGCAAGTGTGAGTTCCCCTGTGAAGCCCGTATCCACGATCGCGGATATCTCTACGGAAGACCGATCTCTCCCTTCAACGGTTAGTTTGACGACGGCTTCGAAGCCGTTGATAACTTTTCCGAGAATCATGGCAATCCCCGCGGTCGACAGCCACCGATTCGATACGCGGCGGGAAAGCCGATTCTGACAAAATAGAGTAAAGCCTCCGCATTCTTTTCCAAGATGCGATCGGAAGCGATAACGTCATTTTCGTCGATCTCGTAGTCGCCAGTCATCACGTCAAGAACGAGGAATTGCCCATTGTATTCGGGCTCAACGCGAGCACGAAGTTCTCGGTCGTACAGTTCCTCTCCTTTGCGGACGATCTCTTGCGTGGTCATTTCGACTGACATTTGAACCACCTCTCCCTTGTAATTCGGTTCGACGACCGGTCGAATTCCGCGATCGTACCATCCGCGACCCAGGCGAACGATTTCTTCTTCTGTGTGTTCGGCCTGGAAATGGTCGTTTCATCGCTGATTGTTAGCGCCCGGACGCGGTGTCCAACAGTCGGAAAATGTCCGCGTCGACGCTATCATACACTTGGCTCTGCCACGAAAACAGAGCAACTGCGGCAACGAGCGTCCCGGCGTCAAGCACCGGGGATCGACGCAAATCTGCACCACGGAGAACAACGCACACCATCATGCCCAAAATAGGTTTCGGAATCGTCGGCTGCGGAATGATTGCCGGGTTTCATGCCCGCGCCATTCAGGAGATTCGCGGCGCGCGGGTCGTCGCCCTGTTCACCGCCCATCCGGAGAATGCGGCGAAGATCGTCGATCTGGTTGGCGACTGCCAAGTCTACACCGATTACGACAAATTCCTGAAGCATCCGGGGCTCGACATCGTCAATATCTGCACTCCCAGCGGAGCGCATCTGGAACCGGCCGTGGCGGCGGCGGCAGCCGGCAAGCACGTCGTCGTCGAGAAGCCGCTGGAGATCACACTGGCCCGGTGCGACGCGCTCATCGCCGAGTGCCGCAAGCGCCGCGTGCAGCTTTGCACGATCTTTCCCTCGCGCTTCAGCCCGGCCAGTCTGGTGCTGAAGGAAGCGATCGACGAAGGCCGATTCGGCAAGCTGACGCTGGGAGACGCGTATGTCAAATGGTGGCGCACGCAGCAATACTACGACGGCGGAGGATGGCGCGGCACATGGAAGCTGGATGGGGGAGGAGCGTATATGAACCAGGCGATTCACAACGTCGATCTCTTGCAATGGTTCATGGGAGACGTAGCGGAAGTCACGGGCTTCACCGGGACGCTGGCGCATGAGCGGATCGAAGTGGAGGACACGGGGGTCGCCGCGATCCGGTTTCGCAGCGGCGCCCTGGGAGTCATGGAGGCGACCACCAGCGCCTTTCCGGGATTGCTCAAGAAAACGGAAATCCACGGAACGCACGGGTCGGCGATCATCGAGCAGGACGACGTTCTGCTGTGGCATTTTGCCACCCCGTCGCGGCGCGACGCGGCCCTGCGGAAGAAATTCGCGCGACGCGCGGGAGGGGGAGGAGGGGCCGCCGATCCCAAGGCGATTTCGCATGCCGGACATCGCGATCAGCTTCGGGATTTTGTTCAGGCAGTGCAGACGGGACGCCCTCCCCTGGTGGACGGCAAGGAGGGACGCAAAAGCGTCGAGATCATTTTGGCGATCTACCAGGCGGCAAAAACCGGCCGTGCCGTGACGTTGCCGCTCAAAGGGGGGCGCGGCTGATCAGGGCTCCAGCAGCGCTTGCGCCTCCTGATAAAGATGCCGCGTCTCGATCAACTCGGGCCACTCCGCGGAGGCGTTGGCTTCCATCGCCTGCAGAGCACCGGCGGCGGCTTCCAGCAACTTGCGGGCCTCGTCGGTCTGGCCGGTGCGGGCATAGGCCATCGACAGGAACAGCATGTCCCAGGCGCGGGCGCCGTACATCTCCTGCTGAACGAGTTGCTCGATCGCCTCTGCGTATTGTCCATCGCGATACAGCGCCGCCCCTTTCAACCGCGGATGTTGTGCGATCTCGCTGAGCGGCACCAGAGTGGCGGTTTCCTCCACGGCGCCGTGGATCGGAACGGCGGCATACAGCGCGCGGGAGGCATGGTCCGCGTTTTGTGTTTTTCCAAAGCGTTCCAGCAGGCTTCGCACGTGGCGGCGGTAGTCGCCCAACCGCCTGGCCCCCAAAGCGGCAATGGCCCGGCCGTAATAGGGGTAGGGATCATCGGGAGTCAGTTCGGCGGTCCGCGACCAGGCCGCCTCGGCCTCGTCCCATTGCTGCGTTTCCCCGAGCGCCCGCGCCAGCCGCCAGCGGTAGTTGGCGTTGTTCGGTTCCGACTCGCAGAGCGGCCGCAATTGGCGGGCCGCTTCGGTCCAGTCGAGAATCCTCTCGGCCCGAGTTGCAGACCAATTGTGCCCGGCCCGGACTCGTTCGACTGCCAATTCGTCGGAGGTGGCGGCCCGCCACAGTGGGGCCTCGGGGGATGCCGGTTGAGGAGTTCTCCGTGCGGCGGAGACCAGTGGGTCGTCGGCTTCCCATCCCACCTGCATCTGATCCAGGGCTCGCGCCAGGTCTTCCAGATTGAGCACGAATTGGGTCCGGTCTTCGGCCAGCGATGCCAACCACCGGCCGGAGGGATCGATCGCCACGTCGGTCACAGGCTGTGCCTGGCGATCCAGGGCGAACAGCAGGTCGCCTGATGCGGCGTCCCAGACGCGGATCGAATTCCCGGCGGAGACCAGCAGGCGTCCATCGGGGGAATACGCCAAGTCGCGAACCGCCGACTGGCCGGTCTCCCATTGCCGATCCCACGATTGAGATCGGCGGTTCCACAGAGCGATCGTGCTCCGCCCTCCCGCCAGCGCCAGGCGTTCTCCCCCCGGTTCATAGGCCAACCCCTGGACGACCCCCAGTTCGCTTGTGGGATACAACACTCCCGTAAGCGTCCCAGTGGCCGCTTCAAAGAATCGGATGCGGCCGTGCGAGTCGGGAACTACCAGATTGTCCCCATCGGGACTGAACCGCAGCGCGCGGCCCACGGCATCGAAGTTCCCCCAGACGTATTCCGCCACGATGCGGCGTTGCCGCTCGAATTCTTCCAGCGTCCACCTCCAAACCGTCAGACCGCCCGTTTCATTGCGCGTCGCCACCAGCGGTTCCGTCGGATGAAACTGCACCGCCACCAGCGTCGAGCCGAAACCTTCCAGCATTCCCAGGAACCGTCCGTCGGCGGCGTCCCAGAAACAAACGGTCCGATCCTCTCCGGCGGACGCGACGATCCCCGCCTCTCGTTGGACATCCAGCGCCCACACCGGTTGATCATGACTGGAGCGGGGGAGTTGCGTGTGGAGCCGGTCGGCATCGGCGTTGCCTAGCCGCCATCGCTCCGCGGCTTTGATCGCGAATTGCGCCCCATTCGATGACACGTCGATCGCGTCGACGGCGGTGGTTCCCCCGAGCGATTGGAGAATTCCCTCCTGAAGCGGAATTTCTGCCTGGACCGAACCATCCTCCACCGCCCGAATCCGCACTCGTCCTGACGCGGGGTCATACGACACCAGTCGCCGGCCGTCGGCGCTCGGCGCAGGTTGCAGTTCTCCGGCGACGCGGACTTCCGTTCCCCCCGCCTCGAACGGAAGGCTCTGGCTGAGCCGACGCATCGCGAAGGTGGTGTTGGTCCCTTCCAGCAGCAGCCAGCGGCTGTCCGGGCTAAAGCGGCTGCGCTGCCAGGAGCTATTGGCCAACGGGGCTACCTGATCGGCGGGCTCGATCTCCGCAACCGGTTGTTCAGCATCCGCCTCCTTCCTCTGGGCGATGGCTTGCAGATCGTACAACGTCCCCCGCAACGTCAGCGCCAGCCGACCATTGGGGGAGAGGCTCTCGACCACCTCTGGAACGCGGCCCACCGCGCGCCCCGATTCCAGATCGTACACGCTCGACTCAGCCCCCTCGCCGTTCGGCTCGACGCGGGCGATGACCAGGAGGTTCCATTCGCGGCTCACGAACATCTTTTGGGGATTCGCGTCCCGGCGCTCCAACAGCAGTTGCTTCGTCTGCAGATCGAACAGTCGCACCACGTGACTTGGCGGTTGGCCCGGCTCCGTTCCCGGCTGCGGATCAGTCGACTGCCCCATGACCACCAGTCGCGTGTTGGTCAGCCAGACTTTCTGACCAAAGGCGAATTCCCCCGGCAACGTCTGGGGAGGCGTCTGGCGGGCCACGTCCCAGACCTGCGTGCGCCGCCGACCGCTCTCCTGGGACAGCGTAAACACTGCCAATTCGCCGTTCGGCACAAGCCAGAAATTGCCGGACAATCCGCTGAATCCGCCTGACGGGATCAGGTGCTTTGCCAGCTCGCGCCCGGAGTCGAGGTGAAAAACGGCCAGCTCGACCTGGTTCGTCCGGTATCCGGAGACGACCACTCGCTCGGACCGGTCAAAGTGCAATTCCGTGTAGGCCGGATCCAGTGACAGCATCTGGCGACCATCCTCTAGACGATACACGACCAGGAAACTCTGAGTTTGTCCTCCACCAGCGCCCGGGACCGTTTCGCGGACTGCGATCATCCGCCCATCCGGGCTGTACGTGGCGGCCGCTTCCAGGTCGGTGATCCCTGGCAACCGGCAGGTCCAGGTTTGGCTGGTGGCGTCAAAAACTCCGGGTTCCGCCGGGTCGCGCGTGGCATCCAGGCCGACGATCCACCGGAAGTCGGAGCTGATCCCCCAGCCCTGTCCCGTCGCACTCCGGCTGCGAGGAATCGATTGGACCTGCGCCCCGGTGGTGGCGTCGAAAATGTCCGCTCGTCCCGGCAGCGCCTGGACGAACCGCGCTCCGGATGGTTCGAAGCCGCTCGCTTCCGTCCCCAACTGCGTATTCCAGATGCGCGGTCCCGTGGGTCGCTGCACCTCGACCGACACTGCCGCGCCGTCACCGCCGGCCAGCGCCAGAGCCTCTGCCGACAGGAATTCACAAGCTCTGGCCGACGTCGGAAACACCCGCGACTGCGCCCCGACCGACCCCGCCGCCGGATCCCAAAATTGCACCCGAAATTCCTGATTGTTGAGTTGGACTCGCGCCGCCGTCGTCAACAACGAGCCGTCCCGATTGAACTCCACCAGCACCGGCATCCAGGACTGAAACGCTGTCGGATTCAGATCCGGAACTTTTGTCTGATAGAGAATCTCTCCCCCCGGCAGCGTCACGAGGTAGACCAACTTGCCGTTCATGACGGCCATCATGCGGCCGCTGAAGTGAAAGCCGACTCGCTCGTTCCGCGAGTCAAGCATTCCAAACCCAAACCCCTCGCTGGGAAGGTGGCAAGCCCCGACGATTCGGCCAGTAGCGACCTCGACGATCCGAAACGGCATGGCATAGCCACCCAGGACGTATTCGTCGGCCAACTGCACGATCAACCAGCGATCGTCGGGACTGCACGTGACTTTGCGAATCTCCTTTCCTTCCGACGAGAGGCTGATTTCGCGCGGGGCGCTCCCCTCCTCCATTTCCACCAGCCGGACGGTATTGCCCGCCATTCCGACCACCTGGTCGCCCGCGCCGTTCCAACCCATCCAGCGGATTCCCTCCGCAACGCGCAGCAGACGACCGGACTCCACCTCCCAGACGGTGGCTCCCCCCGTCTGGCTGACAGACGCCACGCGACTTGCCTGAGAGTTGAACCGGAAATCGACAGCTAGCCCCGCCATCACCGCCGGACCGCTGGCCGGCATCGCCAGCGCGACCGATTCCTGCACCCGCAAATCGCTGGTGGACCGAGATTCGACCACCAGCGAAGAGGCGGCCTGACTCGGGATCGTGGCGACGGTCAGCAGCGTCGATCCATCGCTGGAAAAGGCCAGCGCCGCGACCTGCCGAAACTCCTGGTCTCCCAGTCGCAATCGCAAGGCCACCCCTCCCGTCCGGGTATCCACCAGCAAATACGTTCCTTTGTAATAATTCTGCCGGTCCGACTCGTACAGCGCCAACAGTTTCCCATCGGGACTGAGCGCGAGAGGCAATCCCTGCGACTGTGGACTGGCGGCGAACTGCCCGATCGGTTGCAGCGACGTGTAGGAGAGCCAGCGGACCGCCTGGCTGCGAATCCGCGGCACCAACTCTCCCCATTGGGCGGCCAGCCGAGGGAGCGCCCCAGCGAGGTCTTCCCCCAGTTCGGGCAGCAAGGTCAACGACTCGCTCCGGAGGCGGCTGGTATCCTCGAGCAGTTCCAGCGCCTTTTGCTGCCGCCCGCTCTCCGCAGCGCTCCACAGCGACTGCGATTGCGCCAAATTGGCCTGCGCCAGGCTGGCATAGGCCCCCAGGGTCTGCGACACCGCTTCATATTGCGACTGCTTCATGTGGCGGGCGGAAATCTCGGCTTCCTGTCGCGCTTCTTTTTCACGGTCCATCGCCCGTTCCGACGCTTCCGCGGAACGTTCCGCCTGGCGCCGCGCCTGGACCGCTTCCCCCCGCGAAGCGTCGGCGCGGTCGCGCTCTGTGCGGGCGCGCCAGAAGAGCACGATCGCAACGACCGCCAGCGCGATCGACACCAGTCCGGCGGACAACGCGGTGATCGCCCGCCCTCGGAGTCGGCGGTTAGCCGCGATTTGCTCCAGTCGCCGGGCGTCCGCTTCGTCGGCCCGCAGTTTCTCCGCCTGAGCCTTGTCCGCCAGCAGTTTGAGCTCCCGTTCGCGGCGCGCGGCCTCTTCCCCCAGCCGGAGGTCGCGGGCCGCCAGGCTGGCATCCAAAAACGCCATGCTCTCCTCGAAATGTCCCCCGTAGCGCTGAGCCCAGGGAGCGTTGGGTTCTTCGCGCAGTCTCCAGGAGAGGGCGTTTTCCAGGTCCGGCGTGGTCCACAGCGCCGCCTGGCCGGTTTTCCAGAGCTGCGCCGTTTCGGTCAGGCGGCGGTAGATTGACGCCGAATCGGCCTCCGCCTGCACCCAATCCGACATCCGCTTCCACTGCCGGATGAGACTCTCGTGGCCGATGTCCAGAATCGTCTCCGCCTCGATCGGCACTCCGACCGGCGGCGTGAGAAAGCTGCAATCGGTCTGCCGAAACACTTCCACCACGCGAGCCACGCTTTCGGGAATCTCCCGTGCCACGGCGGCGACCGTCCGCAAAGGAACCGGCCGCCGCGTATCGCGCTGGTCGCTCCCGCGCTCGCTCAACGAACGCATCAGCACCTCGGCGATCCGCTGCTGTCGCGAGTCCAGGCCGGCGTACAGCTCATCGGCGTGATTCGACAGCGCTTCCCGAAGTCCGCCAACCGATTCGTAATCTTCGACGGTCAGCCGCCGCCCCTCGGATCCCTGGCCGCCTTCCGCGCCGGCCGACCCCCGATTCCACATTCGCATCAGCGCGTGTTGAATCAGCGGCAACTGGTCGGGATCGGTCCCGGTGTCATTGAGAATCCGCGTCACCAGCGCTTCGTCCACCGTCGCGCCGAACGCCGCCGCCGGCCCCACGATCGCCGCGCGGCACTGCGCGCGGGTCAGCCGCGGAATCAGGAATTCTCCGGCGTTGATCGCCTCCGGCAATCCGGTGAAGATCGAACAGTCTCCCAGAAAATCCGACCGCATGGTGATCGTGACGTACACCGGCAGGCTCGTCTGTTCCGCGGAGGCCAGCAGCAGGTCCACGAAAGCGGTCGCTTCGTTGGGATCGCCATGCCGATGGAACCGAAAGATTTCCTCGAATTGATCGACCAGCAACAGCAGATTGGCCGGGGGCGAGTCGGGGGACTCCCGCAACAGTTCCACCAGCCCCAACGGTCCGCGTCGCAGCGCCGCCAGCAAAAACGACCGCGCGTCGGGACGATCGCGCCAATCCCCCCCGAGCCGGCCGCTCGCCAAGAGCGCCTGCGCCAGGTTCGACAGCGGATGATTTCCCGGCCGCATTTCCGCGACCTGCCAGCGTGGCCCCGCGGCGGACAAAAAACCCCGCTCCAGCGCCGAGAGCATTCCGGCCCGCACCAGCGACGACTTGCCGCAACCCGACACTCCCACGACGGCCAAAAACCGCCGCTGCTCTAACCGCGTCAGCAACTGATCGACCTGTTCGTCGCGCCCAAAGAAGATATCCGCTTCGTCGCGGCGGAACGGCCGCAATCCGGGATACGGTGTGTTGGTGAGTAGATTGTCCAGCGGGTCGTGCATGGGACAGGATTCAGGCCAAGGGAACGTTGCCGGCCAGAGCGTCGAGAAACGCGCGAATCTTGTCCTCCTGCAAGCCCTCTCGGCAGTCAATCACATGCATCTGGGCAAGACGCATCCCCACTGCGTGTTTGTCCGGAGGGGGCCCCTCAAACACCGCCAGTGCCCGCAACGGCCGCTCGCGCAAGTACAGCATTTTGCGCCATTGCCGCAACTGTTCCCGCACCCATTGCTCCGTGATCTCGCCGTAAATCACAATCAGCCCGTCGCAATCGATCAAGTTGGCCTCCAGATCGCGGCGGATTTCATCGGGACGCCCTTCATGCATCGGCAGGGCATAGGAACAGCCGCTCTGCTCCAGGAGTTCGCACAGATCATGCGCCAGCGGCAGATCCCCCCGATCGACGTTGACGAACACAAACGCGCGATCCGCAGGGACGGAAGGCTGGCTCGTCTTGTACCGACGATCCCATTCCCGTTCCGCCCGACGGACCGTCTCCCGTTTGAAGTCCTCGAAATCGATGGCGAGAACGGCGGTTCCCTCCAGCAGCGCCCGATGCTCGCTGTCGCGCACGCCGCGCGGGTCGAGCGCCGGGTCGCGCCATTGGACAATTGGCATTCCCGCCGCTTGCGCTCCCTGAGATTGCAGCGCCGCGTAGGTCTCGCCTCCTCCCGGCGGCCGCTTTCCCGCCAGCGGTCCCAATAACTGCACAAACAGCACCGCCTCTTGAAGCGCCTCATCGACTGCGGCGCGAAACGGCACCACCTCGCGCGGCAACCAGCTCTGGGGAACCACTCGAAACCCGATCTGATCCAGACTCCGCTTCACTCCGTCGCGGAGCGGATCCAGATCGTCAGTGACCTCCGCCAGATAGACGATTTTGGATTCCGCTCCCCGGCTGGAAACGGGGGACAACGCCGCGTTCGATGGCGCGCTCACCGCCGCGGGAGACTCCCGGCCGGCTTCCGTCAGCGCCTCTTTGATCCCCCGGGCCAGATCATCGACCTTGGCATAATACTCCAGATCCACCTCCGGACGTGGACGCGGATGGCCGTAGATCACCGGGCCGCGACCGTCCCGGTTTCCCCAGAATTGAAAGGAACGGGTCTCCGCCAGTTCGGCCGGCAAGGCGGACGAGTCGATCCGATCGCGCTCCACAACCAAAATGTTGCCGGCTCGACCGGGCCGATTGCGCAATAATTCCAAAACCCCTGAACCGGGGACGCACCACTCCGAAGCCAGAGAGCCGGGAGAAGTCACGAGGATCACCACCGCGGTCTGCGCCAGCCGCTCGGCGAGCAATGGCTCGAGCCGGGGACTTCCCGACAGGTGATGCTCCATCCAGATCGACGGTCCTTCCGACTTTCCACAGAGCTGCCGCAACCGCCACTCCAGGTGCTCCGCCAGCGTCGTCACCCAGCCGGCGGCGGCGACCCCCGGCGGAGGCTCATCATCGACCAGGGCATAGCCGATGAACAGGTCATGCGCGCATTTGGGAGTCCAGGCGGCGCGGCTGGCGGCGCGCTCCCGGCGCTGATTCAGCAGGGTCTCCCGCACCCCCAGGCGATATGCTTCGAGCGCCGCCGCGAACGCCCCCATCGTCGGATACCGGTCTTTGACGTGTCGGGCCATCGCCTGCAGACAGATCTCCTCCAGCGCCGGATCGAGGTCGTCGCGAATTTCGGAAGGCCGCCGCGGCGCGCTCGACACGATTTGCGTCAGGATCGCCGCCAGACTCCCGCGAAATGGAAGCTGGCCACACAGGAGCTGATAAAAGATCACCCCCAGGCTGTAGACGTCGGCAGCGGGCCCCAGCTCCGCGTCCCCCTGTTCCAGGAACTCCGGCGGGATGTAAGCGGGAGTTCCCACGACGGCCCCTACCTCCGTCAGCCGGACCTGATCGTCCCGATCGCGATGCGCCAGGCCAAAATCCATGACCACCGGTTCACCCCGCCGGTCGATCAGGATGTTCGACGGTTTGAGATCCCGGTGGATGATCCCCGCCCGATGCGCTTCCTCCAGCGCCAGGGCCAGCTTATGCACTAGATCGACCGCCTCGGCCGGGGCCAGGCCCTGCGCCGCCTGCGACTGCTTCAGCCGCTCGGAGAGCAACTCTCCCTCGATGTACGCCATCGTCAGGAACTGCACTCCATCCTGATCCCCCGCGTCGAACACGGGACACAGGTGCGGATGACGGAGCGTGGCCATCGAGCGCGCTTCGCGCAGGAATCGCTCGGCCGATTCGGCGGAATTCTCCCCCCGGAACTGCGGCACCTTCAACGCCACCTGCCGATCGAGCTGCGAATCGTGCGCCAGGTAGACCGTCCCCATCCCGCCGCTCCCCAGTTGCCGCACGATCCGATAGCGGCCAAATGCACCGGACAACGCCGGCGCGCCAGAGGATGCGGGCGCGCCAGTCGGGAGGGGCGCGCCCCCCGGCGACGGAACCCCGCCGGTCGAGGCATCCTGCGCTCCTTCGACCGTATCCGGATCGTCGGGTGCGCCTAGTTCTCCAGACGACGGAACAGGACCGATGAACGTCTCGGTGCTGCCAGCCTTCCCTTCGTCCGGCGGGGGCAAACCACTCATGAATCAGCGGTACTCCAGGCGATCGATCAATTTCAACGACAAACGGACCGCGTCTCGCGCGGCCAGCGCCGGCGCGGGACACCGATAGGGGCCAATCCTCCCCCGGACCACAGACACACCAACTCCCCGGCATCCCCGCGATGTCTCGCACCTGACCGCGGCGACCAATTATCAACCCGCCGTTTGCTCGCTGTCAAGCACCGAATGTACTGATGTTTCCAAAGTTCAAGACCGACGGAAGGGCGATGACCGCCAGCTTGTCGTTCGCGATTCGGCAAACCGATGAAATCCACAGGGAGGCGCCTGAGGGTGAATCGCTGCCAAAGCGTGAGCCCGAATCCAGAAACGAGGAAATCACATGACGAGGGCACTCGGTCTGTTCACGATATCGCTAGCGATGATCGGACGACATGGATGGACGAAAGTAGAGTATCAATCCTGCTACCCCGTCAAAAACACGGACGGCGGAACATGGAAGTACTTTGCCAGCTTTTCGATGTGATGCAGGTTGATCTGTCGCTTGCCGGAGAGAAGCTCTGAGACGGCCGAACGCGGGATCGCGGTGTCGCGAGAGACATCTGCCTGTGTGACCCCTTTGGCTTCGATCAGATGTGCCAGGAGTTGGACCGGGGTAATGTCTGGAAACTCGTCATGCGCGTCTTCGTAAACGGCTACGAGGTCGCTCAGGGCGTCCAGGTAATCGTCTTCTCCCGGATCCAACGCTCCCCTTTTGCAACAGGCGATCGATCACCCGCTGCGCTTCGGAAAGTTGACGCCCATTCTGAATCGAAACGAGCGGAAATCGCTTGACGAGTTCAAAGTACCTATCGCGCGTGTCGCGGTTGAGTGCTCGTGCCTTCACAGCGATCGCCTCCTGCCTGACTTGCCGGCCGTTGACTCTGCGCCCGACTCGCGGCGCAGGCACCGGCATTCGTTCTTCCAATGGCCTTTGTCGTACTCTTTGTGAGTCAACTTGTCTGCCACAGCGTCCTTGGCGCGGGCCTCTTCGAGGGCGGCGGATTCGCGCGGGTTCCCCTGGGAGAAGCATTGATCCATGATGGTCAGCAGGCAGCGAGATTCGGCGGCGCAGCAATCCTTCGGCAGATGCGTCAACTCTCCATTGCAATCCCTGACACTCGCCCCATATTGTCAAATGAGACGCTGATGACGTAGTCAGTCACTTGGCCGGGAAGAGTGAAATCAAAGGTGTCCAAGTCGTCAACACCACCCCAGTGCGATCGAAGCTTCAAGATGTCAAGTAGCTGGTGTGGTTGGGGTGTTTCCGTCGAGAGGTGTTCTTTCCAGTATGCGGGTTCCAGCTCTTCAAGATGGTGGGCGATGAAGAGCGTGGCGCCATATTCATCGTCGGCGGTGCCAATAGCTCTTGTGATCGCGGATCGAGCCGACGCTTCGCGCGTCTCGATTTCGTTGGGATGCGCCGGCATGTGTCGAACTCCGGTCGAGGTTGGATTTTAGGGTGGCATGCCGATGCCGGCTCTCCAGAGGCGGGCAGCCGACGGTGCGGTGGAAACCGCGATTCATTTTTGTTCCGATTTGCCTTCATCCAGCCCAGGGCCGGCGGAACGCATGACTGAATGCTAAAGTCAAGCACCGGAAAAGTCACCCCACGTGTAGAACCTCTGCCCCCCTCCCCGCCGCAATCCACGCTGGTGTGCGCGAAAACGCTTTGCTGCGGCGGGGAGGGGTGCAGAGGTTCATGAGTGCGGGAAACGGGGGGTGAACGGCGTGTGTAGCTTCCAGGCATGGCCTCCATTGGCACGAGGCCAGTGGGGGGCGGCAGATTTTTTCGCAGGCAGAGCGCAACCTATTGCGCTGCCCCCTCATCCGCCTGAACTCCCCGGATTTGCAACTGACCGGCGGGCCAGTTCAGGCTGCGGGAGACTTTCTGAGGATAGTCCCAGTCGGTGGGAGTGGTGCGATACAAGCGGACTTTGGAGCGTTCCGCGGCGAGCGCCACTGCCGTCGGGATGTCGAGGATGCGGAGCACGTTCAGCAGGTCGGGACCATCTCGATCCCCAGCGGCCAGTTGCCACAAGTCGAGCCGTGCCACGTCCGGTTCAAACAAGGAGGCGTACAGCACGATTCCCGCCATCTCCCGTTCTCCCTGCATCCACAGCGGCACGCCGGAGAATCCCTCGACGGCGCGGAGCGCCTGGGCGGCGCGGCGGACATCCCAGACCCGCATTCCATCCAGAGTCTGGCCGAGCAATTGAAACCTGCGACGATGCTGCGCCTGTTTTTTCTCGCTCTGATCCCAGGCGGTGGGGCCGATCCCCCGCGGGGCGATCCAGGCCATGCCCCACCGAAATGATTCAAACATCATCCGATACTGTTCGAACTCCTCTTCGTCGGGATCGGGGAGCGATTCGCCGGCGAGTTGATCGGCAAAAGCGGGGCGCATGGCGGCCAGCCATTTCATCCAGCCGCTCTGGTCCAGGGCGTTCAGCACCACCAGTTCCAGGTCGCGGGAAGGGACTCCAGCCCGATGCGCGACGTAGAGCCGCAACGGAACGTGTGCCTGGCTCGTGAAATCATAGGCCGCCAGTTCGACGCCCCGCGCCGTGACCGAAAACGCTTCGTGGAGATCGAGCGGCGCCTCTCTTGCCCCCTCCTCAGGCCAGCCCCGAAAGGACAGAGAACGGAGCCGATTCAACAACGCCTCGCGCTGCTGGCCCCAGACGTCGGCGGAATCCGGGAGACTCGGTGGCGCAACACGGGGAACGAACGACTCCTGCACCGTCGTGACGATTTCGTCATCGGGGAGGCGCTCAAAGACCCGCAATTGGGCCGGCGGAAAGAACTTCATCGCTGGTTTCTCGATTTGCGATGTGGCATCGTTTTTCAGGAATCGGTTGAACCAGCGGAAGGCGTGGATGTGCAGTTCCTGCGTGTCGGCATGCGGCCCCTCGGTGATTTGCAACCCGAGATTCTTCTCGGCGCCATGCAATTTGTAAATGCGGCGCACCTGCTCATGCACGCGCACAACCCCCTCCAGGGGAAAGATCGTGTCTTTGTCGGTATTGGAAATCAGCAGCGGGCGGGGGGCGACCAGGGCGGCCACCTGCGCAAAATCCCAGCGGTACGTATTCACCTGAAACATGCAATCGCAATGCCCCTCGACGGTGCCATCCACGACGTGGTTCTCCAGGTCGGTGATTCCCGCCACGGGGACGGCGACTTTGATCCGTTCATCCAGAGCGGCGATCCACCAACTGTACGCCCCTCCTCCGGAGCGCCCCGTCACACCAATCCGTTCCCGATCGACCTCGGGCCGCGTTTCGAGATAATCCAGCGCCCGGATCCCATTCCAGGCTTCGACCCCCGCCGGAGTGTAGCCCCTGGCGTTCCACCACCAGTGCCGCAGATTGTGGGTGCCGTGATGCAGTCCTTCAATCTCTCCGAGCTGGATGGTATCGATCGTCAGGCAGACATACCCGTGGCGCGCGAACCAGGCGCCGTGGTGCTGGTAGTGCGTCTTGTTCCCGAAGCTGACCTCCCCCTCCTTCACTTTCCCGTGCCCGCAGACATAGAGAATCGCCGGGGCCGGAGCGGCGCGTTCCTTGGGGAGATACAGATTGCCGGTGACGTACAATCCGGGACGAGACTGGAAGTGGAGTTTCTCGACGACGAATTCCTCGTGTTCGAGCGTGCCGGTGATCACGGGCTTCAGCGGCGTCCGTTCCGGAACCGGATCAAGCCCCAGCATCTCGGCGAGCTGTCGCCGATATTCGTCGCTGCGCGCGGTCCAGTCGTCGAGCGTGCGGACCTCTTGCAGGCAGTTCCGCGCCAGGCGCGCCGTCTCCGCGCGAAAATAGTCCGCCAGCAAACGATCGCCGCGCGACGTATCCAACGCACCGGCGGGGGCCGGCTCGGCCCCGTGGCCAACCCCACCGATCCAGAGTGCCAAGACAAAAACGGCCGCTATAGGTTGTCGCATGGCATCTCCGGTATCGTGGTGGAGGCTAAAAAGGGGTGGCCCCTCGGGAGCTCACTTGGACTCTCCTTTGGCAGGATAACCATTCCATACGAGCGCTTTCGAGGCGCTCTTTTCTTTCCCTTTTTCAAGTACGGAGAGAACCTCACGGACAGTGGGATTGGCGGCGACTTCGCGAATCAACCGCTGCAGCGTCGTGGCCGCGATGGCGTGCGAGCCGGCGGCGGGAGCCCCTTCCAGAAAGGCCCCCTTCTGGTCGAAGACGGCCCAGAAAATCGTGCGGGGGTGCTTTTGGACGTTGTCGCGAATCGTCGTCGCTTCCCCCCCTTTGCCGCGATTGCCGTTGACGCGGTACATATCGGGGCGTTCGAAGATAATTGCCACCACGTTCCAGTCTTTCGATCCAAACAATCCCATGGGTGCCTCGCCGTTGGTGTCACTTAGATCATGTCGAGTTTGCGGTGTCGCGCCTGCGGAGGACGGCTGCATGTGGCGCACAGGCCGTACACTTCCAGGCGGTGTCCGTTCATGCGGAAGTGATGCTCTCCTGCAATCGCTTCCAAAAGCTCCGCCAGGGGAGCGTTTTCAAATTCCGTGAGGGTGCCGCACTTGCTGCAGATCAGATGGTCGTGGCGCGGATAGCCGTAATCATGTTCAAACACCTCGCGGTTCTGCGCGCGGGCCACTTTGCGGAGCAACCCGGCGTCCACCATTCCCAGCAGCGTGCGGTACACGGTGGCGCGGCTGACGTTCCGCCCGTCGGTGCGGTTGCCGAGGCGATGCACGAGTTGATCGGTGTCGAAGTGTTCGTGCGAGGCGAACACCTCTTCCACGATGATCTCGCGCGGGCGAGTCAAGCGCTGTCCGCGCGTGAGCAAGTACTCGCGGAATTTGTCCGCCGGGCTGACTGCAACGTCGACCGCTGCCAGGTCACTCACCATCTCCCCCTGATTTGCTCAATGCCGCCCGTTCGCCGCACCCCAGGGAGCGCTGGTTCCCAGGCGGCCTCAACTCTTGCCGTCAACAATCTGATTCAACATCCGATCCAGCGCCACCATCAGCTTTTCCGGAGTCTCGTAAGTTCCGGCTTCGATCGCCGACTTGATGTCGGCCAATCGCTGCTCGCGAACTCCGGCCACGCGACTGGCGTCATCCAGCATCCGTCCCACGGATGAAATCTGCACTTCATCGCGGGGAGTGGCATTGCCCACTGCGGGAGCTTCGCTGGCAGTTGCCGCAGCGGGTCGGCTTACGGGAGCCGTCGCACCAACCGAATTCAGGCCACGCACTTCCATGTTGTCGTTCCTCCCTGGCGTTTCGGGACGTCCCTTGCGCGACATGCGGAAGGGGTCTGGGTCTCGTCCGGGGGCATTATAGACGGAATCCGCCTGGCGATTCAATCCGGAGTGCTCCCCGGCGCAAATCATTCTCTGATATGGAGTTGACGCCGGGCTGAAAATCAGACCGCCGCTTCCTCCAGCTCCTGACCGGCGACGATCTCGGCCCATTGCTCCGGGGTATAGAGGACTTCGCGGGCTTGCGAACCGTTGTAATCGCCGACAATGCCGTCTTCCGCCATGTAGTCGATCAGCCGTGCGGCGCGACCATATCCGATCCCCAACGCCCGCTGCAACAGCGACGTGCTCCCCCGTCCTTCGCGAACGACGATGTCGATCGCTTGTTCGTACAGGTCGTCGCGAGCGCGGATCGCCTCAATCCCGCTCTGGCCGGCGGACTTGGAACTGAGCTGGGCCAGCTCGCGGCTGTATTGCGGTTCGCAGTCGGCGAAGAACTCGATGATCGAATTGACTTCATCGTCGCTGACGTACGTTCCCTGAGCGCGGGTGATCTTGCTGGTCCCCGGCATGAGGTACAGCATGTCGCCGTTCCCCAGGAGCCGTTCCGCTCCCATCTCATCGAGGACGACGCGGCTGTCCACCCGGCTGGCGACCTGGAACGAAATCCGGGCCGGCAGGTTGGACTTGATCAACCCGGTGATCACATCGACGGTCGGCTTCTGCGTCGCCAGCACCAGGTGAATGCCGACGGCGCGCGACTTTTGCGCCAGGCGGATGATGTGCCCTTCCACGTCCTTGCCCGAAGTCATCATCATGTCGGCCATTTCGTCGGCGATGATCACGATGTACGGCATCTTGTCGGGAATCTGCGCCGCCTCTTCCGAATCGACATCCAGCGCCAGGCGTTTCAGGATCTGTTCGCGTCCCAGTTCGTTGTAGCTGTCCAGATGCCGCACGCCGCACCGCGCCAGGATGTCGTACCGCTCTTCCATCTTGTCGACCGCCCAGGCGAGCACCGCCTCGGCCTTTTTCATGTCGGTGATGACCGGGTGCATCAGGTGCGGGACACGCTTGTAGGGACTGAGTTCGACCATTTTCGGGTCGATCATCAGCATCTTGATCTGGTCGGGCGTGCGGCTCATGAGCATCGACAGAATCAGCGTGTTGAGGCAGACGCTCTTGCCCGTCCCGGTGCGGCCGGCAATCAACAGGTGTGGCATCTTGGCCAGATCGACCACCAGCGGGCGGCCGCTCACATCTTTGCCCAGGAAGACGGGAATGCGCTTCTTCTCCAGCGCTTCCGGGCAGGCTTCGATCAGTTCCCGCAGGCGGACCATGACCTGCTTCTCGTTGGGAACTTCTACCCCCACGGTGTTCTTGCCGGGAATGGGGGCCACCACCCGCACGCTGGGAACGCGGAGCGCGATCGCCAGGTCATCCGCCAGGACAGTGACTTTCGACAGCCGCAGACCCGCTTCGAGTTCGAGTTCGAACTGCGTGATCACCGGTCCCGTGTCGATCTCAACGACGCGGACGTTGAGGCCGAATTCAAGGAATGTCTTCTCCAGTGTGGCGGCGGCGACGCGGGCCTTCTCCGCCAGCAAATCGAACGGAAACGGTTCCGCGTGGTCCAACAGGTCGGTGGTGGGGAGCGTGAATACCGGAGGATCTCGCCGTGATTGGGCCTCGCGGCGCGAAAGCAGTTCGTCGCGCCGCGACGCGGCAGAGACGGGGGGATTCACGCGGATCGGTCCGCGCGGCGCTGGTTCAGCCAGCGGCCCCTCCGCCAGCGGAATCGTCAGCGGTTCCACTTCATCGATCGTTTCGTCAGCCGACTCTGGAACCTCTTCCGCATCGGCCAGGGGAATGGTCTCTTGCGGCGTTTCGCGAATCCGCAACGGTTCCGTCGCCGGGACCGACCGCACCGCTCCCTGCGCTCCAAAGCTCAGGCGATGAAACAGCACGTAAGGTCCGACGATGCTGTACGCCAGAATCTTCAGCACCAACGTGTCAGTCGCCAGGAGCAGCCCGACCCCCAGACCAGTCAGTGCCAGCAGCGTCGTTCCCCCGACCGAGAAATGAGCTTCGAGAAGCGCCAGCCCCCAGGCGCCGACATAGCCTCCGCTGCCGACGGCGGAACTCGCGCTCCAGCCAGGAACCGCCAGCCGCAGGAACACGCAAAACGACGCCAACAGCACCGCGCACCCCACCAGACGCGTGTAGGGATCGGGATACGCCTTTCGGGCGAACCATCGGACATCAACCAGGGCCAGCGCCAACAGCACCAGCCAGGCCCCCATCCCGACCGCCTGATGCAGCCCGTGCGCTGTCCAGGCGCCGACCGGTCCACAGAGATTCGTCGTCTGAGTTCGCGGAGGAAAGACAGATGTCCCCGGCGGATCGGCGGGGTCGTAGCTGACCAGGCAAAGCGCCAGAAAGATCGTCAGCGCCAACAGCCCCAGCGCGCACAGATCGGTCTTGAGTCGTTCTCGATTGAGCATGATTTGCCACCCTCCTGGGGGAGCCTATCACGCCGCACAGTTCCGCGCCGGTTCATGAATCCGAGGATGTTGCCTTTTGGCAACATCGGGGTGGGATTGTGCCGATTGCAGCGACTGGAGTGACCTGTGGCCCGCAACATCCGGGAGAGCGAGGCTCCCGCCGAGCCGCCGCTGGGCATGGGAAGCAACTGAATCGCCCCGTTGGGAAAGGGCCGACTCCCACCGGGAACTCGTCCGGACTCCCAACGGAAGGTCTTGCCTCTCTCAAACGCACACTGGCGGCTCGGCGGGCGCCTCGCCCTCCCGGCGCTTCCAATTGACACCACATGTCGCGCACTGGGCATAGGACGCATCAGGGCAGAAGCCCTGCCGTCTCTTCGAAACC
>JBJXGA010000100.1:0-6041 GCA_046152955.1 Planctomycetales bacterium | reverse complement strand
GGTCCCCATGTCCGAACCTTCGATCACTGATCCGCCAAGCCGACCTGTCCGAGGCGCCGGGAGTCGCTCCTGGCTGAAGCGCGCGGCCATCGCGTTGGGAATCGTGGCGGTGGTTTTTGGCGGCTTCCTCGGAATCGGTCGGTTCGTTTGGTTTCCTTGGAAATACCCATACGGCTGGAGCCACAGTTGCGACAAGGTTTTGCACTTGTCCCTGATAAACTATGCCGACGCGCACGGAGGCTGGTTTCCCTCTGGCGAGGCGACCCCGGAAGCGTCGCTCTCGCTGCTGGCACGCCCGCCTTACAATACTGACGCCGAGATTCTCCGCGGCAAGATCGTCCCGAAAGAGGTCGTGGAGGGGATCTTGAGCCGCGGGGAACTCCTCGGCCCGGAGACCTGCGGCTGGCACTATGTCGAGGGATTGCGAAACGACGACGATCCACGGCTGGCGGTGTTCTGGGACAAGGTCGGTTTGGGGCACAACGGCGAGCGGCTGCCGGACGGCGGTCACGTCGTGACGCGAATTGGCAGGCCCCACGATCATATCCCCGCCTCCGCTTGGCCGCAGTTTCTTGATGAACAGCAGCGGCTGCTGGCCGATCTCGACGAGTGGCGGGCGAAGAAACGGAAGGAGAATCAAGAGCAAGAAAACCCGGAGTGACCCTCGACCCGGGGTGGACCATGCCAGCATCCGAATGTACCGCAGACCGGGTCGACAAAGGGCTCACGGTCTTTTCGGATTCAACCGCTTCGCGGTAGGAACCTGGTTTGCATCTCTACCCAGGATACGCTGCGCGATCCTGGGCTTTGGGATGCAACCGCGTCACGATATTGACTCGTCCGCAACTCAACGTACCGAAACGTTTGTTCCGTGCATCCCCGGTCTACTTTCCAACCCCAAGCCCCTCTGGGTCGATTTGTTTTCTCATCAGCGGGTCACGATGGCCTAACTGCCGGCGCAGGTCTTCGAGCTGCAATGGACTCAGCGGGGCTGGCTGTCCCGCGCCTTCCTGCAGGACACCCGACCACAACGCCGCTACTTTTTGCATGTCGACCGCGTCCAGAGCTTCGCGGCTGGGGGTCCAGACATCCCAGATGCGGGCGTGTGAATCGGCGCAGCCTGTGACCAGGCGATTGCCGTCGGGATTGAAGCCGACGCCCCAGACAAAAAAATCGTGCTTCATCGCCACGCCCAGGCGGGCACCGGTTCGGGCGTCCCAGAGACGCGCAAAACCGTCGTTGCTCCCCGTCGCCAGCCGTCGGCCATCGGGACTGAACGCCAAGCATTCGACATCATGATCATGCCGCATGGGTGGCGCCAACGGGGCACCCGTTGACGCATCCCACAGTCGCGCTGTGTGGTCGTCGGCGCCGGTCGCGAGCCGTTCTCCTTCCGGACTATAGGCCAGACAATTCAACCCGCCGTCATGCTGCAGCACAACCCCCAGCGAAGCGCCCGTCCGCGCGTTCCAGAGACGCGCGTCGCCGCCGTCGCTTCCGGTCACGGCCGAATTTCCATCGGGACTGAATGCGACCGTGTAAACAGGCCCGTCGTGCTGCATCGGCGATCCCACGGGAGTGCCGTCGCGCGCGTTCCACAGCCGCGCCTGGCCGTCTTTGCTCCCCGTGATCAGCCGCACGCCGTCGGGACTGAACGCGGCGCACTCGATCGCATCGCCATGCGACAGCTTGGCCCCCACCTCGGCACGCGTGCGCGCATCACAGATCGTCGCCGTCACTCCCGCAACTGCCACCACCAGCGCGCCGTCGGGGCTGACCGCCGCGTCCCCGATGAGCCGCCTGGCCCCGGCCGGCGGGTCAATCGGTCGCCGGGTATGGGCATCCCAAAGTTGCGCTATGTTCCCCCAGGCGCGGGTCTCGACAGTTTCGCCATCGCTCTGGAAAAGCACTGAGGTCACCGCACTGTCGTGCTCCATTGACGGTCCGACCGCGGTTCCGGCGACAACACTCCACAGACGTGCGCTGCGATCCCAACTGGCCGTTGCGATGCGCGTTCCATCGCGGCTGAACGCCAGACCTGCGACAAAGCCTGAGTGCCAAAGTGGTTCGCCAATAGGCTCTCCAGTCAGGGCATTCCACAAACCGATGAAGCCAGTTCGACTTCCCGCGCCGTAATCTCCTCCCCCCGCGGCGATGCGCGTCCCATCGGGACTGAAGGCGACGCATACAAACGGCGTGCTCCGGCGAATGGCGTTGATGAGCGGCGCCCCGGTCTGTCCGTCCCACACACGCAGCGTCCGGTCGTCGCTGGTCGTGGCGATTCGCGCTCCATCGGGACTGAAGGCGATCCCCTGCACGAATCCCTCCTGGACCATGCCCGATCCGATCGCCGTTCCCGTTTGAACATCCCATAGGCGCACGGTCGGCTCATGGCCTCCCGTCACGACGCGCGACCCGTCGGGACTGAAAGCCGCGACCGTCACCGGTCCGCTGTGGGACAAAGGAGGGCCGATGGGCGCGCCGGTCTGGCCGTCCCACAGGCGGGCGCAATTGTCCCAGCCCCCCGTCACGATCCGGGTTCCATCCGCATTGAAGCCGGCCCAATGGACGGCCCCCTCGTGCCGCATCTCGGCACGGGCCGGGCTCCCTGTGCGGCCATCCCACAAGCGCGCCGCGCCGTCGTCGCTGGCGGTAACCAACCGCGTTCCATCGGGAGAGTAATCGAGGCGGCCGACGGAACCGCCATGACGGATCGGCGGCGCCAGGAGCTTGCCGGTCTGCGCGTCCCATAAGCGGGCATGGCTGTCGATGCTTCCGGTGACGATGATCGTGCCATCGGGACTGAATCGCGCACACGTAACGGCCCCGTCGTGAAGCATCGCTGTGCCGAGGGGCGCGCCAGACAGGGCATCCCACAATCGAGCCGACTGATCCCAACTTCCCGTCACCACTCGCGTCCCGTCGGGACTGAAGGCGACTGTGCTGACCGAATCGGCGTGCCACAACGGCGGCGCCAGTTGCTTTCCTCCCTGCCGGCAGCGATCGGCCAACACCAGTCCGTAGTGGTCTTTCAATGGGCTGTCGGCCCCGGCGGCCACGAACGCCTGGGTCAACTCGATCAGGCCGTTTTGCAATCGACCGGCGTCGTATTCGCGCAGCCCACGCTCAAAGAGATTTGCCGCCAACGCGGCTTGCAGGCTCTGAGCACGCCCTTCGGCCAGCACTTTGCGCTCTTCAGCCAACGTTTGACTTTTCTCGGCGGCGATTCTGGCTGCCGCCTCCGAATGCGCAAGCAATTGCATTTCGCTGGCGTGCTGGGCAACATCCCATGACCGCTGGACGACATTCGCGACGACGATGACACCAATGAGCATAGCGGCCAGGCTGGCCGCGCGCAAAACCCCCTTGTGGCGTCGTGCCACCCGACCGAGGCGCTCGGCAGGAGAATCGGGCGCCGCCGATATCGGCTCATCAGCCATCCAATGCTCCAGATCGTCGGCCAGAGCCCGGGCGCTTTGATATCGGTTGGCCGGCGCGAGTGACATCGCCTTGAGGCAGATCGCTTCCATCGCGGCTGGCGTCTCGGGCTCGATCGCGTGCGGCTTCGGAAAGTTCCCCTGTTGCACCGATCGGAGAACGTCGGCGATGTCGCTCTTGTTGAACGGGGGCTTGCCGCACAAGAGGTGATAAAGCGTCGCCCCCAGGCTGTAGACATCGCTGGCAGGGCTCAGGTCGTCGAGCTTGCCGGCCGCCTGTTCGGGGCTCATGTAGGCCGGCGTCCCGATCGCCGAGCCGGGTTGAGTCTGGCCGGAACTGCTCAGAGCCGATGACGGCCGCAGTGTCGCCTCGTCGGAGACGATCTCTCCCTTGCCCACCGATTTGGCCAGCCCCCAATCGACCACCAGCGTTTCCCCGTACTTTCCCACCATGATGTTGGCCGGCTTCAAGTCCCGGTGCAGCACGCCGCGGCTGTGCGCATACTCCATGGCGTTGCACACGTCGATGAACCGACCCAGAAGCTGCCGCAGGGCGAGTTGTCGCGCGCCAGGGTCATGGCGATGGGGATTGTCCGGCTTGTGGAAGACTTCGATCGCCTGCTTGAGGCTGTCTCCCTTCACGAACCGCATGGCATAGAACGGGCGGCCGGCGGGGCCCTGTCCCAGCGCATAGACGGGAACGATCCCCGGATGCTCCAAGCCTCCCGTGATCTCAGCCTCCAGCAGGAACCGCTCGCGGCTCACGCGATCGTCGGCGTGCTGCGGCTGGATTTCCTTGAGCGCCACTTCGCGGTTGAGATCCTGATCGAGGGCCACCGAAACCTGGCCCAGCCCCCCCTTGGCATGCGGCCGCAGAATGCGGAACCGGCCCAGAGACGACCCACCGGTTTGCAGCAGCGTCGTCCCCAGGTTGTCTTCCGGGAGCGACTCTGTCGCCACGTGTCCAAGACTGACCATGAGTTCGGGATCGTTGAGCCGCGCCAGGTCGAGTCGTACCTGCGCGACGGAACTGAGTGCCGCCAAACTGCGCTCCGCATCGCCGGCGTGCTTTGCGACGAACTTGCCCACCAGCCGCTCGAGGATGTCACGGTCTTCGGCGGACAGCGCCCCCTGTTCGACCAGAATCGCCACCAGCGTCCGGGACTTATCGTGGACCCAGGCGTCGAACCCCGCCACAAGCTGCTCGCGGGTCAGGAAGTCACTTTGCAGGGCGATGATCCCGAACAGCAGTTGCCGTTCGGCGCTGCCAGCGGGCGCGGCCGCGCAGGGAGAAGGCTTCGATCTGACGTCGGAATCGTCGTCACCGTGCATGCTGCCACTCCCTGAACCATCACCTCAATGGCGATGCTGCTCCACGCACCCATCAGATTGCCATGAAATGCCGCCTGCCGCTGGCATGCAATTGCACTCCGTCCTTGTACATATTCACACGCATCGCGCCAATCCAGCCCAACCACCCAGCGCGCATCTCGATCACCAGCCATCGCTGTTCTGGCTCCGCCGCCCGACGGAATGGTGGTCAATCGACCGCCCAAGCATGCCTACTTTCTGAGTTTGCCTGTCGACGCCATCGACGGTCTGGAATGGGCTGCCGTGCGCCTGCTGGTGAAGCATGGCGCACGCATTGACGATGGGGATCTCGTCCATGCGCGCCAACGAGCCACCGATCGCTGCGCGACCGGGCCCCAAGACATCGAGCGACGGCTTTCGCCGTAGTTCCGCAACCTGGGCCAGGACCATGAACTGCGTTTTCGCTAGGTCAATGGTATGATTGTCTCAGCGCCTCCCGTGGTCCGCAGGCAATCGACCGTGGCGGTCAGGTTCGAGACAATGAGGCGTCGGGAAAATCCATGCCAATGATGCACCCTTGTCAATCTTGTAAGCAGCCGACGCCACACGTCCCCACGGCGCCTCCCCGACGGGATGCTCAGGATCGTCTGGTCCAGCCGGTCCGATGCACGGTCTGCAATTCCAATACGGAACGGGGCACCACGGGAAATGAGACCGGGAAATGATGCGGAGACCGTCTGGAAATCAGGCCGACCTTCAATACATCTGGCCGCGACACCCTGCCTGAAAGCCCGCGGATCGGACCGAAGAATCGTCTCATCGCTGAATCCCTCGTCGCTGGGAACTTGAAGCGGACGGGCAGCCCTGGCACAATTGTGCCCACCGCGCAACACATCAGTCAATACTTAGATGGCGGTTTGGTGTTGCCTTTCCAGCGCGAGCTGGTCCCCTCCATGCGGAACATCGTGACCTTCTCGCGGTTTTCGACCAGCACGGTCCAATCGAGCCTGTCGTTTAAGAACCGATGCTGAGCCGTGCTGGCCAAACCGTTTGTGTCCGTCAGTTTCCAGGTGAACGCTTTCGCGGCGTCATCCCACTGGCCGGCCGAGTTGTTGAATTGGCCGGTCGATGAGAACCACCACGCGCGGTACTTCTTCAGCCTCACATCGAACAGCATCAGGAGTGTGTTTTCGGTTCCGTCGGAATGCCTGGTTCGTTCGCGGACCATCTGGCCGCCCAGTTCGCGTGAGAAAACCATCTCGGCTGAGCCGGCCTTTTCTTCAGGCGTGTATT
>JBJXGA010000099.1:0-50313 GCA_046152955.1 Planctomycetales bacterium | reverse complement strand
CCCGGACGCAGGCGCCGCAGCCCGGCTTCGATGGCGACGAACTCTCCGCGCGTTTCAAAAACCTCGACCAGCCGGGCCGCCTGGGCGAATCCTTGCCGCATGAGGCGGATCACGTCACCGTCCGGCCGTCCCCTGGTGCATTGATCTTCATAGATGATCACTTGATCGAAGCCATTGCCGATGATCTCCGCCTGGCGGATGATGTCGATGTCCCGGCGGTCGCCGGCCGCGGTGTAGACGACCAACCGGCGATCGTGCGGCAAGCGACTGATGGCGTCGATGAGCGCCAAGAGTGCATCGGCGTTGTGCCCGTAATCAACGACCACCGTGGCTCCGCCGTATTCAAACAGATTGAACCGCGCGGGCGTCTGCCGCGAGTCGTTGGTGAAAGTCGCCAGGCCGCTGCGGATCGCCTCCACCGGGATTCCCACCCCCCACGCGGCGGCCGTCGCCGCCAGGACATTCTCCACCTGAAACCCAATTCGACCGTGGTGCGTGAGCGGCACCGCCGACAACGGCGCCACGCGTGTCTCCACATCTCCCTGAGCGTAATACACCGCATCGCTGCGCACGAAAACCGCGCGGCCGCCACGGGCGCGATGCGCCACAAGCAAGGGATGCCGTGCATCCAGCGCGAAAAAGATCACCTCTCCGGGACAATAGGGGGCCATCGCCACGGTCATCGGATCCGAGGCGTTGAGCACCGCGTAACCTGCGGAGGAGACGTTCTCCACAATTGTCCGTTTGACGGCCGCAAGCTGTTCGGGAGTTTCGACCCCCCCCATGCCGAGGTGGTCCCCTTCGCCAATGTTGGTCACAACGGCCACGTCGCAGCGATCGAACCCCAGACCTTCGCGCAGGATCCCGCCTCGTGCCGTTTCCAGGACAGCCGCGTCCACTCGTGGATTGAGCAGTACCGCTCGGGCGCTCTTGGGGCCGCTGCAGTCCCCCGTGTCGATCCGCCGTTCGTCCAGGTAGATCCCGTCGGTGCAGGTCATCCCCACGTGCCGTCCAGTGGCCCGCAACAGGTGCGCCGTCAGCCGCGTGGTGGTTGTCTTTCCATTGGTTCCTGTGATGGCGATCACCGGAATTCGGCCATTGTCTCCAGCGGGAAACATTGTCTCGACGATCGCTTCCCCAACCGGTCGCGGTTTGCCGGACGAAGGTTCCAGATGCATCCGCAGCCCAGGGGCGGCGTTCACCTCCACGACCACCCCCCCCTGTTCCTCCAGAGGTCGCCCCACGTCGCAACAGACGACATCCACCCCTGCAATGTCCAGACCGACGATCCGCGCGGCATCGACGGCGCGGGCCGCCACGTCTGGATGCACCAGGTCGGTGACGTCGGCAGCAGTCCCGCCGGTGCTCAAATTGGCATTGCGACGGAGGACGACCACCGTCCCTTGCGACGGGACGCTGGAAGGAGTCAATCCCTGTTCCGCGAGGACCGCCAGCCCGATCGCATCCAAACGCAGTTTGCTCAGCGACGTGGCGTGATCTTCGCCGCGGCGCGGATCGAGATTGACCTCGGCCACCAGTTCTTCGATGGTCCGCACGCCGTCCCCAATGACTCGCGGCGGTTCGCGGCAGGCGGCGGCGACGAGCTGGTCGCCAATCACCAGCAGCCGCTGGTCGCAGCCAGGAGCGAATTTCTCCACGAGTATCGACGACCCCTCCGACCGGGCCGCTTCAAACGCGGCCATGACCTGCTCGCGGGTGGTCAAATTGACCGCCACGCCACGTCCCTGGTTGCCATATTGCGGCTTCACCACCACCGGCAGGCCGATCTCGCAAGCCACGCTCCAGGCTTCTTCCGCATCCTGGACGGGGCGCCCCTCGGGGACCGGTACGCCGACCGACTTGAGGAGGCTCTTGGTCAGTTCTTTGTCCTGGGCGATCGATTCGCCAATGGCGCTGGTCCGATCGGTTTCGGCGGCGAGAATTCGATGTTGCCGCGAACCCCAGCCGAATTGCACCAGGCTGCCGTCGTTCATGCGGCGTGCGGGAATGCCCCGCGCCAGCGCTGCCCGGACAATCGACCCGGTGCTGGGACCAAGCCGAATCTGCTGGTCGTGCGCCCGTAAATGCTGGATTTCCGTGAGAATGTCGAAGGGACGGTCGTGAATCGCGGCGTCCAGCAATCGCTGGGCAATCTCCAGGGCGCGACGAGCGACTTCTTCTTCGCGGTACTCGACGACCACCTTGAAGACACCCGGTTCTCCCGCGGAAATCGTTTTGCTAAAGCCGATCGTTGAGCCGGCATGATTCTGCAGGGCGAACACCGCCCGCTCGATCACCTGCGCCAGCGTCCATGAACCGGGAGTCGCCTCGAGTTTGTCGGCACTGCACGCATGGCAGGTGGCGACGTACAGCGACGGCAACCATTCCCGCAACCGTGTCTCAAAGCCGGGGATCTCTCGGATCGGGAATTTCATCCCTCCCAGATCGATCGTCACCTCCAGCGCAGTGAGACGGGTCCAGATATTGGGGCCGCGCAAAGCTCGTATGCCGCGGATTTGCATGTCGAAATCCTGATACTGAATGGCCTGTGACAAACGGATTGAACTGCTCGCAGCAAAAAACTCCAGCATCCCGCGGAAGGCACTTCAGGAACCGGCGGAGGCCGGCTCTGGGAGTTCCCGCGTCGCCGGACGCGATGGAATCGCCTCCGGCGACATCACTCCACGGACAAGTTCTAATATCGACTCGACCTGATCGTCCGCAGTTTGAAGAACGATCAGGTCACCCGGCCCAGCCCCCTGGAGCGTCTCCAGCGCTGCGGCGGCGTGATCGCGAATCTCGTCGATCCGGGAAACCCGCGATCCATTCGCCAAACCCTGTCGCAGCAACTCCGCCACCTCTCCCGGCGCGCGGTCCGCCGCCGAAGCGTCGTCATACAACACCACCCGGTCGAACGCCTCACCCAGTTGTGTCCCCTGGCGGATGATGTCGGCGTCGCGTCTCCCGTCTCCCGCCGAATACACTGCAGTCCGCCGCGAACAAATAAAGGCGTCGAGCCCGACGATCAGCGCCGCCAACGCCGACGAGTTGTGACAGTCGTCGACGATCAGCGTGGCCCCGCGCCATTCCATCACGTTGCAGCGACCGGGATCGTCCGCCCCATCTCCCTGAAACGCCTTGAGACGTGCGGCCATCGCCTCGGGAGTCAATCCCAGAGCCCAGCCAGCCGCGACGGCCGCCAGCGCGTTCTCCACCTGGAATGGAATTCGCCCCCCGTGCGTCATGGGCAATTCGGCAACCGGCGCCACGATGTGTTCAGCGGCCCCATTCGCCAGAACGATCTGTCCATTGCGCACAAAGACTGCGCGCTTCCCCTGTTCCCGATGCGAGGCGATCACGGGATGGGCGCCGTCCAGCGCAAAAAACGTGACCGCGCCAGCGCTCAAGGGCGCCATGTCCGCCACCAGCGGGTCGTCCGCTTTGAGGACCGCCGTCCCACTGGGGAGCACGACGTCCACGCCGCAACGTTTGACCGTAAACATCTGCTCGGGAGTGTCGATGTACGAACGTCCCAGGTGATCCGCCTCAGCGAGATTGGTGACGATCGCCACGTCGCACCGGTCGAAACCCAACCCTTCGCGAAGAATGCCGCCGCGAGCGGTCTCGAAGACAGCTCCTTCCACCTGCGGATTGAGCAGCACCTTGCGAGCGCTGCGCGGACCGCTGCAATCCCCCAGTTCCACCGTCCGGCCTCCGACGTCGATCCCGTCGGTGCAGGTCATTCCCACCAACCGCCCGGTCGACCGCCAGAGGTGCGTCACCAGCCGGGTCACCGTTGTCTTGCCATTCGTCCCGGTGACGCAAACGATAGGGATTCGCCCGGTTTCCCCGGCGGGAAACAACGTATCGGCGATCGCTTCGCCCACCGGACGCGGAGTCCCGACCGAAGGCTTCAGATGCATCACCAGCCCCGGTCCGGCGTTGACCTCGACGATCACCCCTCCCTGCGGCTCCAGGGGACTCGAAATGTCTTCGACGACCAGATCCAATCCCGCCACGTCGAGACCGACGATTTGCGCTGCGAGCACGGCATGGGCCGCGGTCGCGGGATGTACGTCGTCGGTCACGTCGATCGACAGGTTGTCGTTACGCTGCACCAGGATTGTCGCCCCATCGGGAGGAATCGAATTGGGCTGATATCCTTGACGCTCCAATTGGCTCAGCGTGACCGGATCGAACTCAATCAGGCTCAGCGGGAAGGATTCGTCCTCTCCACGGCGGGGGTCGGAATTGAGCTGCTGGTCGATGAGTTCAGTCACAGTCCTGCGGCCGTCTCCCACAATGTGCGCCGCCTCTCCCCGAACCGCTGCCACCAGGCTGCTTCCCACCACCAGCAGCCGATGTTCGTTTCCGGGGGCGAAGCGCTCGACGATGACGCCGTTGCCTTCGCGCTCGGCAAAGTCAAACGATGTCTGTACCTGCAACTTGTTCGTCAGGTTGGTGAACACCCCCCGGGCATGATTGCCATCACGCGGCTTGACCACCACCGGCAACCCGACCTCGACAGCCGCGTCCCACGCGTCCTCGGTGTCGGTGACCAGACGCCCCTCGGGGACGGGGATCCCGCCGGCCCGGAGCAGCGTCTTAGTGAGTTCCTTGTCCTGAGCGATCGATTCGGCGATGGCGCTGGTACGATCGGTCTCGGCGGTCCAAATGCGACGTTGCCGGGAGCCGTACCCAAGCTGCACGAGACTCCCGGCGTTCAATCGGCGCGAAGGGATTCCGCGCGCCTCGGCTGCCGAAACGATCGCCGCGGTACTGGGCCCCAGACAATAGCGGTCGGCCAGGAGTCGCAGCTTGCGGACTTCCTCCTGGACGTCGTAGGGACGGTCGGCGATGGCCGCTAACAGCAGCTCCTTTCCGGCGAACAGACAGGCCCGGGCGAGTTGCTCTTCGCGATAGCGCACGACCACTTTGTAGACCCCCTCTTCGGAGGTCTCGCGCGCCTTGCCGAAACCGACGGTGGTTCCCGCCAGTGTTTGCAGTTCGATGGCGATGTGTTCCAGGATATGCGCCGGATAGGTGCCATCCCGCAGCCTCTGGAAAAACCCCCCCCGCTCGCCGTAGCTGCACCGATGTTCGATCATCGTCGGAAGCCAGGCCATCAACCGGTCGTTGAAGCCGGGGATCGAATCGGACGGAGAGTCCTTCCAATCCTCAAGGTCCACCCAGGCTTCCAGAACCGGATGCCGCGACCAGACGTTCGGGCCGCGCAGCGTGAGAATCTTCCGAATTTCCATGACAAATGTTTCACAGGAGTGTGGACTCCAGTCCACACGGCCAATCAACAGCGGAGGGAATTGCCGATACGATCGCTCCCCAGTGGCCTAAGCGTCTCGGGAGCGGGAATGGGGCGCGATTTGCAAAATCTGCTCTGGGCAGCCAAGGTATTACGGTCCGGGAATGGGACGCCAATCACAAAATCCGCAGCGAGACTTCGGAAACGATTTTTCCTCAATCTCGGTCTGGTCCATCCGTGAGGCACTGTGGCGTCCGATCGCCCTTCCGCCAAGTTGTCGGGCTGAATTGGTCACGCCTTGACCCTGAAAACCGCCGGGGGCTTCTTGCCGACCGGTCGCACTCGGAGTCGTAACTTCCCAAGGGCTTGGGGATGCATTCTAATGGAGGCCGATCAGAAAGTACACGAATCGCATCCAGGGCTTGGAGATCCCCCAGTCCCGCCGGGAGTCGTTCTGCAGTGCCATTATCCCCTGACGATTCCCCCCGACCAGCCTCCATCGCCGACGGAGTTGTCTTATCACAACTCACGGCTGATGAGTCGGTTGTGGCGATTTTTCTCCCCAATCTCGGCCCCCGTCTGGAGTTTGCCCAGGGGATCGTGGTTTTGACCGATCGGAGACTCCTGGCAACAGCCTCCCCGCCGACCGACGCCGCACCCCCGGCCTGGAATTCGTGGAACCTCGCGGAAATCCAGTCCCTGGCCATTCATGACCGAGGGGGACTGGGTGTCCTGGAAGCGCTCGGATCCGATCGCAGATTGGCCGCCTGGAACTTTACGCTCGGCAGCGCCAGCGATCCCGCTCTGTTGCAGGAAGCGTTTGAACGACTCCGCCAGGGTCAGCCCGGAACCGCCCCGGCCATTGAAACCGAGATCCCCGAACCGGAAGAGCCGGAGCCGGCCGCCAACGTCGGTTCGCTGTTGCGATTGTTCCGATTCGCGCAGCCGCACCTGGGAACCCTGGCGCTGGGACTGGTGTTGACGCTGGCAACGACGGCGGTGGGGCTGATTCCGATCCTCGTCACGGAACCGCTGGTGGACGAAATTTTGCTCCCCTACGACAGCCAGGTGGCCGAAGTCCGCCAGCGGTTGGAGCAAGGGGAATTGACCAATCAGGAAGCGGCGGACCGGCTGACGACAATTCAGCAGACGGGGGGACAGCCATTCCGACGCGTCCCCTGGTATCTGGCGGGAATGGCTGGCGCGGCGATCCTGGCATGGGGTCTGGGATGGTGGCAAGGATGGGTACTGGCCTGGGTCAGCGAACGGATCAGCGCCAATCTCCGGACGACAACGTATCAGCATTTGCAGCGGTTGTCGCTCGATTTCTTCGGGGCCAAACGGACGGGGGATCTGGTGGCCCGCATCAGCAGCGACACCGATCGGATTTGCAATTTCCTCTCGGACAACCTCACCGATTTCCTGACCGACCTGCTGATGATCACCCTCACGGTGGTCATCCTCTTCACCAAAGACACGTTTCTGGCGCTGGCGGCTTTGCTCACGTTTCCGATCGTTGGAGGACTCACCTACCGGCTCCGCGAAGCGCTGACGCACGGGTTTTTGCATGGCAGCCGCGCCTGGGGGGAAATGACGAGCATCCTGGCCGATACGATTCCCGGCATTCGCGTGGTGAAAGCCTTCGCGCAGGAGCAGCGGGAGGTGGGGCGGTTTCAGGGAGCGAACGACCGGATTCTGGCGGCCAACGACCGGGTCAACGCGGTGTGGACGTTCTTCTGGCCGCTCGTCGCCGTGTTGAACCAGGTGGGTCTGCTCGTGGTGTGGGGAGTGGCGGCCTGGGAGATTTACCACCAGCGGATTTCGGTGGGGGTTTTGACCGCCTCGCTGGGGTTCGTGACGCGGATTTACACCCGCCTGGAGTCGATGAGCCGGATGGCGACGATCACGCAGCGCGCCGCCGCGAGCGCCCAGCGGATTTTTGAGATTCTCGACCGGGTTCCCACGGTCGCTGAGCCGGCTCGCCCGGTCCATCCGGGAAGACTCCAAGGGGCGATTGAGCTGGCCAACATCAGCTTTCGGTTCGGCAATCGCCAGATCATCGACGGAGTGAGTCTGGCGATTCGGCCGGGGGAAATGATCGGCCTGGTGGGAACGACCGGCGCGGGCAAGAGCACGCTCGTCAATCTGGTGTGCCGGTTTTACGACGTCAGCGACGGGGCGGTCCTGGTGGACGGCGCCGACATTCGTTCGTTCCCGGTGAGCGAATACCGGCGGAACATCGGAATCGTACTGCAGGAGCCGTTCCTGTTCTTCGGAACCATCGCCGACAATATCGCTTATGGGCGACCCGAGGCGACGCGGGAGGAAATCGTCGCGGCGGCCAGGGCGGCGCGGGCGCACGATTTCATCCTCCAGCTTCCGGACGGCTACGATTCGCTGGTGGGAGAACGGGGCCAGACGCTTTCTGGTGGTGAAAGACAGCGGATCTCGATCGCGCGGGCACTGCTCATCGATCCGCGGATTCTGATTCTGGATGAAGCGACCTCTTCAGTGGATACGCAGACCGAGCGGCAGATTCAGGAAGCGCTGGACAATCTCGTGCGGGGCCGCACGACGATCGCCATCGCCCACCGTTTGAGCACGCTCCGCAAGGCCGACCGGCTGGTCGTGCTCGAACGGGGGCGGATTGTGGAAATCGGCAATCATGCCGAGTTACTCGCCGCGGGGGGGGCCTATTACCGCCTGTATCAGGCGCAGATGCAACTGGCCCAGGAATTGGACGGCCTCGAGGATTCCGCCGCCCCTCTCCCGTCCGACCTGGCCCGCGTGGAGGATGAGGAATGACAGCTCCCGACCCGGCAACAGGCATGGCACTCGCCTACGATCCGTTTGGACGATTGACGCTCACGATCCCGTCGGGAGAAACGCACCTGGGAGTTGTTCCGGTGCGCGGGTTTCCCTTTTCCGCACCGCAGGAATGGATCTGTTTCGTCGATGCGCACGGACACGAGGTCGGCTCGATCACTAATCTCGACGAGTTGACGCAGGAAACACGGCGCCTGCTGGAAGCGGATCTCGCGCAGCGCGAATTCATTCCGATCATCCAGCACATCTTCGAGGTGTCGCCGGGAGCGGAGCCAACGCAATGGCGCGTCCAAACCGACCGCGGCGAGACGTCGTTTGAGTTGGCCAATGAAGACAATGTCCGGCGGCTCCCCCCCCATGGGGCTCTGGTGGTCGACGCGCACGGCGTGCGGTTTCGGATCATGGACATCGATCGTCTGGATGCGCACAGTCGTCGGATTTTGCGGCGCTATCTGTAGGGACGACAGCCGCGCGATCGCTACAACAGGCGCTGACGGGCGGAACGGTGAATCCGGTGATTTGCCGTGAATTGATCCATCGCGATTGTCTCGCACGATTCCCTGAGAAACTCGCGGGACCGAGGAAAACCGCCCCACTTGGCACGGCGGACGGGTCGATTCCATGTGGCGCTGCACCCACTGGGCCGGAGACCTTTTCCGCCAGACCTGGGGCGCCCCCCTGGGATCGGACTCTGTTCACATCCCGCTGCAACGGATTGCCTGATGTCACCCGCGATTGACTTGGAACGCCCAACGGTCCCGCCATGCGCCGACACGAACATCGCCGACTGTGGTGGATTTCCGCCGTCACTCTCTGCGGCCTCCTGACCGGCTGCCAGCACGCGCGCAATCGCTCGCTGGGGGTGAATTCATCCCCCGCCTCGGAGGATCAGGTCGCAGCCGATGACGATCCGATCGATCACCCCCCCCGGGCGGAAGGGCCCAGTGAACTGGTCTGGAACCGCCGAGCCCCCAGGTCAGCCATTCGTCCCTCCGCGCCGCCGAGTTCCACTCGGGGACCGCAAGTCATCAATCGCGGGGGAATGCCACACATCCTTCCCTTCGACGAACCGGAGGATGACCTCAAGGACGACGAGGACGAATTCGACGATGCGTCCTGGGAGGACGAATGGTCCGAACGGGACGATCGGCGCGGCACTGACGGAAACGCCTTTGATGACGGGGCCGAACCGCCCCCGGCGCCGCTCGTTCCGGTCCGGTCGCATCCCCGATTGCTGCCGACCCCCACGGTGCGGACGCGCTGATGAGCCGTCGGGATGGAAAACTGGGGCAGTCACGGCGGATCGTAACCGCCAGGATGCCAGGGGTGGCACCGCAAAATCCGCCACACTCCTTTGGCGCTGCCCCGAAGCGTCCCATATTTCTCGACCGCCAGGATAAAATACTGGCTGCAGGAGGGGACAAACCGGCACTGCTTTCCCAGCAGCGGGCTGAGCAGGAATTGATAAACGCGAACCAGAGCGATCAAGCCCCGCGCCGGCCAGCGCGCTATGGCTCGCAGCCAACGCCCCAGCCACTTGAAACCAGTCCCCTCGGCCATGCTCTGGTCCAAACCCTTGGAACTGCATTCACCGGATTGTTGCCCTGATCCGGAACGTCACTTCGAATTGCTTGCGCGTTCTTCGTGTCTTTCGTGGTGAATTCTCTGATTCACTGACACACGCCTTGCAGCGGCGCCCGCTGTGACGGATTGAACCACGAAAAACTCGAACCACACGATACACATCACCTGTCGATGAACCGCAGGATACGCACGCTTTGTCCAAAACGCCAGGATTGATGCCAGGCCCTTCGCCGTGATTCAATCCCCCGGCGCGCCGTTGTTGCCATTTCGGGCGATCGATATCGTATCTCACGTCGGTTCGTCATCGTTGAGTGAGAAAGGGGCGAATCATGCAGCAGATCAACTCGAAATCGGTCGGCGACCCGGCGAAGTTTCATTCCTTGCAGACCCTTGAGCAGCGTCTCGCCGCTTTGCCGGACGCGCCGGCCAGCACGGGGCGCGTCGCGCTCATCATCAGGCGGACTGCGGGAGGCCTGCGAGAGTACCCCGCGCGGGCGATGATGACCCTCGCAGAGGGCTTGCCGGGAGACGCCTGGGGCCGTCAGGCAGACCGAACGGTGGAATCGCAACTGGCGGTCATCCAGTGGGACGTGGCCGAACTGATCGCCAATGGGCAACCGCTGGGTTTGTCCGGAGACAATCTGATTCTGGAGTTGGATCTCTCCGCGGCCAACCTTCCCCCCGGCAGCCGGTTGAGAGTCGGCTACGCCGTCATGAAAGTGACCCCGATGCCGCACAATGGCTGCCGGAAGTTCAAGGCGCGCTTCGGTCCCGACGCCTTGCATTTCGTCTCGAAGCCGGACCTGCGCCACCGCAATCTACGCGGCATCTATTTGCGCGTCGAGGAACCGGGCGAAGTGGCCGTGGGTGATCGCGTGGAAGTCCTGGAACGGACTCATCGCGTCGATCCATCCGTATGATCGAATACGACCAGCTTGTCCGGGTCTGGATGATCCCTGCCGATTGACGACCATTGGGCCAATAATAAACCGTCAGCATTCCTGCAACCACTAACAACTGCCAATGCCATGCCGATTCCCTTCCTCAGGTTGAGCCGCTCGCAACAGTCGCGAGCGTTGAAAGACGAAGCGTTTGCTCGCGATCTCCGACAGCGTGCGCAAGCGCTGCTTCTGCAAGCGCGGCAGCTTTCCGACACCGAGTTACTCAGCAAATTGGGCGTGTTGAACATCAATCTGGATGTCAGTCGCCTGGAGGAGTTGTCGCGGCAATTCTCGTCAGCAGAGGCCGTGTTGCGTCAGCTCTCTGGCAATTCCAGTGGAAAGACTGCTGACTCCCGAGCCCCGGAAGACTGGGGCTGGTTGGCTGTCGCCTGCCTTTGGGAACGCTGGCTGCCCGAGCGGCCCAGCGCGGAACTGATCGACGATTTGATGCAGCGGGGGTACGCGGCCCTGGACCAGGACGACGTGCATAAAGCGTGCGATTTGTGGAAACAGACGTGGCACGCGATCGGCCTGTTCATGCAGCAGCGCCACTTGGGAACGATGGAAGAATGCGAGACCGCCTTGGGGATCACAGAGATCATCGTCGACTGGGTGCAGGACTATTCTCAGTCCCTTCTGGACGCTGGGCGCGAAGACCCGAGTTACTTTCCCGACCGGCTGAGGTTGTGCGAGTCGGTGCTCACGCTCACCCACGACTCCAGCCTCATCGCAGCCAATGAACGCGATCTCGCCGAAACGCATCTCGAACTGGGGCACCTGGAAATCGGCGATCGCATGTTCGAGAAACTGATGACCAAAGACCCCCAATGGGGATTCGTGTGGATCTGCTGGTCCGATTGCTACTACCTGTTCGCCTCGCCGGAGCGGGCAAACCCGTCTCGGGCGATTGAACTCCTCACCCGCGGCCTGGCCGTTCCCGGAGTCGATGACCAGGACGAGATGCTCCACCGTTTGCAAACCATTCTTGAGGAAACCGGCCGCAGGAAGGAAGCGCAGGCCGTCAGAAAGCAACTGCTGCGACTGGAACGCAATCAGTCACAGCGGGAGGAGGAGGAATTCCTCGCCGACCTGCCCATCGTGAGTCCGCCATCCAGCGCCGCCGAGCGATTTGAACTGAGCTTTCCTCCCCGTCCTCTCGGCCCGGCGCCGCTGTCTCCAACCAGTGATGACCTCGGCCTGGAGAGCGGCGCGCCGCTGCGCGCCCCCGAACGGGTCGGCCGAAACGCCCCCTGCCCCTGCGGAAGCGGGAAGAAGTTCAAGAAGTGTTGTGGCGCGCGGAGCGATTGACGTTTGGCCGATGGTCGTCTACGTCGATGAATCCCTCCTTGACAACGCCGACCGATTACCAACGCCCGATTTACATAACTCGGAGTATCTGCTTTGGCGACAGCTCGATGATTACCATGACGCAGTTCGGGCGACTTGCGGCTCAGAAGAGACGATTGAATCGCTGTTGAACGAATGGGGCGCAGCACTGCTCCAGCGGTTCGACGCCCGATCCAGAGGCCACTGCGACAGAAGCGACCTAAAGCGGATCGCCGACTTTGCATTGTGTGCCTCACGCGCTCGAGATCTCCGATGGCGCGCCTACCTGCGGTTTGCAGCGGTCCAGGAACCGGAGCACGTGCGGCGGACGTTTGATTCGTTCATCCAGCTCGAATTTCTCAAAGTCTCCTGGGGGCGGTTCATGCAGGAGGTCAAGCCCCTGGGAGATATGCTCGGTGCGTAACCTATGGTCTGTGGATCCCACAGCCGAACGGACTGCGGCCTACGATCACGTCCTGATCGATTGCCGAACCGGCGTTACGTAGCCGGGCGGTCTGTGCATCGGCCCACTCTCCGTTCAACTGGTCATTGTCACAGCGCTCAATGACCAGGACATCGAAGGGACAAAGCCGTTTCTTGAAGCTGTGGGGATTCCTGATCCCGTAGCCGTGAACTTCTCACCTATGCGACAGGTTTTCGTTCAACGAAGTCGATTCAACCGGCACGCGGACTCGATATTGTCGTTGCCTATCGCGGGTCGGTCCCGGCCTCTTCTGCCGACGGGCGCGGGAGCCCTACTGCTCATCATAGACATTCCGCAAGCGGGCGACATTGAAGAGGTTCCAAACTCATCGCGGTTGAATAGCGCAAGACTGTCTCGATCGGCCAGCCCGGCAGATACTCAGTGAACCATACCTCACATTCCAAAGGTCGCTGCGAGACTGCCATAGGCGCGAAATCGCCGGTTGGGGTAAAACTGAAACCAGTGCGGTCCTGTTCCGCGAAAACGATTTTCTGCTTCATTGCAAAGGAGTCCGTCATGAATCGCTCGAAGGCCGTGTTTGGGTTGGCTGCGGCGCTGGTTCTAGTGACTGTGATCTACGTCCGCGCACAGCCTGGGCCGCGTGAGGCACAATCTGCGACGCCGCAGCGAACGATCATCGCCAGTGGCTCGGGCACTATGCATACGCGGCCTGATTCAGTGCGAATCTACTTGGGCGTTCGCACGCGCGCCAAGGGCGTTGCCGAAGCTCGCTCGAAGAATGCTGAGACAGTGGCCAAGGTCCAAGAAGCGATTCTGGCTCTCAACCTCACCGACCTCAGAGCCAGGACGCGGAGCACGGACGTGAGAATCCTGCCCAAACGCGATCGAAGCGAAGAGGACGTTACGGAGGTTGATGGGTATCAAGTGTCACAGTCCTTCAGCGTGGTGTATCACTCCGCCGACATGGATGAACTCAGCCGGGGAGCGGGCCTCATCCTCGACGCCGGTTTGCAGCACGGAGTCAACTCCCACGGCGAGGTACATTTCTTCTTGTCAGACGAGTCGGAACTGAAACGTCAGGCCAAGACCAAGGCGGTTGAGGATGCGCTGGCGAATGCCGCGGCGCTCGCATCCGGCGCCAAGGTCAAGATCATCGAGGTCATCGAGATTGACAATGAGGCTGGTGATATGCATCGAGGCGAAATGACCGGCGGCCAGCAAGGAGGCTTCGGCCGTGTGGACTCGCATGGAGAGTTGGTCGCTGGAGATTGGGAAGTCTCGACGAGCGTGCGCATTGTTTGTCGTTATTGAGGAGGCTCCCAGGGAACACCACTTCAGCAGCGTACGCGCGCCGCCGCAAAAGGTCATCCAGCGCCTCCTCAAGACTCGGCAATCGCCACTCGAAACTCGCCTCCAGGAGTCGCTGCGAAACGACGAACCGGCCGTAGAGGGCCAGTTCCGGGTCAGTTCGCAAGAGCCAGCGGACTCCCCATCGGACAATCCAGGCAGGGGCAGGCAGACCGATTGGCATACCTAGGGCGCGGCGTAGAATGCGCATGAATGTCTGCTGCGGGACCGGGTTGGGGGAAGAGGCGATGTAGGCCCCTTGCATTGTCACATCGGTCAGCGCACGCTCGAAGAGTCGATTCAAGTCCAGCTCGTGAATCCAGCTCATCCCCTGCGTTCCCGATCCGATTCTCCCCCCCAGGCCGAGCCGGACCGGCAACTGCAATCGGGCCAGCGCGCCACCGCCGGCGCCTCGATCGCGACCGAGCACAAACCCCGTCCGTAAGACCACTTGGCGTTGTGATGAGAGGGCGCTGGCGTGGAACGCCTCCTCCCATTCCCTCCCGACGAACGGGGCCAGGCCATAGCCCAGCGGCGAGCCCTCGGTACAAACAACCTGCGGCGGATCGCCATAGATGTGTGCTGTGCTCATCTGCACCCACACCGGCGGGGGGCGATCGACGGCGCGGAGCGCCAATCCCAATACGCGCGTCGCTTCCACGCGCGACCGGAGAATCTCATCCTGGTGGTCGGGGGTCTTGAGGCAATCGACGCTACGTCCCGCCAGGTTGATCAAGCCGTTGGCGCCGTCCAGTTCCTGACGCCACCCCCCCAGAGTGCGGGCGTCCCAACTGACATGTCTCCACGGCCCGCTCGGTTTCGGAGGCCGGCGTGACAGCACCACAACCGACCAGCCCGCCGCTGTCAGGTGCGTCGCGAGCGAGACCCCCAGAAAGCCACTGCCACCAGCGATGACGACTCGTTTCGATTCGGCACAGGTTGTCATCGGGTGAGTCTCTGATCGGCTGTTGTCGGGCTGTGGGTGCGACAAATCGTGGGAGAGTATGGGGATGCTGGATTGGTCGCCGTTGAACGCCGCGCAACGGACATCCTCAAGTGTCACCGCGGCGCTTCGCTCGAATTAACAGACCAAATATTCAATTCTCGCCAAGCGCTCCGATTCTTCTCACGGCGCATGGCGAGTTTCAGAGCATGCGGTGAGGTGGTTTGTCTTTGAAACTCGACGCGAGGTTTTGTAGGTCTGCGGGTTGCTTGGTCGGGATTTCTGAGGAGCCCCGAGAAAAGCGGGCCGACGACTTTGCTTCAAGTCCGTGGCTTTGTGAGCTACAATCGATGCATGCCGAACGACTGGGGAACGATCTCTGTGGAAAGGATGGACCGGGCTGTGGACAAGGTCCGAGACAGATTGTTGCGGGCGACGGCAGTGCTGGAACAGGCGGCACTCCCCTATGCCGTCATCGGAGGCCACGCGGTTGCAGCTTGGGTGTCGCGGGTGGATGAGAGTCTTGTGCGCTACACGCGCGACGTCGATATTCTCATCCGACGTGTCGATTTCGAGCAAGTCAAAGCGGCTTTCGAAGGGGCCGGACTGGTTTCGCGGCATGCGGCTGGAATCGAAATGTTCCTCGAAAGCCGATCCGGAAAAGCTCGGGATGGCGTCCATGTGCTCTTTGCCGGAGAAAAGGTGCGCCCGGAGGATCCCTACGAAACGCCGAATCTGGACGAATGCGAGCGGACGGAGAACTTCCGGTTTATTGCGCTCGAATCCCTGGTCCGGATGAAATTGACTTCGTTCCGTCTGAAAGACCAGGTCCATTTGCTGGATCTGATCCAAGCCGGCCTGGTAGAAGAGTCGATGCTGGCACGGCTGCCATCAGACTTGGCGTCTCGCCTGAAGCCGTTGATCGACAACCCGAATGCTTGATTGTGAGCCGCTTGGTTTGCGATTGGAGCCTTTGCTGGACGGGATTTCTGAGAAATCCCGCTACGGGGGGGCAAAAACTCCTAGCGACACAGAACGTCGTTTCGAATACACTTTTGCTGGTGTCTGGCCCGGCTCCGGAAGGTCCAGGGGGCGCGGGGGATTCGTGACAAGGACGACAGCGAATGGATGCGTTGCCAGCAGTGAATTCTCAAGCTTCTCAACAGGCCCGTCAGGCCCCTCGCCGCACGGGGAACCGGCGTTCGCGCGGGAGGCGCGGCACGGCCGCAGCCCCCACTTCCGGCGCGCGGTTCGCCGCCTGGATGCTGGCGATCGCTTTTGCCGGGGGAGTGATCCTGTTGGGGTGCGCCCTACCGGAGGGAGATGCCGATTCCACACCGCCGGAGAAGGGGGCCAAGGGGGCTTCCAATCGGCTCGCCCGCGAGACCAGCCCCTATCTCTTGTCGCATGCCCACAATCCGGTGGACTGGTATCCGTGGGGCCCCGAGGCGCTCGAAAAGGCGCGCCAGGAGGACAAACCGATCTTTCTGTCGATCGGCTACAGCAGTTGCCACTGGTGCCATGTCATGGAGAAGAAAGTCTTTTCCGATCCGGAAGTCGCCCGGTACATGAACGAGCACTTCGTGAACATCAAGGTCGATCGCGAGGAACGCCCCGACCTGGACGACATCTACATGACGGCAATTCAGATGTACTACCAGGCGATCGGTTCGCCGCAGAGCGGAGGCTGGCCGCTGTCGATCTTTCTGACCCCGACAGGGCGCCCCCTGGGAGGGGGAACCTATTTCCCCCCCCACGACGAAGAGGGACGCACCGGGTTCGACACGCTCATGAAACGCGTGGTCGAATCGTGGACCGAGGCGCGGCCGCAGATGGAGAAGAACGCCGAAATTCTCTCGGAAGCGGTCCGGCAGGCGAGCCGGCCCCGCGCGGCGCTCGCTGCGCCGGAGCTGAATCGCGATCGGCTGAAGCCGGTGCTCAAGAGTCTGGCGGCGGGATTCGACCAGGAGTATGGCGGGTTTGGCTTCGATCGCCGGAATCCCGACCGGCCCAAATTCCCGGTCCCGGCCAAGTTGGGGCTCCTGCTGTATCAGGCCAAGCAACACGACGATGAACCGTCGCGAAAGATGCTGCTGCAGACGCTCGACAAGATGGCAGCCGGCGGCATCCACGATCATGTGGGAGGAGGCTTTCATCGTTACAGCACCGACCGCTTTTGGCGCGTGCCGCACTTCGAGAAGATGCTGTATGACAATGCGCAGTTGACCGACGTGTATGTCGAAGCGTTCCGCCAGACCGGGCAGGCGGAATACCGGGATGTCGCGCAGGGGATCATCGAGTTTGTATTCCGCGAGTTGACCGATCCGCAGGGAGCGTTCTATTCGGCGCTGGACGCCGACGCCGACGGCGTCGAGGGACTGTCCTATGTTTGGACCGACCAGCAGCTTGCCGACGTGCTCTCGCAGGAGGAGTTGGCGGCGTGCGGCTTGGTGTATGGGACCGGAGGGAAGGCGAACTTCGAACTGGGGCACGTCCTGGAGCGCGTCATGACGATCGACGATGCGGCCAAACAGCTCAAAACCCCGGCGCCAAAGCTGGAGCGCGACCTGGCGACAATTCGGCAGAAGCTTCTGGCGGCGCGCCAGAAGCGGCCCCAACCGGCGCGCGACGACAAGATCCTTACGAGTTGGAACGGACTGATGATCCGCGCCCTGGCCAGAGCGGGAGTGATCCTGGAGCGCCCCGAGTACACTCAGGCGGCGGCCAAAGCAGCCCAGTTCATTCTGGTCGAAATGCGCGATGACAAAGGAAGGCTCTATCGCAGCTATCGGGCCGGGCAGGCCAAACTCAATGGATACCTCGACGACTATGCCTTTCTGATCGATGGGCTGTTGGCGCTGCGTCTGGCGACCGGCGATGAAAAATGGGGGACTGCTGCGCAAAAACTGATCGATCAGCAATTGCAATTGTTCTGGGACGCGGCGGGGAAAGGCTGTTTCTTCACCGCGCACCACCATGAAACGCTGTTGGCACGCACGAAGAACGGTTACGACTCGGTGTTGCCCTCGGGGAACAGCGTCACCGTTCGGAATCTGCTCCGATTGGCCGCGCTCAACCAGCAACCGGAGTACCGGGACCGGGCGCGGGAGTGCCTGGAGGTGTTTGTGCCACTGATGGAAGACGCCCCCTCGGGGTTGGCGCATATGGCGCTGGCGCTGGAAGAGTATCTCAACCTGGCCGATCCCTCCAGCAGCCGCAATCGGCCGAAGCCGATGCGCCTGGGAATCGCCCCCGAGGCGGCCGTGCTGCTGGCGAAGGAGCAGGCGTCCGACTCAAAGGCAGAGGAAGAGATCGTCCTGGTGCAGGGGAAGGGAGAACGACCGGCAGCGGGAGGGGCCAAGCCGCGCAAGAAGCCCGAAATAGTGACGGGCCGGGTGTTCCTGGCGCTGGAAGAACTCCCCGCGGGAGGGACGTGCAAAGTGCTGGTGCAATTGCAGATCGCCGAGGGGTGGCACCTCAACGCCAATCCCTCGGGCGACCCGGAATTCGAGCTTCCCACGGAGCTGGCAGTGTCGTCGGAACAAGGAACGGAGCTGACCAAGGTGCGGTATCCGGTCGGGAAAAAAGTTCCGCGGGAGGAAGGGGACCAGCCGATGCTGCAGTACCACGGCAAAGTGCAAATCCTGGGTTTGCTGGAGGTTCCCGAAGCCGCCGCCAGAATGGAGGAAACGCTGACGATCGAAGTCACGTACCAGGCGTGCAATGAGACACAGTGTCTCCCCCCCAAGGTTCTCCGCCTGCCGATCACGGTCCCGGTGGCGGCCAAAGGGGCCAAAATTAAGGCGGCCAACGAGAAACTGTTCTCGACCGGGAAGAAATGATCTGGCGATCGGACCGCTGGCGCGACCTTCCGGCCCGTCAAGCAAACGCTCCTTCGGCAGTGGCGAAGCGGTCCCCCAGTTTGTATGCTCGTTGAGGGCTGTTTCCCGCCGATTTCCCGGTCGAGCGTCAGCCCCACCTCCTCCTCCAGGGGCAACTGCATGTCAGCTTTCATTCCGCAAAAGGATCCGCTCAGTTTGCCGCGGCGGGTCGAACTCGACGTGGCGCGCAAGCTGTACCGCTACGACTACACCCACGTCTCACCCCTGGCGATGGTCGATCGGGTTCCCCTGCAGGACGAATTCGCCCACCGCTGGGTCGTCCAGGTCGCCGAGCAGGTCTTGCTGGGGCTGGCGAATATGGCCGAAATCGAAAAGGCCAAGGACCATCGCGAATTCCATCTGGCGAAGCACACGCTGTTGGGGAAGCTGCTGCGGCGCGCCGAAGCGGAGTTCGTCTCGATCAAGTCGCTGGTGGATGAAGCGCTGCGGTTCCAAAGCCGCTTGTCCGAGAACGTGGAGCGTCCGCAGTCGCTGGAGGACTATGCCCATTTGTTCCGCAAGATCGGGCTTCCCCCGATTGCCAAGGACTTCCAGGAGGACGCCGTGTTTGCCGCGATGCGAGTCGCCGGCCCCAACCCGGTGATGCTCCAGCGGCTCAAGGCGCTTGACTCGCGGCTGGCGGCGACCGACGCCGACCTGGCGACGGTCGATCCCTCGGACTCGCTGGCGGCGGCTCTGGCGGAAGGACGACTGTATTTGGCCGACTATGCGATCCTGGACGGCGCGGAGTTGGGAGATTATCCGCACGGTCAAAAATACGTCTACGCTCCGTTGGCGCTGTTTGTCGTGGAGAAAAAATCGAAGCGGCTGATGCCAGTGGCGATTCAATGCCAGCAGCGCGCGGCCGCCGACAATCCGATCTTCAATCCGCGCGACGGATACAACTGGCTGATCGCCAAGACGATCGTCGAAATCGCCGACGGCAACGTGCATGAAGCGATGACCCACCTGGGACGGACGCACCTGTTGATGGAGCCGTTCGTGGTGTCGACTTTCCGCCAGCTCGCGCCGTCGCATCCATTGTACATCCTGCTCAAACCGCATTTCGAAGGGACGCTGGCGATCAATGACGCCGCCTGGAAGCAGCTCATCGCCAGCAAAGGGGGAGTCGAAAAGCTGATGGGAGGATCGCTGCGGACCAGTCGCGGCGCCGTGGTCAAAGCGGTGCAAACCGCCTTCGACGAAGCGCAACTGCCGAAAGGACTGGCCGCCCGCGGGGTCGACGATGCGGGATGCCTTCCCGAATATCCGTATCGCGACGACGCGCTTTTGTATTGGAACGCCATCCATCAGTGGGTCGAGGAGTACGTGGGGTTGTATTACATCAGCGAGGCCGACCTGGCGGGAGACTTCGAACTGCAAGCCTGGTACACGGAGCTCAAGGCGCAGGACGGCGGGCGGATCAACGGCCTGGGAAATGACGCGGTGCTGGGGAGCCGATCCCGGCTCGTCGACATTGTCGCCACGGTGATCTACACCAGCAGCGTTCAGCACGCGGCGGTCAACTTCCCGCAGTTCGACCTGATGAGTTACGTTCCCAACCTGCCGCTGGCCGGCTACACGCCGGCGCCGACCGCCAAGCAGGGAGCAACCGAGGCGGACTACCTGGCCATGCTCCCCCCACTCGACATGGCCGAGTTGCAACTCAACCTGGGGTTCCTTCTGGGAGGAATCCACTACACCACCCTGGGGCAATACGGCCTGTTGCATTTTCGCGACGGTCGCGTCAAAGCGCCTCTGGCCAAGTTCCACAAGGCGCTTCAAGAGATTGGAACCACGATCAGCCAGCGCAACCAGTCGCGGCGCCCCTATGAATACCTGTCGCCGGCCGGGGTTCCCCAGAGCATCAACATTTGATTGAGAAGCTGCCTTTCACCGGGAGGCGCCCACCGCCTGGCGTTCCTTTCGAAATCCCCTCAGGAAACGTCCTGCCCCCCGGCTCTGCCACAATTGTCCCGCGTCAGTCACATCGTGGATCCGCAACACACCACTGCCGATGAGCCCTTGCCCGAGCCCCGGACAAGCAGCCATTCCGACGCTCCACCCGTGGCTCACGACGCGGAATCGCAACGCACGTCCGATCCGCTTTCGCTGACGCAGGTATTCGTGGAAGAGAGCATGACGGCGCACTTGCCCCCTCCAGAGTCCCCTCCCCTTCGGCCCCCCTCCCCCGCGATCGCGGGCGCCAAGCCAACGGAACAACGTCCGGCGACCTTTGGCCGCTACCGAGTGATTGCCGAAGCGGGCCAGGGGGGGTTCGGGACGGTCTTCGTCGGGCACGATGAAACGCTCGATCGGCCGGTCGCCATCAAGGTTCCGCAGGAAAAGCGCACCGCCACGCAGGCGGTGGAATTCATCGCCGAGGCGCGGCGGCTGGCGCAACTCCACCACCCTGGTATCCTCGCCATCCACGACTTTGGCGAACAGGATGGTCGTTGCTATATCGTCACCGAGTACCTGGAAGGGACAAGTCTCAAGGAACGCTTGCGGCATTCCCGCCCCGGATGGCAGGAGGCGGTCGAGTTGGTCGCCCGCATCGCCGACGCACTGGCCCATGCCCACATGAAGAGCATGATCCATCGCGACCTGAAGCCGGCGAACATCATGATCACCACCGACGGGCGGCCGGTGATCCTCGATTTTGGACTGGCCCTCACCGATCTGGAGGCGACGGGAGATCGCGACCTGGTGGCTGGCACGCCCCCCTACATGTCCCCCGAACAAACGCGCGGCCAGGTGAGCCGGATTGACGGGCGGTCCGACATCTACAGCCTGGCGGTCGTGCTTTATCAGCTCATCTGCGGCCGCGTGCCGTTTCGAGCCAACACCCTGACGGAACTGTTCGAGAAGATTCGCCATGACGAGCCGCAGCCGATGCGGCAACTCAATCCCGACATCCCCGCGGCGCTGGAAGAGGTTTGCCTCAAGGCGCTCTCCAAGAAGCAGCACGACCGCTACACCACAGCCAGCGATTTTGCCGCTGCACTGCGACAAATCACGGCCCCCAAACCCGCTCCGGAATCCCACGCCGCGGGGATTCTGCTGGAAGAGACGATCGCGACCGGCGATGCTGCGGCGACGGCCGATTCATCGAGTCAGCACACGCCGCGTCCCAACAGCCAGTCGGTGGGGGGCACCTCGCAAAGCCGACGCCGCCGCGAAGCGGAGCGCCGCCAGTTGACGCTCCTGTCGCTGTCGTTTGAAGTCCAACCGCTGGAACAGGGAGGGGCTCTCGATTCCGACAGCCAGCACGAACTGGCCTCTGAGTTCGCCGTCTGGTGTCGCGAGTGCATCACGGCGTTCGGCGGACGCGATCTTCCCACGTCGGGACAGTCGGTGACTGCCTGCTTCGGATACCCGCAGGCGTACGAAGATGCCCCGCAGCGGGCGGTCCGGACGGCACTCCGGTTCATGCAGGAACTGGCCGAATGGAACGAACGCGTGGCCCGCTCGCTGGGGGCCGCTGCCACCACTTGGGCGGTGGTGCATACCGGCGATGTCGTCGCCGAAGAACGGGGAGAAGAAGATTCCGGCTCGATTTCGCTGGTAGGGGACGCCAGCACCATTCTGGCGCGACTGGAGTTGCTGGTTCCGGCCGGCGCAGTGACGATCACGGCCGCCACACGGCGGCTCGTCGCGGGTTTCTTTGAGACCGAGCCCGCCGGATCGCAGCAGATTCGCGGCGTGAGCGCACCAGTGGAACTGTTCCGCGTGACCAAAGCGGCCCCCTCGCGCAATCGGGTCGAGTTGACCGACCCTGGGAATCTGACCCCCCTCGTGGGTCGCGACACCGAACTCTCGATCCTCAAGGATCGCTGGGAACAGACGCAGGAGGGACTGGGGCAGGTCGTGTTGCTCATTGGAGACGCCGGACTGGGGAAATCGCGGCTGATTCGCGAAATCCGCGAACACGTTGACCGGGAAGACTTCGGAGAGCGGCCGGCCGTCATCGAGTTTCGCTGTTCCGCCTACCATCAAAACACGGGGCTGTTCCCCGCCACAGAGTATCTGAACCGGCTGCTCGATTTTGACAATACGCCCGATCCCCCCCTGCGTTTGAAGAAGCTGACCGGTGCTTTGGCTGAGCTCGACCTGGACTCCGCGCAGAACGTCGCGCTGCTGACCGCGCTGTTGACGGTGCCCCTGGGACCTGACCAGGCGCCGCTGGATCTCTCACCGCAGAAACAGCGGGAGCTGACGCACAACCTGCTGCATGTTTGGCTGGCGCGGCTCGCGCAGCAGCGGCCGGTTCTGTTCATTGTCGAGGATCTGCACTGGGTCGATCCGTCGACGCTGGAATTTCTGGGACGGCACGTCGAACAGTTTGAATCGGGTCGCCTGCTGAGCGTTTTGACGTTTCGCCCGGAGTTCGAAACCCCCTGGAAGAGCAAACCGCACCAGACGCAGCTCGCCCTCAATCGGCTCACCCGGCGGCAGATTGCCGAGATCATGAAGCGCCGCACCAGCCGCCGGGACATTCCCGATGTCCTGGTCGATCAGATTGTCGCCCGCACCGACGGGGTGCCGCTGTTCATTGAGGAATTCACCAATCTGATCATGGAGTCGGGCGTCCTCGATCGCCCGGCAAACCTCAGCGAATCGGTCGTGCTCAGCGGCATCCCCGCTTCGCTGCAGGATCTGCTGGTAGCGCGGCTGGAACGGATGGCGAGCAATCCCGAAGTGGCGCAGCTTGCATCGGCGATCGGTCGCGAATTCACGTTCCACCTGCTGTCGGCGGTGTGCGAACTCCCCGCGGAAGAACTGGCGGTCGAACTCGAAAAGCTCGTCCGCGCCGAGTTGCTGTTCCAAAAGGGGACGATTCCCGACGCCAGTTTCATCTTCAAGCACGCGCTGATCCAGGATTCCGCCTATCATTCGCTGGTGAAAAAGCGCCGCCAGCAGTTTCATCTGCGGATCGCGGAGGTGCTGGAACGGCAATTTCCGGAAGTCGCCGCCACGCAGCCGGAACTGTTGGCCCAACACTTCTCCGAAGCGGGGGCGATCGAACGAGGGGTGGATTACTGGGCCAGGGCCGGGCAGCGCTCGCAATCGCTCTCGGCACACCGCGAAGCGATCAATCAGTTTCAGAAGGGGTTGGACCTGCTGCTCCAGACTCCTCCCTCGGCCCAGCGCGATCGGATCGAGCTGGGGGTGCAGTTGGCGCTCAGCGCCTCGCTGATGGCGGCCCGCGGGTATTCGGCCCCCGAAGTCGAAGGGGTGTTGACCCGCGCCCGCACGCTGTGCGAGCAACTGGGGGATTCCGTCTCCCGGTTTTACACCCTGTGGGGGATGTGGGCCTGGCGGTTCATTCGCGAAGACCTCGATCAATGCCACGGGTTGGCGCAGGAACTGGTGGCGATGGCCCAGGTGGCCGACGATCGCGGGCAGCTTGCCGAAGCGCATTTTGCGCCCGCCTGTTCATCCTTCTATTTGGGGCAGTTTGCCGACGCCGCGACCCACGGTCTGGCGGGATTTGCCTGCTGGGAGGAGGAGCCCAGCCTGTTGCACGCCCGCTTCACCGGGCAGAACGCGGGGGTGGGCCTGCTGTGCTATGCCGCGCTTCCCAAATGGTATCTGGGCTTTCCCGATCAGGCGCTGCGGCTGGGGCGCGAGGCGGTGTCCCTGCTGGAGCGGCTGAACCATCCACTCACAAGCGCCCTGGGAATTTACAACTGCACGTTTTTGCTGTTGCAATGTCGCCTGACGGAAGAGGCGCGTGCGATGGCGCAGCGGGAGATCGCCCTGTCGACGCAGCAGGGGTTTCCCTTTTGGAACGGGATGGGCGCCCTGGCGCTGGGCGCCGCGTGCCTGCAGGCGGGAGAATGCGAACGGGCAGTGGAATTGTTGTCGCGCGGACTGACAGAGGTGCAGGCGACCGGCGCGCGCGTCACGATCGCGCACTACTACGGCTGCCTGGCGGAGGCGCTGTGGCGAATTGATCGCCGCGAACCGGCACGCGAGACTCTTACCCAGGGCTTCGCCCACATCCAGTCCACCAACTCCCGGTTTGCCGAGTCGGAACTGCTGGCGCTGCAGGCCGAATTCGAGTGGGATGCCTCCCCGGCAGCAGCCGAAGGGCGCTTCCAAGAGGCGCTGGCCGTCGCGCGGCGGCAAGGCGCCCGATCACTCGAACTGCGGATCATCCTGCGGATGATTCGGCTGCGGTTGAACGCCGGAACGCCGGGGGACAGTCCCCGGCTGCTGGCGGACTGCCTGGGATGGTTTCAAGAGGGGCTGAAGACTCCCGAACTCGTCTCCGCCCGCGCGCTGTTGACCTCGCTTTCCTGATCGTCCTGCAATCGCGCCGCTCCATGCCTCCCCTCCCTTCCGACTACCAGACGCTGACTGCCGACGCCAAACGCGGACTTTTGTGGCAGAACCTCCTCGCCGATGAGTACGCGGATGACGCGCTCCCGAACATCAGCTATCCGGCGTTCGTCGCGCGGGCCACAGTGCATGGCCTGTTCAGCGTCCGGTTTCTGAGGCAGACCTTTGAGCACATGGGGGACGAGCTCCCTGCGGGACGCAAGAAAATCGTCCATCCCTATGGCACCGTCTGCCAGGTTCGCTGGGAAGCGGTTCCGGAGAATCCGTTCACGGGGGTGCTGAGAACCGGCGGAATCGGCTTGATCCGGATCGGCCTGTCGCTTCCCGCCCGGAGCTTCACTCCCGGCATGGGGCTCAAGATCCTGGTGGGAGGGCATCCCTCGCGCAACGTGGTTTGCATTCCCAATCTGGAGGGGCAGGGTGCCGATGCCAACGTCTTTGCCCGTCCCTGTTCAACCATTCTCCCTCCGTTCAGCGGCCTGGTGCTCGGGGCAGTCAAAATCATGTTCACCAAGGCCGTGAAACAAATCCCCTCCCGCGGCCTCTCGTGGAACAAAATCCCGGTCAATCATCTGGCCGAAACAGAATCGGACGGCGCCCCCGTCGCCAACCCTGTCATCCCCGACGAACTCGTGTTTCAACCCACCGCCGACGCGCAAACCTCCTCCGCCCCCACCCCCGACTACCGCCTGAAGCTCAAAGCGATTCCTCCCGGAACGGCGCTCTACGACATCTCAGCCCGAGCAACCGAAGGGGGCGCGCTCCAGCCGATCGGCCGACTGATCACCGAATCACGCTTCGTCGCCTCCAGATACGGCGATGAGGTGCTGTTCTTCCAGCACAATACGGGGCTGGTGAAGGGTGGATAGGGGCTAAGCGCTAGGGCAACTGGAAACTGAAAATGAAGTCTGACGCGAAGACTGAATGGATCCGGGAATGGTTGACTGCCAGGTGCCGCCGGTGGAGTGGGCTGATGATCTTGGCAGCCGCTGGGACGCTGATGGCGGCGGCCATTGCGTTGTTCTTTACGTACTGGGCCATCTACGTGGCGTTGGTTCGGGTGGTTTCGTTGGATTTCATGTTCAATCGTTCGATGGGGTTTTGGGGCCCCATGATCGGCATAGGGGTGCTGTTTTTGCTCCAAATCCTGATCCCACGCCACCGGCTGGAGAATTACAGTTTTGAAGAGGGGAATAGCCCGTTTTTTGCGTCGATCGCGGCCGCCTCAACGGGCTATGGCCTGTTGCATTTGGCTGCCGGTCCCAAGACGGCGGTGTCGTTTGTCAAAATGTTCCTGTCGTTCCTCTTGATCGGGCCGGGGCTGGTGTTTGCGGCAGTCCGGATGGGGGCCAAAGCGTACCGACTTTCGCGAATCGACGCGGCGCGCTGCGCGCCTGTGTTGGCGACGCTGTACGCGGCCGAGGGGAAAGTCCCCTACGACGAATTGCAGACGCGCCACGCCAGCCTGCATCCCGAGGAATGGCTCCCCGCCCTGGCGGACATCGACGGCGTGATGTTCCGCCTCTCCGATCCCCCCGGCCTGTCCCTCTCCACCGAACTCCGCGAAGAACTCACCGCCTGGAGAAAACAAAGACGCAACAACGAATAGCCCGCCCCCACTGCTACAATCCCCTATCCACTGTCTACTCTCCACTCCCTCGCTACGCTCCCCCGACGACCTCAAACTGCACCGGCGAACCAGCCGGTCGCGTCAGTTCCACTTTCAATTCCGGTTGGGCTCGATCCGAAATCTCCACACGGATGATCACCAGGTGGCGGCCCGGTTCTGCAGTGACGGTAAACTGTGCGGCGGACTCGAACCCCTGCGAATCGATCCAGACCTGGAACTTCTCGCTGCAAGTGATGGCGACTGCAACCTGCCCCGCATCGGAAACCTGGAATTCGCCGCGCAAAAGAACGGTCCGAGGCTGGCGGTTGGAACGCAATTCATCCAGCGGCAAGCGTCCGGAGTGGGTGGCATAAACCGCTCCCCACGCTTCAGGAGGAGAGTCCAGCACATGTTGCCGGAGGATTTCCAGGTGCGGAACTCCGTCGATGAGTTCGGGCGCCGGTTGCTGCAAGACGCGCCATCGCTGGATGGTCGTCGCCGGTCGAACGGCATACTCTCCCGGTTTTCCCAGCTCGGAAACAAACCGCACCAGATCGAGCAATTCGGCGTGCGTCAGGAATTTGGTGAGGCCGGAGGGCATCATCGAGGCCCCCTCCCCTTCGGCGTCAATGTCAGCGGTGGGGATGATTAGAGTCTTCCCCTGCACGTCCCGGATCCGCACCCGCGACTCGTCACGGTCGATGAGGATCCCGGTCAAAACTTTGCCATCCGCTGTTTCGATGACGCGCGTTACGAACTGTTCTTTCACCGCCAGATTGGGATTCAGCACCGAGTTGACGATGTAATCAACCGGCGACGAGCCCCCCACGGCGCTCAGGTCTGGTCCCACCTGTCCCCCCGCCCGATTGAGACTGTGACAGCGCATGCAGCTCAAGTCGGCGCGGCGAAAGACCTTTTCGCCGCGCGCGGCGTCTCCATGGTCCAAGACCTCACGCACCAGGTTGGCGACCTCTTCCTGGGTGGGAGGCGGTGGATCGACGACGACTCCCGCCGCCTCACTCAACACGGCCGACAGGTCCGCGTCGCTTCGTCCGACCGAGTACATATAACGCAGTGCCCGCTTGGCGACGTCACGCGAGAGCTTGTGTTTCCCCAGGGCCTGCGCCAAAAGCGTGGAAGCGTCCTTGCGATCAAAAAACGCGTCGAGCAACAAGGCCGGATCGTCTTCGGGAGAGGCGCCCGCCAACAGCGCGGCCCCTTCCACCGCTGCGGCGGGCAGGTCAAAACCGGCCATGGCGGCTACCGCCTGCATCCGGGTCGCGACGGAACTGGCCTGCACCGCTAGCTGCCGCAGCGTCTCGCGATTCTCGTCCCCTCCGATCAACGTGAGCGCCGCGATCGCCGCCTGCCGCAACTCCTCCGGAGCGTCCCGATCGGCGGCCAACTGGCGGAGTTGGCCGGACACCTGGGGAATCGCCAGAGTCCCGGCCAGGCGGACCGCAGCCAGTCGAAGCGGCGCATCGCCTGACTCGACCAGTTCCGCCAGTTGCGCCAAGTCGCCGGCCGGTTTCACCTTTCGCGTGCGGGCCGCTTCCGACAGCCAGCCCAGCGCCTTCAGACGCAGCGGACCGGCCATTCCGTCGGGCTGCAAGACGCGCTCGTACACAATCCGCAGGTCGTGCTCGTTGCCGCGATTGCAGATCATCTCCACAACCGCCGGCTGGCGCTCGGCGGGAAGTCGTCCGCTCTGATACAGCTTCAGCAACGACCCGACCGCCGAAGGGGGGGGATCGGCGGCGCGGAGCATCCCCCAGGGAACCAGCCCCGCACCGATCAGCCAGACCATCCCCGCGAGCCAAAGCCGCCGGCCGAAAGAGGACGCACTCCTCACTGGGCTCCCTTTCGCCGATCGAGGGTCTTCATCGTTTCGTCGAGCTGGAACTTCAGGTACTCATCCTGAGGATGGACGAGCGACTCCACCGCCAGGTCGGCGGCCGCCACCGCGTCGGCCCCCTGAAAGTAGCTCAAGGCCCAGATTGCCATCAACCGGACCCGCGGGTGTTCGTCATTGACCTGCGCTTGCAGCAAGTCGAGCGGCTTGTCGAGGCGGTCTTTCCAGTGCGGCACGATCCGGGTCGCCGCCGCACGGGCCTGAAAGTCGGGCGAACGCAACACCTGCCGCAGAAGTTCCGGTTGAACCACGTTGTGGCTCTGATGCAGCCACAAGCCTTCGAGCCGGTGGTGTTCGTAGTCGGCCGAGGCGGGATCGAGCCGTTTCAGCCAGGCGGTGGCCGCAGCAATCACCTCGCGCGAGGGGCGACCGCTGAGCTCGATTCGCGTCCGATGCCGCACGCGGTCGTCAGGAGACTTCAGCAACTCCAGCAGCCGGTCGATCGGCTCCCCGGCGATGGGGGTCGGCTTCAGCAAGGCGCGCCCTTCGCAATGGACACGGTAGACGCGGCCGTGCGACCGGTCGCGACTGGGGTCACGCAGGTTGTGCTGCATGTGGCCGATGATGGGATTCTGCCAGTCGGTGAACCAGATCGCTCCGTCCGGACCGATCTCGACGTCCGCCGGTCGAAAACTGGGATCGGAGGAGGAGAGAATCGGTTCGGCCTCCACTGCGGAAAAACTCGACCCCTGGTCCTGCAGCTTGTATCGCAGAATTCCCTGGAAACCGATCACGTTGTTGACCAGCAGGTTGCCCTGAAACTCTTCGGGAAAGTGGCCGCTGCGGAGAATCTCGATTGCCGAACAGGGACGAGTTCGCTGCTGATACACGCGCGGCGGACGACCGTGCTTGTGCGGGTAGTCGATGTCGCCGGAGAACAGGACGGCGTGGAACGGATCGGCGCCGGTCCCGTCATAAACAAAGTCCTGTCCCCACCGGTCGAAGGCATGGCCGTGCGGATTGGCGAAGCCGAACGAAACATACACGTCGAATTTCTGGGAGCGCGGCTCGTAACGAAAGACGGCGCCGTTGGCGACGCGCCGCGGCGGTCCCCAGGGAGTTTCCACCTGCGTATGATGAAACGTCCCTTCCTGAAAGTAGAGCGCTCCCCCCGGATCGAGGACGAAGCTGTTGGCCGTATGGTGCGTGTCGGCGGTGTCCAGCCCGTGGACCACCCGGTCTTTCACGTCGTACTTGTCGTCGCCGTTGGTGTCTTTGAGAAACAAAATGTCCGGCCCCTGTGACACAAGGACGCCGCCGCTCCAGAATTCAAATCCAGTGGGATTGTGGAGATCCCCGGCGAACGTCTTGCAGACATCCGCCTGGCCATCCCCGTTGGTGTCTTCCAGGATGAGCAGCTTGTCGTTCATCTCCTCGGTCGGTTTCCAGTGGGGGTAGGTGGGCCAGGCGGCGACCCACAATCGCCCCTTCGTGTCGAACGCCATCTGCACTGGATTGGCCAGTTCGGGGAATTTTTCCTCGGAGGCAAACAGCGTCACTTTCAGTCCCGCATGGACAGTCATTTTGCCAAGTGACTCTTCGCCTCCCAGAAAGACATGCTTTCCTCCTTCCAGCGGACCGGGCTTGTTGGAAATCACCGGGAAGAACGGCGGCAGGTTTTTGTCTTCGACCTGCACATCCTGACCTTTGGCCAGCGACCAGACGCGGGCGTCCCGATTCGACGTCATGATGTCCAGCACTTCCAGTTCGCGCTGCACCGTACCGTAGTTCGATCTCCCTTCGCCGTAGCCGCCGGGGCCTTCAGAGAATTTGAGAAACGCCCGGTCTCCATACGTTGAGAACCCGTCGGTGGCGCGATACCGGTTGAACCAGTAAAAGTTTTTTTCGTTGACAGCGCGCCTCAGCCTTTGAAACTCCGGCTCGACCACCGGCGTCCGACGCGGGCCGAACAGCGCCTGATCAATCGCCTGCCCGACTGCCTTGTCCCCATCGGCATTGAGATGAATGCCATTGATCGTCAACGGGCGTCCTGCGGACTTCTTGTACAACTCGGTCGTCGCCGCAAACAGGTCGACAAACGGAACATTCTGTGCCACGGCGACTTCCTGCATCGCCTGGACGTAGGCGGCCAAACGGAGATTGGCGGCCTTGACCGCCTCTGCGCCGGGAAGATTGGCTGGATCGACCAATTCCTGAGCGATGGGTGAGAACAGAACCAGCCGCGGAGGGCTTTCGCCGTTGTACTTTTGTCCCAGGGTGTGCCGGACGAAGCCTTCCAACTGCGTTTTGAACGACGCCAGTCCCGCCGGACCGGCGAACGATTCGTTGTAGCCGAAGAAGGCGAAGATGACGTCAGCCTTGGTGTTGGTAAACTCGAAGCGGTTCTCTGCCACCTGGTCCCTGGCGGAGAGTTTTTGCGTCTGCGGAATGGGAGCGATTCCCGCCAGCCATTGGTCAGGGGTTCCAAAGTCCATCGACCGCAGCCGTTTGGAAAGATCGATTTCGTCGCCGCTATAGCCCAGGTTACGGAACACGAGCTGATGCTCGGGAAACCGGCTGTGGATCAGCGTTTCCAGCGAACCAAAATGCTGCATCCGCTCGGCGAGCGTGTTGCCGATGATCGCGATGTGGTCCCCCGGCTTGAGGGTCAAGCGGGAAGGCCCATCCGCTGCCAACGCGGATCGAGTCGCCCCCCCGACAAAACCGGCGGAGCAGAGAAGAGCCAGCAACCAGCCCGAGTGGGCAATCGAGCGCCAACAATCAGTCGTCATGAAGTCGAGCCTCGTGGTGAATCGGAGCCGTTCCCGGACCGGGAGCGACCCCAGGGGGTCAATTCGCCTGATAATTCGAACCGCTAGGATAAAGAGTGCCGCCAGCGGGGGAAAGGCATCACGTAAAAGTAGGGTAGGACTGGGCTGCGCAAACGAATGAGAAATTGGGCCATCTGGATTCGACTGCAAGTCAACGATTCTGTTCCGGAATCGGGATTCGGCGACGCACAAACTGGGGGGAACAGCCAGACGGCCAAAAGGGATTGTGCTACGGCCCCATCCGGCTCGCCCGGATGGTGAGAAGAGATCGGCAGCGATGTGGGACGGATACCGACGTGGACGGACCCCATCCATTTTGAGTAGATGGTGAACAAGATCTCCGCTGACGGGAGATGTTCTGGCGGCGATGGACACCTTTCACGCGACAGGTCCATTTGCCAATCCATCTGTCAGCGCCGGTCTCGCTCACCATCCGCACGACGCGAATGGGGTCGATTCCGTGTTGCGGTACTCGGATTTGGGGTCGGCCCCAAGCTGAATCAGCAACTCAACAACCGCCCCTCGCACATCAGCGCTCAAGGTCATGAGGCCTGATGTGGTGCCTAGGTCGCGTTAAAACCACGATCGAACGACCGCCGACCCGCTGGTTGGCCTGCGCAACAACCGGTGCATCGGTATCGACTGGCCACAGATCCTCCGGTTCGTCGCGCGCCGTGTCGATTGCCAATCGCCAGTCGCCCGGATCGCCTTCCTGAATCTGAAAATCGACCGGCTCGTGCCACATGTTGATCATCACGTACAGGTCATCGTCACCCTGAGAGGCCCCATGCAGGCAATACGCCAGCGAATGGGATTCGAATGACTGATCGAGAACTCGGCCGGTGCCATACCAGCGGACGTCGTCGCCCCAGAACCGGCTGCGGGAAATGCTTGGATGCCTGCGCCGGAAGGCGATCATCTCCTGGAAGAAACGGTGAAAACCCGCAAACTGCTCCAGACGACTCCAGTCGAGCCAACTTGTACTGTTGTCCTGATTGTAGGCGTTGTTATTGCCACCTTGCGTTTGCAGGAACTCATCTCCTGCCCGGAACATGGGGGTGCCGTTGGAGAGCATCAACAGGCAGGAGAAGTTCTTCGCCTGACGAATTCGCAGTTGCCGCACCTCGGCGGGCAGATCCTGGTCTCCCTCCCAGCCACAATTCCAACTGTAATTCTCATTTGGCCCGTCGGTATTGGCATGCCCGTTGGCGTCGTTGTGTTTGCCGTCATAGGCCAACAGATCATAAAGCGTGAACCCGTCGTGCGAATTGACGAAGTTGATGCTCTGGTAGGGATGGCAGGCGAACTCGGGTCCCGGGGGAAACAGGTCGTCGCTGCCGTACAGCCGGTACTGCATGGCCGCGACCAGCCCCTGATCTCCCCGCACGAAACGCCGCACTTCGTCGCGGAAGCGGTCGTTCCACTGCGCCCACTGCGTGCCTGGAAACAGTCTCCGGCCGAGCAGGTAGCCCCCCTGTGCGTCCCAGGGTTCGGCGATCAGCCGAACCTGCCCCAGCACCGGGTCAGCGCGAATCTCCGCCAAAAGCGGCGGGTGCATGCCGTCGATTTGCCCCTCTTCGTTACGAACCAGCACCGACGCCAGATCGAAGCGGAATCCGTCGACATGCATTTGCGTGACCCAGAACCGCATGCTGTCGAGAATCAACTGTCGCACGTAACGATTTGCGCACCGTAACGAATTCCCCGTTCCCGAGTAATTGCCGTAGTCGCCCGGCGAGTCGTGGGCAGGCAGGTAGTACACCTCGTTGTCGATGCCCTTGAAGCTATAGGTTGGCCCTTGTTCGTTCCCTTCCGCTGTGTGGTTATAGACCACGTCCAGAATGACTTCGATCCCCGCCTGATGCAGCGCCTTGACCATCTGCTTGAATTCGTTGTGTTGATGGTCGACACCGGCGACAGACCCGTAGAGATGGTGCGGCGCGAAGAAATTCAAGGGCATATAACCCCAGTAGTCGCCCGCACCAGGTTCGAACTGGAAGACCGGCATCAACTCGACCGCAGTGATTCCCAGTTCGCGGAGGTAGGGCACCTTTTCAATCAACCCGGCGAACGTACCGTGGTGGGCGGCTGCCACCTGGCTGCTGACGTGCCTGGTGAACCCCCGCACGTGCAACTCGTAGATCACAAGATCGCCATCGTGACGCGGCGCCACGTCGCCCGTCCAGTCAAATGGTTCTTCGTCGGCAATCAGCCTGGCCAGGGCCGCGCGGCCGATATTTGATCCGGCGCCGATCGCCGCTTCGCGTTCGAATCCAGGCGGAAAATAGACATTCCGCGCGTACGGATCCAGCAGCAGCTTGTCGGGATCGTAAGCGTGCCATCCGCCGTGAAACGCGTCGGCCGGCCCCGCAACCGAATACGCGTAGTACAGTGCGCCGTTGAGAGACTCCTTCTTCAGCAGACAATGCCAGATATCACCGGACTTGTGACGGTGGTAGTCTAGATTGTACAGGGCACACGGCTGGGTCACCTCGGTCTCGGTGAAGAACAGCAGCTTCACCTGCCGGGCGTGGGGGGCACAAAGCGAGAAGTTGTACGCCTGCCACTGGGTGTCCCAGGAGACGCCGAACGGAAACGTCCGGCCCTCGTGCATCTCCCAACGGGGGCGCGGGGGGGCGGCGTCTGTGCAAACGGGAATGCCTGCGGGAGAAGGTGAACCAGCAAGTAGTGTTGTTCCCAACGGCAGATCCATAGTCGGTGTCCTCTGGAGATGATCTTGGGATTGTGCCACCAGTTTCGTCAATCCATTCCATCGGAAATTCCACCAAGCGGGGCCGGCGCCAGATCGTCTGCCAGGCGCAGGCGTCGCAGCCTCGGTCGTTTCTTGGCCTGATGATCCTGCATGCGGTGCAGGATGTCACTCAACGTGCGGACGGCATCCAGGATGTAGGGGCCCTTGTTGAGCATCACGCATTCCGCCCGGACGCTCATGGCCGCGTCGGTGACTTCGGCGCGGGAAGGCAACCCCTCCTTGGCGAGTTGCTCCAGCACCTGCGTCGCCCAGACAACGGGCATGTGGGCGGCCTCGCATGTCCACAGGATTTCTTCCTGGACCTCCGCCAGTCGTTCATACCCGACTTCGACCGCCAGATCGCCGCGGGCAATCATGACCCCGGCCAGGGGACTGCGCATGGCGGCCAGCAGCAACGACGGCAAGCGCGCGAAGCTCTGCCGGTTTTCTATCTTCAGGATGATCGGCATATCCGGCCGGCCCAGCACTGCCAACTCGCTTTGCAGGCGATGGACGTCCTCCGGCCGGCGGACAAAGGAATACGAGAGAATGTCGGCGTGCTCTGCCGCAAACTTCAAGTCGTGCAGATCTTTATCGGTCAAAGCCGCCAGCGCGAGTTCGCTGTCCGGCAGGTTGATCCCTTTGTCGGCTCGCAATTTGCCGCCGTCCTTCCGGGTGCGGGCAATCTCAGCGACCAGCCCGCCGTCATGTACCTCACGGATCACCGCGCCGATCTTACCGTCGTCGAACAGCATCCGCTCGCCGGGACGCACCGTCTTGAAGATTTCACTCAGCGTGCAACTGATTCGGGGCAGTGCTTCCAAACGGTCGGCAGCCTCCCCGGCAAAACGGCGCCGCGGGTCATTCCGCGTAACCAGCACCCGGTCTCCCGGTCGCACGCGGAGCGCCCCTTGGTCAACCTCGAATGGGCCAGTCCGCAGTTTGGGTCCGCCTAAGTCCATCGCGACGCGGCAACACTTGCCGGTTTCCTGTTTCGCGCGGCGCAGGTTTTCGATCATCCCCTGCCATTCTGCCGGACCGTCGTGGCTGCAGTTGATGCGCATGCACGACATGCCTTCCGCCAACAGATCTCGCACCAGCAGGTAGTCCCCGGCCGCCGCCGCCGGCATCGTGACCATGATATGCACCCCGCGCCCGGGTGGGCACTGACCGAAGAGTTGTTCGGTGCGACCTTCGATTAGAGCCTGACCGGCGGAAAAGTTCAGGGGAGGCGGCATGATAGGCTTCCAGCCCGCCGGCTCGCACGCCAGTTGGCACAGAATCCCGAGCACCGTCTCGACGTTTTCGAGCACGTGCGACTCGCAACGTCCCAGCGAGGAAAGTCCGCAACGGCTCAAGTTGTCCTGCAATTCCCGCAGATCGTGCCGCCGGAGCGCGACATAATGCACCAGATTCCGGGCGCTGCTCCGCTGCTGAGCGTGGATCGACTCCACGTCGACCGCGCGTTCCAGCGACTGCATCGACTCGCGCAGCCGCAGCAGCCTCTCGGCCAATCCGCCTGCCACCTGACGAAACGGTCGCCTGGCAGGTGCGTTGTCTGCGACTGAGCATCCCTGCATGCCGTTCATTGGGTGTCCCCGGAAGAAGTGCCACAGACTTGTCAGGACATGCCGCGGCCTGAAACGCCGAGGTCAAATGCCAAGAATAATAGTTGATCAGAAATCAAAGAAGAATCAATGAAGTTGCTGCAAAAAACTTCGACGGGCGATCTCGCCGCGGGTTATTTGTGCTGGCAATAGCGGTTGAATCCGATAATTTCGGGGCCAAGCCTGCGGGGGACGTTCATGAAGCACCTGGACTTTGTCGAACCGCGTCCCGGACCTTGACCATTGTGACCTCGTTGCCCGAAGGGTTGTAGCTGACTTCGCTCATAAAAGCCCGCATCAGCATCACTCCGCGACCAGAGACCGATTCCAGATTCTCTGCCGCCGTGGGGTCACGCAGTCCGGCGGGGTCGAACCCGCGCCCCTCGTCGCGAATTGTAAAGCGCGCCTCAGGTTTCGTGATCGTACCGGCGACGTACACCCGGCGGTGGCAGTAAGGCGGCAGGCGGCACCGCTGCGACGCCAGTTGCCAGTAATCCTCGCGCCCGCACTGCCGCAGTTCGGAACTCAGCTCCAGGTTGCCGTGATACAGCGCGTTGGTCAGCGCTTCTTCCAGCGCCATACAGAGCTGCAACAACCCGGAGGGAGGCACGCCCCAAACGTCGGCAACGGCATGATACAGGTGGCTCGACAGTGGCGAAATCAGTTCCGTATCGGCGGGCAGCGCCAAGTGAAGGTCTTGCCGCTCGATTGTCCTGAGTAATTCGTGGTGGTGCTGCCGTTCGCGAGCGGCATTGATCACACGCCGCACTGTAGAGTGCAACTCGGCTGCCAATTGCCGTTTGGGAACGTAACTGGCCGCACCGGCTTGCAGCGCCGCGACCGCCGTCTCTTCGCTCCCCTGCGAAGTCATGATAATCACAGGGGGCGGCGCGGTCTGCGATTGAAGCGCCGTAACCAGTTCTAATCCGTTCAGTTGGGGCATCACCAGATCGGTCACGACCAGATCCGGTGCCAAGTTCTCAATCTGCCGGAGCGCCTCGCGTCCGTCCACCGCGAAGAACACTTCATACCCGGCATCGGTCAAGAGATCTCCCGCGAGACGCCGTCCCATCGCCATGTCGTCTACCACCAGAATCTTAGCCATCGATTGTCCCTTACCATGATCATGACTGCGTATGCTGCCAATCACTCAACCTCTCTTCCAGCAGCCGATGTCTGCGAAAACTCCCGCAAACAGTCGACGATTGCCGTCACCTGTCGCGACAATTCCTCGACCAGGGCTCGCACAGGCGCAGACACGGTGGCAGACGACGCAGCCAGGGATTCCAGGCGGGCTGCCGTTGCTGCCGCCTGTTCGGCCCCCAGTGTTTGCATTGCGCCTTTCAATCCGTGAGCCGTACATTGCCAGGTTTCTCTGTCTTCTGTCCGTACCGCAGCGTGCAGCCGTTCCAGCAATTGCGGTACTTCTTCGCACAGGGCTTCGGAGAGCCGCCGCAGCAAGCGCGCGTTACCCTCCAAATTAGGCAACGCCATCTGAGGGGTCCATCCCAGCGAATCAGCGGCCTGCGTGACTGGCGGCTTGGGGGGCCGGCTGGGGTCGAGTGGCTTGCCGCGGCGGGCACCGATAGAGGCCAGAGCCGCCCGCAGTTCGTTGCGCCGCATGGGTTTTGCGAGATACCCATCAATGCCGATCTCGTCGCACTGCCGCCGCTCCTGGTCGCTGATGCCGGCGGACATGACCAGCACCGGCAGATGCCGCGCCGAGGCGCGGTCTCGCGTGCGAATGCGTTCGACCGTCGCCAGTCCGTCGAGTTCCGGCATGTGCAGATCGAGCAACAGGACATCGAAGGGCGCGCGCTCCAGGGCTTGCAGCGCGGTGATTCCCGAGCCAGCCACTTCGACGGAGTGTCCGTCCTGCGCCAGCCATTCCCTGAACAGGATCTGATTGTGAAGCTGATCGTCGGCCACGAGAATTCGGAGCCGCGAGGCTCGTTCTCCGGTTTGATCGCCCGCCGTCCCCAGGCCGGCGCTGGGCGCTCGCATCGCCCCCAGCAACTGATCGAGCTCATCCAGCGTCACCGGAGGCACCAGGCAGCGCGTGGCACGCAACCGTTGGGCCAACTCGGACACTTCCGCATCGGGAACCGGACGGATCAACAGCACCAGATGCTGCGGCGGGGAGGGCGCCGACCACAAGAGGTTCACCAGGTCGGTCAAAAGCGGGCTGGCGGTGCGTGCGTCGATGAGCGCTACTTTCCAGCCAGGAATAATCCGGTCGCCGTGCGCCCAATGCCGCAATGCCGCTTCCACGCTGTCCCACGCGACAGGCGAACCACCGCGGCGGCGTACCAGTTCTTCGTGCAGAGTGCGGCTGGGAGCGTGCGGCTCGACAATCATCACAGAAAACGGAGAACCCGACGAGTGATTGATTGAACTCTGAACGGCGTGCGGCATGGCGGAAACGCCGAGTTCCGCCGTCGCTGCGAACCGGCTCCCCTTACCTGGCCAGCTTTCACATACGATCCGGCCTCCCATCGCCCGAATCAGCCGGTCAGAAATCGCCAGTCCAAGGCCGGTCCCCCCTGGCCGATGCGCAGCCACGCCCCGCTCGAATGGTTGGAACAGTCGCGCCTGTTCATCCGCCGGGATGCCGGGTCCGGTGTCCTCCACCGACAGCCGTAGCGTGAACGACTGGGGGGTTCGGCAGTCCGCCTCGGCCCGCACCACGACCCTTCCCGCGTCGGTAAACTTGATCGCATTCCCCGTCAAGTTGAGCAGCACCTGCCGCAGCCGATCCGGATCTCCCACCGCCCATTCCGGCACCTCGGGCATGACCTCCACGCACAGATCCAGGCCCTTCCGGGCCGCCGTGAAAGTCATGCCCTTCAATGCGCCGCACAGCGTATCGTGCAACGGAAACTCGCGCGGCTGCAACGTCAGCTTTCCCGCTTCCAGGCGGGCAAAGTCCAGCACGTCGCTGATCAATCCCAATAGCGATTCCGCCGACTGCTGAATCACTGACAGGTATGAGCGGTGCTCGGGCGCGAGCTTAGAATCCAGCAGAAGCTCGATCATTCCCAAAATGGCTGTGAGAGGCGTTCGCAACTCATGGCTGGTGCTGGCCAGGAAGCGCGAACGCGCATTGCTGGCAGCCTCGGTTTCCAAACGTGCAGCGGTCAATTCCGCGGTTGCCGCCGCATGGTACGCCCCTTGGATGACCGCCAGATCGACATCGAGCGCCTTGTTCAGCGACTCAGTCAGCGGCCACAATTCCTCTGCCGGTTGGCCGGATTGCCGGATCGCCGCCAGCAGATCCATTCGCAGCCGGGCAAAGCCTCCGCTGACATCAGCCAGGTCAAGGCGCAGCTCCACGTGTCGGCGGCCCACCTGATAACGCCGCTCGCGTTTGGCCGGGCTGACGGGCGCCGTGAACAGTTCATCCAGCCAGCCCTGCAACGTCTGCTTGAGACGGGGAATTCGCGACGGTTCCGCCTTCAGCACGACCGCCGCCGCGGGCAGCTTGAGGATGTGGTCGTAGAAACTTTCCACCACGGACGGAAAGGACGGTGCCAGCCATCCCGCGGCTGACTTCAATCGGGCCTCATCCGCCGCCGTCCATTCCAATAGTGCTTGCAGATCGTCGCAATGCCCGGCGATCGACAGGTCAGCTCCAGGGCATCTCTGATCAGCGTTCACATCGAATCCCACAGGAACGGCGACACTTCCTCACTGGCTGGTCATAGCTAACCATCTGGCGGAGAAAAAGGCAAGACTTGGCCTACGCCTCCTGTGAGCAGCATCGGCATTGATCCGTCGAAAATCAAGCCGCCGATTTGAGATGAACCGGCCGGCCGCAATCGCTGAGTCTTATGATCTTTCGTCTTCCGGTCCGTGGGTGACCGCATCTGCCGATTCTACGGCCACGCCCGATGGCAATGGGTAATTCAGCGGGGTTCCGGAAGCGATCGAAACGATTTTCGTCAATGGATTCTCCTTCCGCACCTGCTTCCCCACAGCATATCCTGCAGGAACGAATTACAAGGCTTCTCCTACGGGGGGGGAACCAGTTCCAGAGAGGCTTCGGCGATAACGGGCGATTGATCGCTGGCGCGCGCTGTGGCGCGGACGATGAGCGGCATGTTGAAGGGGCCGGCCCTTTTCGGGTCAAAACTCAGGGCGAGTTGCCCCGTTTCCGCGTCGGCGGGAATGGTCAGTGATTGACACGACACGCCTTGGACATGTTCCGGCAGAATCAACTCCACGTGGACCTCGCCGACAACCCCGACCCCCCGCCCGACGCGCAGCGATAGTTCCGACATGCTCCCTGCCGTCGCGGCCAGGCTCTGGCGATCCAGGTCCAACGTCAGTTGTCCGGGATCGATCAGCGCTACGATCTGTTCGTTCTGCGCGACCGATGTGAAGCTCACTTTGTGCCGCGCCCCGTCCGGGTCTTCCACGATCCCCACCGCCATCACAACCGTCCGGCTGGTGCGGCCGATCTCCATCCAGGGGGGAAGCGAGGCGGGATATGTGAACTCCGTCACCCGCGCGGGGACGGTGATCAATGGACCGGTCACCCCTTGCAGGTGCCGCGCCTGGCGATCGGCCAACCGCACCTCCAGAGGCCCGTCGAAGCCTCCCCGGTCGAGCTGAAAGCGCCGCACAAACAGACTGCCGCGCTGTGCGTATTTGACTTCATAGACTCCTTTGACTTTGAACGGCGTGGGAACGCAAACTGCCAGAAGGAGCGTCTCGATCTGCGGCTCGCCCAGCGCAGTCATCGTGTAGCGAGCCGATCGGATGATCTGCGCGTCGGCCAACATTGACGACCCGCGAATCACCAGCTTCCTGGCCACAATCGGCGCGTGGGCTTCGGCCTTGAACGCCAGATCGCTTTCACCGGCATTGGCGGCAATCGTCGTGTTAGAGACAGCGACACCACCCGGCAGGTCGTCGCAGGCAAGTTCGATGGCGCCCGCGAAACCTCCGATCCGTTCGACCCGCACTTTGACCTTGGCCTCGGCGCCCCGGTTGAGCGACAGCGCATCGGTCGCCAGATGTATGCGGAAATCCGGCGCCGCTGTAGAGGCCACTCGCAGCCGGTAGGCGAACGCCGATCCGCCACGCGAGGCGAGCCGGTCCTCGACCCGCAGGTAAAACACGCCATCGGCAGGCGCTGTGAACTTCAATTGTGAATCAGTCTGGCCGGAGGCCATGTCGTCCGACCGAGCCAGTTCCTTGCCGGTTGCATCGAGCAGGATCAGCATCGAATCGAGCGGCGAACCGAGCCGCGCGGCGCGCAGGTCGATTTCGTACATGCGCTCCTTCTCGGCCCGAAACCCCCAATGATCGACATCCCCCGGACGCTCGATACGCCCATTGAAGACGACCGGGGAATCCACGGGAACGACCTGCTCCAGGGAGTCATTGGGGCCTTGTTCCAGTGTCTCCGGCAGGTCGTCGAGCTCCACCGAGAAGCGGTTGCTGACCGCGTCTCCGATGGTCAGCGTTGTCTCCCAGCTCGCAGGACCGTCCGGCGGCAGAAACACATCGATCGGTTCGTGCGGAAGACGTGTCCCGGCCGCCTGCAGCCGCAGGACGCTCCCCCGGCGGCCCCCCAGCGGATAGACCCGATCGACAAAGGGATCGGCGGTGATTGTCAGGCGATAGACATAATGTTGCAGGCCGCCGAATTTGACGTCGTGAATCCGCACCTGGTATGTCCCATCAACGGGTGGCACGAACCGGACCAGAGCGTCGGCCCCCGCCAAAAACTGGTCGGAACTCTCCGCGAGTCGTCGGCCTTGCAGGTCTCGTATTTCCAGACGCGGTTCAAACGGTGATCCGAGCTTCGTCGTCAACGCCGTGCAGGTGATGGGCAGCCCGGCCCGGCCCTCGAATTCCCAGATGTCAATGTCTTCTCTGGGAAAGATGCGTCCGTTGATCGTTCGCGGGAGGGTGATGGCCAACGGAATCGGTCGCCCGTCGATCTCCTGCTCCGTCGTTTCCGGTAGATCCCCCACCACAAAGGGGCGTGCAGCAGTGGCGCCTTGCGCCGTCCAGACTCGCCAGGGGCGCGTGCCAGGAACAGCCTTGGCGTCAATCCGGACGCGGCCCGCCAGATCCTTGGGGTAATCCTCTGCCTGCTGCGAATCGGGGAGTGGAACGAGCGGCCCTTCGAACCAGACGGTGCGGGTCTTGCAAATCGGCGAAGAGGCATTCACCCCCTCACCCAGCATCTCAAACGGACACTCCTCGTGCAGGTACAACCCCCCCACGCGAAACTCCACCTCGGTCCCCCGCTGGCCCCCCGCCGGAAAGATATACATCGCCACCGGCGCGTCAGCCGAGACCACCGCCGGCGCCAGGCACGCAGCCAAGCAGACCAAGATGCAAATTGTTCTGAATACTCCGTATTGCATTGGAATCCTTCAGCCCGATGTTCGTTCCCCAGCCCCCTCACAAACGTGTTTGCCGTTACAGCAAGTCAGTGATTGCTTTTCCGCCGTTGACAATCTTCACCGGGCGGCCTTCTGGGGTGTAGAACTCGTCGTCGGGGGAAATTCCCAGCAGCCGATAGAGCGTGGCGGAGAGGTCTTCGGGACCGATCGGGGTACCTTCCGGGCGCTCCGCCCGTTTGTCCGATTGGCCGACCACCCGGCCTCCTTGAACGCCGCCGCCCCCCAGGGCCACGCTGAATGCCGGGCCCCAGTGGTCGCGCCCGGAGTTCGGGTTGATTCGCGGCGTGCGGCCGAATTCCCCCGTCACGACTACCAGCGTCGTCTCCAGCAGGCCACGCTCGTACAGATCGCGGAAGAGCGCCGCCATCCCTCGATCGAGCAACGGGAGCAGGTCGTTCTTCAACACGTGAAAGTTGTTGTCGTGCGTATCCCAGTTGGTGTGGTCGATCGTCACGCACCGCACCCCCGCTTCCACCAGGCGACGCGCCATCAGGCACGATTGTCCCAGCGAATTGCGACCATACGTCTCGCGCAACTCGGCGGATTCCTGCTGAATGTCAAACGCCGCGCGCGTCTGTGACGACGTCATCAACTCGAACGCCTTCTGCTGAAAGACGCTCACCGACTTGGCCGCGGCGTTGGCGCTGGTTTCCGCGGAACGGCGAAACCGGTCGATCCCGGCGAGCAACTCGCTCCGCGCTTGCAATCGATCGCCGCGCGCCACCAGCGGAGGGGTCAAATCGGGGACGGCAAAATTCGGGGAATTGGGATCGGCCTCGACGACAAACGGAGCGGACGCCGCTCCCAGGTAAGCCGCCCCGGAACTGGGATGCATCCGGGGAAGACAGACATAAGGAGGGACCGACCCGCGCGGCCCCAGTTTGCGGGCGATGATCGAACCGTGCGCCGGCCTTTGATTATTGGGGCTGAGGTTGGGGTTGAACCCCGCCACCGGGTGGTAGCCTGTGAGCATGTAGTGATCGGCCGGACCGTGATCCGAATTGCGATGGCCGAAGCCGCGAATCAGCGAGAAGTGCTGTATCTGCCCGGCAGTCAACGGCAGGTGTTCCCCCAGTTGAATTCCTGGTACGCTGGAATCGATCGGTTGAAATGGCCCGCGAAATTCGGCCGGCGCCGCCGGCTTCAGATCCCAGGTGTCGATGGTGCTCAGTCCCCCTTTGAGGAACAGGACGATCAGCGACATGTCGGACCGCGGCTTGGCGGCGGCCTCCTGTGCCAGCGCCTGGCGGCGCAGCAGTTCGGGAAGGGTCAGGCCGATGACCCCCGCGGCCCCCACGCGGAGCAGGTCGCGACGCGGGACGTTGTCACAGAAACGCAGTTGAGCCGCCATGTTCCGGTCCTCGTCGATGAGTTTCACAAAGTCAATGGTCGCTCCCTCGCCGCACGGGGAAGTCGCCCCCGGCACGAGGAAGAACCTGAAACGGCCTAATGATTGAACACAAACTCCGCCGTGTTGAGCATGCTCCAGGCGATGTCCTCAGCCCTCTGCCGACGGGCGCCGGGATCGGCCTGAAGATAGTTCACGGTGATCCGCCGTTCTTCCTCCAGCGGATACCGACTGTAAAACGTCAGGTACAATTCATCCACAAGCGCCGCGTCGTCGGCGTGGGCCTTGACGAGCGCGGCGATCCTCCCTCCTGCGTGCGACAGCTTGCCTTGGATTTCGGGAGAATTCAAAACATGCAACACCTGCGCTACGCTGGGCTCGGTGGTCCGCTCGCATTCGCACGGCGTCACGCGCGTCGGACGCCCAAACAGCTTCAGGAAATAGTGCGGCGTCTGGCTGTCCCACAGTTGAATCGCCCGGTCGCCAGCCGGAACTCCGGCGAATTTCTCAGGAACCCCCGTGACCTGGCAGAGTGCGTCCAGCAACACTTCAGCGGCGGGGCGTTTGAACAGCGCCCGTGAATAATTCTGGTCGTCCCGTTCGTTGGTGGCATTGGGCCGGGACGACAATTGATACACCCGCGAGGCGGTGATGGTGCGGATCAGTTGGCGGAAATCAAACCCGGACTCGACAAACGATCGCGCTAGGGCGTCAAGCAACTCGGGATTGCTGGGAGGATTGGTCAATCGGAAATCATCGATTGGCTCGACCAGCCCGCGTCCCAGAAAGTGCCCCCAGATGCGATTGACAAAGTTCCGGGCAAACCACGGATTGTCCGAGGAGGTCATCCAGGCGGCCAGCAACTTCCGCCGATCTCCCGCTGGATCGGACGCCGGCATCGGGGCCGCCAGGGGATGGGCAAACACCGGCTCACCGGTGCGTGGATGGGCGATCGCCGCGGCAGGCCCCGCCACCAGCGACTCTCCCTGCCCCCCGTTTTTGAAAGAGACCTGCGTGAAGAAGCCCTGCATGCCGAAATAGTCGGTTTGGCTCCAGCGGTCGAAGGGATGGTGATGGCACTGGGCACAATCAATTCGCACCCCCAGAAAGACCTGCGAGAGAGTGCTGGCCATCTCCCCCGGTTTTCCAACGACCTTGTAAAACGCCCCCTCGGGAACGTCACTCAGCGGTCCTTCTGCCGCCACCAGTTCCCGGCAGAATTGATCGTAGGGCTTGTTGGCCGCCAGCGACTCACGAATCCAGCGGTAGTAGGCATAGGCCCGTTTGTGCCCCAGCGCCTGCCGATCGACGCGCAGGATGTCGGCCCACTTCAGCGCCCAAAGGTCGGAAAATTCCGGACGCCCCAGCAACTCGTCCACCAAGAGCGAACGCTTGTGGGCGCGTTGATCTGCCAGGAAGCGCCGCGCTTCTGCCGCTGTCGGCAGCGTCCCGATCGTGTCCAGAAAGACCCGCCGCAGATAGTCGGCATCCCCCGCCTCCTCGGACGGAAGGAGATTCAGTTTCTGCAGTTTGGCATACACCAGCGGGTCGATGAAGTTGAATTCAGGAAGCTGCGGATAGTCGGCGATCGGTTCGGCGCGGGGGATCAACCCCCGAAAGACACCCACCTCCCCCAGGTAGGCCGCCATGACTGCGACTTCTCCCGGAACCTCCCCGGCGGTCACCACCCCCCGTTCGTCAACGGTTCCCAACCCGTCATGGTTCGACTGAAAGCGGGCGTGCCGAGTCACATCAATTCGGCGCCCGTCAGAGTAGGTCGCCACGACAGACAATGGCTGTTGCTCACGGGGGGCCAGTTGCCGCTCGCGCGGCGTGACTTCGATCGAAACGACGTGTGGATCGTCGGGAGACCCAAACCGGAGGCCGGAAGCGATCCAGTCTCGCAGAGTCTGGTACTCCGGCGATTCGCGCGGGATTCGCACTCCCCCTCCGTGAGGCGCCTGGCCGGCCGCTTTGGCGATCAACAGACTTTGCTCGGGGAGCGTTGGAACCACCCGGCGGCCGCGCCCCTCCTGCGTCAACGCCGCATAGTCAGCCACTGGGTCAAAGCCAAACACCGACAGCTTGAACCCATTTTGTCCCTCCGCTTTGCCGTGGCACCCGGACGTGTTGCAGCCAAACTTGCTGAGGATCGGCAACACGTCGTTCTCAAAATTGAACTGCCGAGGGGGCTCAGCGGCGTGGAGTGCGGGACGAAAGCAGGGCGCCACAAGAAAGACAGCGGCCAGCCACACGGCCAAATGCCTGGCGCGGCGGCCAGCCAAATGAAGGAGCAAGCCGATCTCCGGACGTTGAGACCGCTCTCTGCCGGTCGAGTCGCCTGCTGGTTCAAGATGCTTCTGGTCGGGTGAGGGGAGGTACATCCAGTGTCGGCGACCAATGGGGTGCAACGGTGACAGCCCATGTTCCTTCCAGATCGACGGACTGGCAGGAATACATAAGCCATTGTTAATGTTACTGGAGATTCGGCCCCGCGCCAAGTGTGATCTCCTTAAAAGGAAACGGGTTGTGGCGGAAATTCGGACGCTGCCGTGACACCGTTTCCCGCGCCGCGGGAAGGGGCTGTTTGCATCCAGAGTGGCTTATTTTTAGAATCACCCCGCGCGCAGCCCGGCTGCGGCATCGATCGAATGACTGGCCTTCAACTCATCTTTGTTCTGTTTCTGGTTCTGGCGAACGGTTTCTTTGTCGCCGCCGAGTTCGCATTGGTCAAGGTCCGTTTGAGCCAAATCGAGCAACTCGCTCGCGAGGGCTCGTGGTCGGCCAAACTCGCCCGGCGAATACTCAACCAGCTCGATTCGTATCTGTCCGCCTGCCAGTTGGGGATCACGCTGGCCAGCCTGGGGCTGGGCTGGGTTGGGGAAGATGTCGGCATCCGGCTCCTCAATCCACTGTTGAGCTGGATGGGATTTCCCAGCGCGGCCAACTACCTGTCGCTCCCCCTGGCGTTCGTGCTGATCACTTTTTTGCACATCGCCCTGGGAGAACAGGCCCCCAAGATCATGGCCATCCGGGCGGCCCGTCCCACGGTGCTGGCGGTCTCGCTCCCCTTAGCGCTGTTCTACAAACTGCTTTGGCCATTCATCTGGGTCTTGCATGCCGCCAGCGATCTCCTGCTGCGGCTGTTCGGAATTCGGGCGCCGCTCCCCGGCGAACAATTGCCTTCGGAAGAGGAACTGCGGCTGATTCTGTCGGAATCGGCGGCGGGAGGCCAGCTCAGTCGCCGCGAACGGTTGATGATGGAGAACGTGCTCGACCTGGAAGACAAGGTGACGCGGCAGGTGATGGTTCCGCGACGGGATATCGTGATGCTGAACACCCGGAAATCGATCCAGGACAACCTGCAGATCATCTCGGAATCGCAATACACGCGCTATCCCTTGTGCGATGGCGACCTGGAACGGGTGGTCGGGATGATCCACGCCAAAGACGTGCTGGGGGTGATTACGTCCGGTGTTCCGCTGACGTCTCTGACGCGCCTGGCGCGGAAGATCTCGGTCTTGCCCGAGACGATGCGCCTGGACGTTTTGCTCCGCGAGTTCCAGCGCAATCGGACGCACGTCGCGATGGTCGTAGACGAATATGGCACCGTGTCCGGCATGGTGACGTTCGAAAACGTTTTGGAGGAACTGGTGGGGCCAATTCAGGATGAGTTCGACCGCGAATTGCCCCTCGTCATGCGCCGCAACAACGGGCGATTCCTGGTGGACGCCCTATGTCCCCTGGATGAACTGATCGAGGCGTGCCATTTGCAGATTCCGGAGGTGACCTCGGACACCACGGGAGGCTTGATCGTGGAACTCCTGGGGCACATCCCCGAACCAGGGGAAAAGCTGCGTCTGGGGCGATTTGAACTGACCGTGCTGGAAGCCGAACCCACGCGCGTCCGACGGATTGAAGTCCAGGAGTTGCTGCCGGACGAGAGCGAGCCGGAACAAGTCGCCAGCCGCAACGCGGAAGAACCTGCCGAGCCGGAAGCAGAACCGTCGCGACAATAGCCGCCGCAAAAACTCCCGTTGCCAAAATCCCCATTTTGGCAATATATTCCCCCCGCCATGCGATTTTCCGCCGCCCAATTTGCGTTGTTGCTGCTCCTGATGGGGTGCTCCCCCTTCAATATGCGGGCCGCGCAGGAAGTCAGTCGCGATCGGCTTCTGGCGCTGGCGGAGAAGGACCGGAACGACCACCTCAAGTACATCGGCACCGAGGGAGGGTTCCATTACGTGGTGGATTCACGATATGGAGGAGGCCGAACCTTCAAGATCCGCGCGGAGCAATTGCCGCTCAAAGACCAGTTTACGGTCGGAGAAGACTCCTACACCCTTTGGCCCGAGGTGATCGAAGGGAAGCTGCTGGGAAGCCGACCGGACACTACCGGACTTTGAGCAGTTCCACCCAAAAATGCAGCGTGGCATGGGGTGGAATGACCGGCGGAGCGCCCCGCGCGCCATAGCCGAGCGCCGAGGGAATCAACAGTTCGATCGTCCCTCCCTCTCCCACAAGCTGCATCCCCTCGGTCCAACCGGCAATGACGCGGTTGAGGGGAAACGAGATCGAGGCCTTGCGTTCGAACGAGCTGTCGAACACCGTTCCGTCGTCCAACCAGCCATGGTAATGCACCTCCACGGTCGCAGAGGCGGCGGGAGCGGAGCCTTTTCCTTTGCGGAGGATCCGATATTTCAACCCCGAACCGGTCTCGGTGAATGCCAGCGGCGCATCGACGTCGATCGTCGCGGCGCCCGTGGGAAACGGGGGAAACGGAACGCTGCTCTGGGGAGTTGGGATCATGTGGATCTCGCAGTGGATTTGGCGAATTTCGCGCGGGGCTTACCCGGCGACTCGCGGCGCTTTTCAACCCGTGCCGGGGGGCTTGTCAGGCGGGAAATATTCAATGTCCGTCCGGCAACCCAGACGCGCTTCAACTTGGCCAGCGCCTCGGGGGGAAGCGACGCCGGCAGATCGACAAAACTGAAATCGTCAAAAATCTCGATTTTTCCGATGTTCGCGCTTTCCAGTCCGATCTCATTGGCGATCGCCCCGACGAGGTTGCCGGGACGCACCTGCTGGAGGTTTCCGACCTCCACCCGATAGGTCACCAGCGACTCCCCTCCGCGACCGGCGGCGGGTCGCCGGCGCTCTCCCGGCCCGGAAGAGCGATCAGGGCTTCGCCGCGTGCGGCTCGGTTCGGCGCTCCGCGGCGCCGCAAACGTCGTTTGCTGCAATTCTTCCGTGAGCAATAACGGCGCCCCGCCACGTGCCAGCGACGCCAGCGACGCCGCAATCTGCTCCAGCGGCACGTCATGCGCCTTGCGATACTGGTCGATGACGCTGAGCAGCTTGTCCATTTCGGGGGCCGCGAGCCCTTCGGTGATCTGCTGGTGAAAGCGGGCCACGCGCTGTTTATTGATCGCTCGGTTGGTGGGAATCTCCATCGGCTCGATCTTGTGCCGCGTCGCCTGTTCCAATCGCTTCAGACGCCCCTGTTCCCGCGGATGGACGAACAGGATTGCTTCGCCGCTGCGCCCTGCCCGGCCAGTCCGACCGATGCGATGTACATACGCCTCGCTGTCGAACGGCAAGTCGTAGTTGATCACGTGGCTGATCCGCTGCACATCGAGTCCGCGGGCCGCGACGTCGGTGGCGACAATCACGTCGAGCTTTCCCCCGCGGAGTTGTTCGATGATTCGCTCACGCTGTTTCTGGGCGATGTCGCCGCTGAGCGCCGCCACGCGATGCCCGCGCTGCGACAGGTATTCGGCCAAAGGCTCGGTCGTCGCCTTGGTTTTGACGAACACGAGCACCGCGTCGATCGCTTCCGCCTCCAACACGCGGCTGAGGGCATTCTCCTTTTGATGCGGCGCGGCGACGATGTACCGCTGCCGCACGGTGTCCGCCGTGGCGGCCTTCTGCTGGATCGTCACCTCCGCCGGATTCCGCAGGTGCTGCCGCGCCAGTCGGCGGATGGGCGGGGGAAGGGTCGCGGAAAACAATGCGGTTTGCCGCTCGGCGGGGGATTGCGTCAATACCCACTCGACATCCTCGGCGAAGCCCATCTTGAGCATTTCATCCGCCTCGTCGAGCACCAGTCCCTTGAGCGCCGTGAGGGTGATTGTGCCGCGACGCATGTGGTCCATGACCCGCCCCGGAGTCCCCACGACAACATGCACACCTCGATTGAGCAGGCGAAACTGCACCTGGTAATCCTGCCCGCCGTAAATCGGCGCCACGCGCAGGCCCGGCAACCCCACCGCATACCGCTCGAACGCCTCAGCCACCTGAATCGCCAGCTCCCGCGTCGGCGTCAGCACCAGCACCTGCGGATCTTTGCAGGACAGATCGATCCGCTGCAGCATGGGGAGGGCGAACGCCGCGGTTTTTCCCGTGCCGGTCTGCGCCTGTCCCAGGACATCGCGCCCGGCCAGGAGCAGCGGAATCGTCTCCGCCTGGATCGGTGTGGGAATCGTGTAGCCCCGGCTTTCCACCGCCAGCAGCACCGGGTCCGACAAATTCAGGTCGCGAAACGTGGGGCCGCCGGAGAGGGGCGCGGGGGGAAGTTCGGCAAGGGAATCAGTCAAAGCGGTCATCGGCAGATCAGACAAACACAAGGTGAGCGGTCAAGGAGCGGCACCGGGCCGGTCGCACTCCGCGGAATTCAAAACGCAAGACGGTGTCCTGGATGCGACGCGCCGCCATACCATCCGGTCCGGCGGCGACCAAAAGGTCACGGACACACGATGCCGCAGCCCCATCAAGGAGCGGGCCATCTACCGATTCTCGGGCGCCAATCAAGGAGCATATAGCATACGCAAATGGCGCGGCGTTGCCAAGTGGGGAGGACTGAGGTGCAGGAATTCCGCATCGCGGCCTTTTGGCGCCTGGCGCACCTGCTTCAACGGGTGTGTGGGGCTGGAGATAAGGAGTGGTGAGGTGCGGAACGCGAGGGGAGGCAGGTTCGCAGACGTGTTTTGGG
>JBJXGA010000082.1:0-4824 GCA_046152955.1 Planctomycetales bacterium | reverse complement strand
TTGAAGCGCTCACGTCGCGCCTGTCGGCGGGAAAGCCAGTCACGCTCGCCAGCTTCGGGGACAGCATTTCTTGGCCATGTTTCCATACCGACTTTCGACAGAATTATCTGACCCTGACCGCCGATGCGTTGCGGAACGCATATCCTGCCTCCCAGATCACTCTCGTCCATGGGGGGAACATGGGCGCCGCGGCGCGCGGTCTCACCGACGACCGTTTTGCTCGACACGTCCTGTCGCACCGCCCGGATCTGGTCTTCCTGATGTTCGGTATGAACGATTGCCTGGGGGGGCAGGCAGAGTTGGAAGCCTATGACCGCAGCTTGACGGCATTGATCGGCCAAACCCGCGCGAGCGGTGCGTTGCCGGTGGTTTGTACCCAGAACGAGATCCTCTACGCTGCCGCCGATGGCAAACTCCGACGGGCGCTCCCGCACTATATGGCACGCGCACTTCGAGTCGCTCGGCGTGAGGGGGCGCCGGCGGTCGATTGCTTCGCACGGTGGAAGGGCCTGGCGACTGTCCCCGACTTACTGATCAATCGGTTGAATGATGCGATTCATCCCAACCTATCGGGCCACCGGCTTTTTGCGCAGGAAATCGTCGGCGCGTTGTGGCCGGACGCGGTGCAGTTTGCAACCGACGAGATCCGCAGTTCGTCCGTGGATCTGGCTGACCTGCAACCGTGTCTGCTGCCGGGGCCCGCGGGGAAACAGGTCGTGCGGAGCGCTGACGGCACGTGGCTCGTCCTCACCGCTCGCAGGCAACGGGAGCGAGTCGTCGAGTTGGTCGTCTCGTTCACTCGAACGGAACGGCCAGGATGGGACGACTTCCGACACGTCACGGTCATTGGACAGGGGCCAAACGCCGTCTTCGATCATACGGACCGCACCCTCACGGCGGGTGCATTGCTGGAACGTCACGGACACGTTTTCATCGTCCTAAGCTGGAACGTGGGGATCTTCTTTCTGTCCTTGGACACCACGCAGCGCGAGTGGGCGGCGGTAATCGATCAACCCCAAACCTGGCTGCATCATACAAAAGAACCGTTTCTCCGCCCGACAGCGATTGTGCAGGGCCAACAGGACGGGCGGGTTCTGTATGACGCCCTCGTGATTCGGGGCGACAGATTGGCCATTGTTTTTAAGCATTTCGAAATGGCACCGGGGGCCGGCTGGGAGGTGATCAACGGGCAGGAAATCATCGCCCTGGCAACTCGTTCACCAAATGGCGACTCGCGAGTACAACCGCTTGGGCAACCGGTATTCCCGGAGACGCCTCCATGGCAAAGCCTCGGCTATTGGGGAGCGATGGACGAATCGGCGGACGCCCTTGCGGTTCTCTCCGAGCGGCAGGGGCAGATCAAATTTTCACTCGTGCCGCTGGCGGAGTCGTCCGCCGTCAGGGCTCGGTGACCGCGCCGCCATTTCGGCGTTCTGAAGTCCATCGCGGTCACGGTGTGAATCCGATGGCCAGTCAAAATGGCGGCCGTTTGACAAGACTTTTCCGGAGAACTTTCATGCGACATTTCGAATCTGCTCCGTTCACTCGCCGCCAGTTCCTGAACTCGATCGCGGCTTCGGGAGTGATCTTCGCCGGCGGTGCAGGGGCACGGCGATGCGCGGCTGCGGGGAATGCGACTGACTCCCCCATGATTCGCACGTCCAATCATCTGGACGCCGATCTGCATCTGTTCCTCAATCGCGACGAACTCGCCGTTGTTGACGATGTCGCTGTGCAGATCAATCGCCCGAAAAAACATCCGGGACCGGTGCTCATCGCCGATCGGCCTTGGGAAGGAGAACGCGCCCAGGCGTGGGGCAGCGTGATCGTCGAACCGGACGGCCGATTGCGAATGTGGTACTTCGCGTTCAACACCCAGCGCAAGCCGGAGGAACTCGACCGCGGCGGTTATGCCTACGCCGAAAGTCGTGACGGCATTCACTGGGACAAGCCCGAATTGGGAGTGGTCGAGTTTCGCGGCAGCAAACGGAACAATCTATTCTATACCTGCGCGCCGGACGGCAAAAATCTCGTCGATGAGGAGTTGGCCCGCCGAAATATCGGCCTCCCCGCGATCAGCGAAGAAGGAAACGTCATCGGCGTGGTCAACAATCTCGATGGACTCACGGTCGTCCGCGACGACGACGATCCCGATCCGATGCGGCGCTACAAGCTCATCGCCAACATGCAGGACCATCGCATGTGGGCGTATGCATATCCGGCAAAATATCCCAACGTGACCAAAGCAGACGAGCGCCAGGCCGCCACGATCATTGGACAATACCTCGACACCAGTCCCGACGGCATCCACTGGGCCCGCCAGCCGCGGCGCATCTCGCATGGCGCTGGCGGCGATTACATGATGGTGCTGCGGGACGACCGCAACCGCCGCTGGTGGCTCAATGAGCGCAGCGCCAAAGGGACAGGCGGACGCAACGCAGCGCTGCGCGTCGGCACAAACTTCACCAACTGGTCGGAGCCCGAAATCATCTTTGACAATGGTCCGGAAAGCGAGTTTGGCAAGCTGTTCGAATGGCACGGCGGGATGACGCCCTTCAACTATGGAAACATCAATCTCGGCCTGCTCGAACGGTGGCCCAACGTCGGACTGGGGGCCGCGTGTGAACTGATCTGGCAGCCGGAAGGTGGAACCTGGCAGCGTGTGGCGCCGGGCGTGCCATTCCTCGACGTCGGACTGGAAGGAGACTTCGACCGCTTGCTGGCGTATCCGACGCACAACGCGCCAATCCGCCTGGGCGATACGCTTTATATCTTCTACACCGGCGGCGGGGTGAAGACGAATCCGCAGCAGGGGATCCCAATGTCGATCGGCCTGGCAACCGTGCGCCTCGACCGCTTCGCCGGATTGGGGAACTGGCGGTCACGTCGAGTCGGAATGGTTGTCACGAAACCGGTCACAGTCACGCACCCGCATCTGGATGTGAACGTCGAATTGCTCGAAGCGACTCCGCTCCAGGTCGCCATCGTCGCCAGCGACGGTACGCCTCTGCCGGGCTTCAACTTCGAGGAATCCGTGATGCAGTACGATTCGAAGAACGTTTACACGCGAGTCCACTGGAAGGATCGCGCCGACTTGAGTTCGCAAACCGGCCAGTCGATCCAACTCGCGTTTCGCGTCGCAACGGCGATGCTGTACAGTTACCGGTTTTCGGGGGCGTGACCGGAAATCGGAGGGGCTCAAGGAGCCATCACAATTGCAAATTCCCCGCCGATGGCATATAAGAGCGGTTTCCTGGCATTCTTTGCTCCCGGGTCGGCGGTTTCGATTCCGACAAGGGGCGGCTGTAAGATCAGTCGCCGGATCGAGTTGCGGTGGTTGGGCAGTATTTGAAAAGGACGTAGCGATGGCACACAAGAAGGGGCAAGGCTCGACTCGGAACGGCCGCGATTCGCGGGCGCAGCGGTTGGGAGTCAAGAAATTTGGCGGCGAAGCAGTCATTCCCGGCAATATCATCATCCGGCAATGCGGCACACGCTGGCGTCCGGGGCGCAACGTCGGTCTGGGGAGCGACTACACGATCTTCGCGCTGGTCGCGGGAAAGGTTGTCTTTGATCAGGAAGGCCGCCGCGTCAACGTTGATCCGGTTGCCGCCAACTGAGGTCGGCCCCCCTTTCCTGAACTTGCTGAGCGCTGAACCTGCACAGCGCCTCGTTGCGGCGGAGCGGCGAATCGCCGCGCCGCCGAATCCAGCTTGAAAGCATCCCGCCACTGGCCCGGCTGGCCCAGGTCAGCTTGCCACTGGAAGCGCTTTTTCGAAGAAGCGCACGAAGTTCTTGTACATGATCCCGTCGACGTCGGCCTGCGAATAACCTCGGCGGGTGAGGATCTCGGCCACCTTGTGCAAGTCGGCGATGGTGTCGAGGTCTTTGGGGGTCTGTTCCTTTCCAAAGCCGCCGTCGAGGTCGGTCCCCATGCCGCAGTGCAGGGCATTCCCCGCGAGCTGGCAGATGTGGTCGATGTGATCGACGACGTTTTCCAGCGTGCAGTTGTCCGGCTGCGTGACTCCAATCACCCAGCCGGGGGTCAGCATCCAGGCGTCGAACGCCGCGCCGATCACCGCCCCGCGCTGGATCAGCGCTTTGATCTGGTCGTCGGTGAGCTGACGATCGGCATTGACCAGCGCGCGGCAATTGTGGTGGCTGGCCAGCACCGGTCCCTGGAAAATCTCCAGCGCTTCCCAGAACGATTGGTCGGCCAGATGCGTCACGTCCAGCAGCATTCCGACACGGTCCATCTCACGAAGCAGCGCCGGCCCCTCCGCCAGCAGACCCCCTTCGCTTCCAGTGCCGTGCGAGTAGGGACTGACCCCATAGTGTGACGGCCCCAGGATCCGCAGTCCGGCCTGAAACCATTCTCCGATTTGCGCGGGGGAGAGAATCGATGGACTCCCTTCCATGCTCAGGATGTAGCCGATCGGGAGCTGGCCCGTGGTGTCCTGTTCCCAGTCTCGGACATGCGCTGACAGGGTCTGGCGGTCCGGGATTTCACGGAGAACCCCCTTGGCGACAAGCGCCTTGTAATAATAGAGCTGACCGTAGCAGGCGGCGTAAGCCGCTTCTCGCGACTGGTAATGCGTCAGAGCCTTGTCCTTGCGATGCAAACGGGGCAGGAGCGTCGAGACGGTGATGCCGACCCTCCCCTGTCGCAGGGCATCCCAGGAGACGGTATTTTTTCCGGGGACGATTCCCTGGAATTGGCGTTCGAATTCGCGGATTTTGGCCACCGGCCACTCGAGGTTGCGATTCCATTCGAGTGCGTTCCAGGCCATGTCGAGGTGGGCGTCGAAGATGAGCATGTTTGGA
>JBJXGA010000076.1:0-22330 GCA_046152955.1 Planctomycetales bacterium | reverse complement strand
AATCTCTACGAATGGGTGGTCAATGAGGAATCCGACTATGCCCAGGCGCCGGATGTCCAATTGGACCACGACTTCAATGCAGCAGAAACGGTCGGAGAACTCTGCGTCCGGGCCATTCGGGGAGGGGCCTTTCATCGCCAGAGCGAGGCGTCGCGGGCCGCCTTTCGACATAAATCGGCGACGACCGTTCCCAATCGCCTGATTGGGTTTCGGATCGCCCTGACGCTCGATTAACTTTGCGGCAGTCGTTATTCTATGGTCGGGCCTGTATCGGCCCTGGCTTGCTCTGTCCAATGGAGCACCGTTCATCACCTGAAAATTGGGGCACTGGATGACTATGACAAATCCCGGCGAATTGAATGCGATTCCACACCATGTCTATGGCTCCAGCCGTACTGGCCTGGGGGAGATTGTTGGCAGCCGAGTTCATGAGGATACCTTGCACGCGCCGGGCTATTCGCTCTGGCGCTATTCCGCGTCCGCACAACGCTGGACGATGTCTGCGGACAATTCACGGAAGGGTTACGCAACTGCGGGCGCTCCCCAGCGCGCCGGCAAATACGACGGAGAAATCCTGCGACTCGTGAGCGTTCCCGGATCGGCGTTGTGATCCACCCTGGGCAATGCCAGCATCGCGTGACGCGCCCGGGAAAAGTGGACAGTTGCTGCCGGTTGCTTCAGAACCTGACCGGGGTGGAGGATCTGGAAGAATGCCGCGTCACTTTCGACGCGTGTCGCGAGTGCTGCCGGACGTTTCTTCCCACTCCCGACTCTCTCAATCCGGTTGTGGCCTCCCTGTTGCACGCGCTGGCGGAACGGATCATGGAGCAGGCGGGAGTGGCGGGTTGCAGCCCGGCCGCCGCGCTGCACTGGCGGGAGGTGGCGGAAGAGCATCTGTACGTCGAGGGTGTGGCCGCGTCGAACCCGGTGCCGCTGCTCCCCCGATCGTCAGAGGGTTCTCTGCGGATTGGGCTGCTGGGATTGCACACGGCCTCGGGGTTGGGATCGCTGAACCGCGATCTGGCAACGCAACTGGCGATTGAGCGCTGGTTGGTCGTCGAAGATCCGTCGCGACCGACGTTGCCCCCCCTGGCCACGATTCAGCAATCCACGGCAACCCCGTCGGAACTGGCCGGAATCTGGGCTGAATTTGTGGCGGATCTGGACTGGGTGTTGTTCTGCGAGCGGCCATTCGACTGGGGACTCCCTGGGCTGGCGCGCCGCACGGGAACGCGGGTCGCCTGCATTCCCATGTGGGAATGGCTCTCCCCCGAACTCCCCTGGCTGCGGGATGTGGATCTGATGCTCTGTCCGACCCGCGCCTGTTTTCGCCTGCTGCGAAGTTGGCGCGCCCGATTTGGCTTCCGCTGGGAGCTGCAGTATGTCCGTTGGCCCGTCGACCTCAACCGGTTCCAATTTCGGCAGCGGACAGTCTGTCGCCGGTTTCTGTTCGTGGACGGGATGGGAGGGGCTGCCGCGGCGGTCCCTGGGCAATCGGAGGGAATCCCCGGTCGAAAAGGAGCCGATGTGATTGCCGCCGCCGCCGCGTTGGCGCCACACGTCTCGATCGTGGTCCGCACGCAGCGCCGCCGGTTCCCCCGGATGCCGGCCAACGTCGAAGTCTTGCCGGAGACCGACGAACCGTCTCAATTGTACGAAGCCGGAGACGTCTGCGTGCAACCCAGTTACTGGGAAGGGTTGGGACTGCAACTGCTTGAATCACAGGCGTGCGGACTGCCGCTGGTGACGACCGATGCGGCTCCAATGAATGAAGCGTCCCCCTATCGGCGACTCCCGTGCCGGGCGCAACGGGTCGAATTGGCGGGGCGCCGCTGGTGGGCGCATCGCTCCGATCCGGCTGAACTGGCGCGGACCCTGGCCAGCCTCGATCAGCAGGAGGTGAGTCAGGCGAGCCTGGCAGCGCGGCGCCAGATCGAGCGGCGACACGGCTGGCCCTCTGCCCTGCGGAGCATCAGAGGCGCTTTGGCGCGGTGTGCCGGGCTTCCGGGCTCGACCACTGGAAGTCGGTGACCGTCGCAGGGTGAAGCTCGCATGGAACTGTTTCAAAACTACGTTCAGAGGTTGCGTCGTCCCGTGGAGGATTGCCCGCACCGCCAGCCGGTCGTCGGCGATCCGCAGCACGCCCTGTGCAGATTGCTGCGGCAGGTGACGGGCGTGTCCGAAGAGGACGCCGGTCTCGTGGGGTTGGATGCGTGCCGCGCGTGTTGCGAGTGCTTCGCCCCATCCACCGTGCAGATCAATCCGGTCGTCGCTTCGCTGGTGCATGGACTGGCGACGCGGGTGATCGACCAGGGGGGGCTCCCCACTTGCAGCGAACGTCGCGCCAGGGATTTGCGGCGCTGGGCCGAGGCCAACCTGGAAATCGTTTGCACCAGCGATCGACGGACCGTGATCCCCGCCCGCATTACCGAGCGCTGTTGCTATCTGGGATCTCCTGTGCTCCCCGATCAGGACGTGCCCCCCGGCCAGGTGGCTCATCATTGCGCGCATCCGGAACACCGGCGGACCACTCCAGACGAGTGCCGACTGTGTTGCGACTGGTCCGATCTGCCGGGCCTGGTCCGTGTGCCGCTGGAGAGCATCCTTCCCCCTCCCTCGTCGCGTCACGAGCCGGTTGTAAAAACCTGGGGAGTGGGGGTCACGACGGCGCCTCGCCGCCAGCCGACCCTCGAATGGTGTCTCGACAGTCTCGCCCGCGCGGGGTGGACACAGCCGCGGCTATTCATCGACTCGCCGGTGGAGATTCCGCAGCGCTATGCCCACCTCCCGGCGACGGTGCGACAGACGCGCGTGGGGGCGTGGCCGAACTATTACCTGGCGCTGGCCGAATTGCTGATGCGCGAGCCTGAGGCGGATGCCTACCTCCTGGTCCAGGATGACGCACTGTTTTACGATCGCCAGTCGCTCCGCGCCCATCTGGAGGAAATGCTCTGGCCGGAGGAGGGGGTGGGGGTGGTGTCGCTGTATTGTTCGTCGGGCTACGCTCATCCACAGCCGGGGTGGCATCGGTATGACGGACTGTGGGTGCTGGGGGCGGTGGCGTTCGTATTCTCCCGCGCTGCGGCGCAGTCTTTCATGACCGACCCTGGAATCCTGGCGCACCGCTGGCAACCGGGGAATGATGGGCTGGTCAATATCGACATCGCCATCGGTGAATGGTGCCAACGTCAGGGAGTCGCGGTCTATTATCCCAGCCCCAGCCTGGCGCAACACGTGGGAGAGACAAGCACGCTGTGGCCCGAAGCGCCCGCTGCCGGGTTGCGGTGCGCCAATCAGTTCGCCGGCGACGACCGTCGCGCTCTGGCGACCGACCCGGAACTGGCTCGATTTCCCGAAGATCGATTGCGCTGCGACCCGGCATGGGAATCGGCCTACCGAGAGGCACTGGCCAATGGAACGGAGCGGATGCGGCGCTCGACCGCCGTGATCTGCGGGCTGGCGCGCGACCTGGGAGGCTGCCTGGCGCGGACCATGGCTCGCATTGAGCGATTGGGCGCGATGTTCCGGGAGTATCGGGTGATCGTCTATGAAAACGATTCGCTCGACGACACGCGTCTGGTGCTGCACTTGTGGGCCGAGCGGAATCCACAAGTCAGTGTGTTCACGGAAAAACTGGGGGAGCCGCGCTTTGGACAAACCCCCAGCGTTCAACGCACCTCCCGCATGGCGTATTACCGGAATCGCTGCCGCCAGGCGGTGCTGGAGACCTGCCACGACATGAATGCCTGCCTGGTCGTCGATATGGACCTGATCGGCGGCTGGAGTTACGACGGAGTCGCGCACACGTTTGGCCAGGAGGACTGGGACGCGGTCGGCTCCCTCAGTCTGCAGCGGACCGAACGGCTGGTGGACGGAGAACGGGTGTGTGAGTGGACCCATTTCGATACGTTTGCTTTCCGCGGCGCTGGGGGCCCGGCGGACCCCCAGGCGCTCCTGGGCCGACGGCGCGGCGGGCCGCTGACTCCCGTCGAGTCCTGTTTTGGCGGATTGGGCGTGTATCGCATGGCGGCGTTCGCCGCGGGGGAGTACGGGGGCGATGACTGCGAGCACGTGAAGTTCCATCGGCGACTGGCCGACGCGGGCTACGGACGGATCTTTCTCAACACCAGCCAGGTCACGCTCTACTCGGAATTGACCGACGACGCTGCCACCGGCATCTTTTCCTGACGTTTCCAGGCCACCATCCGCCATGTCCCCCGCATCGATCTCCGATCAGGCCGCGATCGTCAGTGTACTGGCCAAGGGTTCCAACGACCAGTTCCTCGAGAGCCTCTACCGCCTGCTATTGCGCCGCGCGCCGGATCCCGTTGGACTGGCGCAGCATCTGGCGGGGCTGCGCGCCGGTCGCTCGCGGCTGGAGGTGGTCGATGCGTTTTTGAATTGCCCCGAGTTTCGAAGGCGTTTGGCCGCCGGGCCGGAATACGTCCCGCCAGGGCACTTCTATTCGCCGATTGCCTCGCGCGCCGACGTGGAGCGGCACCGCGACTTCGATTGGGATCGCCCGGCTCTGCCGGCCATCGATCCGCGGATCGACGATCAGGTGCGCCTGCTGGAGCGGTTTCGCGTGCTGTACCCGACCCTCCCCTTCACCGCGGAGCCGCAGCCGGGATTTCGCTATCACTACGTCAATCCGACGTACTCCTACGGCGATGCGATCATGACCTATTGCATGGTGCGCGACGCCCGGCCTCGGCGGATCATCGAGGTCGGCTCGGGGCATTCCTCCTGTCTGATCCTGGACACCAACGACCGCTTCTTCCAGGGCCAGATCGAGTGTCTGTTCATGGACCCGCATCCGGAATACGTGCAATCGCTGCTGGGGCCGGCGGAAACCGCTCGAACCACGATCATTCCGTCCCGGTTGCAGGATGCCGATCCGGCGCTCTTCGATCGCTTGGAGGCCAATGACATTCTGTTCATCGATTCGACCCACGTCTCCAAACTCAATAGCGACGTCAATCGGTACATCTTCGAAATCCTTCCGCGACTGTCCCCGGGAGTGCTGATCCATTTTCACGACGTTGCCTGGCCGTTTGAGTATCCGCTGGCGTGGCTGGAGGAAGGGCGCGCCTGGAACGAACAATACCTGCTGCGGGCCTTCCTGATGTACAACGACCACTTCCACATCCGACTGTTCACGACCCTGATGTACCGCTTCCACGGCGCATGGTTTGACCAGCATATGCCCCTGTGCCTCGTGGATGCGGGGGGCTCGCTGTGGATTCAGAAAGTTCAGTAGTCTCCAGAAAGACCGCCATGACCCGCTCGATGGAACAGATTCTGTGGTGGCATCAGGTGCCGCTGCGCGATGGACGGATCACTCCCGGTCAGGTCGCAGTCCATGCGCTGGAACACCTCTACTTGTTCGACGCGGTCGATTTTAGGGACCGGACGGTCCTCGACATCGGCTGCTGGGATGGCTATTTCAGTTTCATGGCGGAACAGCGCGGCGCCGCGCGGGTCGTCGCGCTCGACGATCCCGATTTCCGCTGGGGGGGATTGGACGGGTTCTTGTTCTTGCACGAACACTTTCAGAGCCGCGTCGAGTGGCGGCGGGGGACGGTCTATGCCCTCCCGCCGGAAGCATTTGACATCGTGCTGTGTTACGGCGTGCTGTACCACCTCAGCGATCCCCTGCTGGCGGCGAGCAACTGCTTTCAGCAGGCGCGCTTCCAGGTGCTGTTCGAGGGACTGCTGTTCGAAGACTCGGCGCCGCTGTTGAAACTTTTGGAGCCGGGGCGCTTCGCGGCAAAAGATGGAACCCGCGATTTCTCCAACATCTACACGATGTCCAGCGGCTACCTGGAGATGATTGGCCGCCTCCACGGTTTCGAGTTGGAGGAGTACCGCCAAACCTCCTCGCTCCGGGGCGCGATGCGGTTTCGCGCCGTTTCCAAAACGACTCCCGGCTACGCCGCCACCACCTTTCCGATTCCCCCCTCGTCCCCGTCGCAGTTAGATTCTGGCGAGATCATCTGACGCTGACGGAGTACACTCCGTCAGCCCCCCTCGACCGGATACATCGGCCGCGCCCGTTTGTGATAGACCAGCGACGCGAAATCGTGCGTGTGGATCGCGCGGGCGTCGACGTTGAAGATCGTCCCTGCAAAGCGTTCAAATCCACTTCGGAAATGGACCGCCGACTTGACGGCGATGTACTTGAGCGACGGGCAGTCGATTCCCAGACTCCGTGCGAACGCCGGTCCCAGCGGTTGCTCATGGGCGGTCACGACGACAACATGGACCCCCTCCTGTTCCAACCAGGCAGAGCGCCCCATGTTCCCGGTCAGTCCGGCATACATCGGTCCGTCGTAGGTGAAATCGCCATTGGAAATGGCCCGAACTTTGGCCTGCATCCGCACGGGGGGGCCCTGGATCGGGTCCGACTTTCCCCCCACAAATACGTCCAACGTGGCGCCCACTCCCGCCGCGTGCGCCTGGTCCGCCACCTCGGGATCGACGATGTAGAGCACCAGACTCTCCCGCAGTCTGCGGTCCAGAAACGTCTGCAGGATCTCGGTCGAGTCTCCCGGCGCGCCTCCCCCGGTATTGTCGGCATGGTCCGCCAGAAGAATCGGAAAACGGCCGGCGGCCATTCCCAGATGAAGCGCCTGGCCGACCGACATCGGGGCTCGCCGCCAGCGCTCGCGCCGTTCCCAGATCCACTCGGCCAGTTCTCGGGCCGTTCGATCGGCCAGCGCCCGGTCCCCGTCGGCAACCACGATGACGCTGGCTCCCATCTCGGGAACGTCCGCCCAGGGAAACCCCGTCGCCACCGAGGCCGAAAGAATCCCCGGCCGCTGCTCGATGCAATGCACCAGAGCCACCAGTTCGTCCATCGGTGGATGGGCCGTCACCTGGCAGGCGGCGCTCCAAAAGAGCGGGACGGGACGATGCGCCGTGACTGGCCGCACCTTCCCATTGAGCGTTGCCACAATCAGATCGGCCGCCTCGCGTCCGCGGTCCGCCATGTCTTCGTGCGGATACGTATCGAAATTGATCGACGCCGTTGCCTCCCTGATCCGCCGCGCGCTGTGGTTGCCATGCAGATCGTAGGTGACGACCAGGGGGCGCTCCGGTCCGATCGCGGCGCGCACCGCCGCGACGAAATCCCCGTCCGCGTCGTCAACCCCTTCAGCGACCATCGCTCCGTGCTGGTCCAGCAGGATGCCATCCACCGGTCCCCGCGCGGCTTCCTCGTCGGCCAGACGCTGCAGGAATTCCTGCTTGAGCGCGGCGTAGTCTGCACCGACGATCAACCCGCTGGGGTAGGCAAAGCCCCACAAGAGCGGAACCAATTCGAAGCCGTGCCGCTGCGCCCCGTCGATGAAGCCCCCGGTGCAGATGTTCGCGCCGCGAAACCGCTCCAGGATGGCGGGGCCGCGATACAGCCCGAAACCGTTCTCGAAGTCCGCCAGCCGCGTCGGAGTCTTGGCAAACGTGCTGGTCTCGTGAGAGATTCCACCGATGGCAATTCGCATGTCGCTTCGCTCCCGTCAGGTTCCTGTGATTTCCAATTGAACGTTCTGCGTCGGTCCCTTGTCGAGAAACAGCGCCCGCTTTCCCTGCGTCCCCTGATGGATCGCGGCGGCCACCGGCAACCCCTGCTGCGGCAGTTCCACAAAGGCCGTTCCCACATCGTCCACGCGAAAGCACAAATGGTGCAATCCCGCTCCATGCTGTTTCAGCCAGCCGGTCAATGGGTGCTCCGGCGTCAATGGTTCCACGAGCTGCAGATGCGTATTCCCCAGATCGAGATGCGTCAGCCGAATGCTCCCATTGTTCACCACCTCGCTGTACAGCACGTTCAATCCGACTCGATCGCGCCAGATCGCCAGCGCCTGCTCGGTGTCTTCGACGACAATCGCCACATGGTCCAAGGAGCGAAAGACGGGATGTTGCATGCTGTGGGATCCAGGGTCAATCAGGGGCACGCGCACGATGGCCACCATTGGCAATACGGGGCGTGGTGAGTTATTCCGCAGCGCCATTTTAGGCAGTCGGCAGGACGACGCCTACCAACAGGTCATAGGCGGCGTGCGCGCCGACGGTGACCCCAAAGCCGCGAAGCAGAAACAGCCCCGCGAACACGACCCCCGCCACCAGGCGGAACGAAAAGCTGTCGAGAGCCCAGGGATCGGCGGCCGGCCCCACATAATGGGCCAGCGAAAACAGCCCGCTGGTCGCCGCGATCGCCAGCGCCCCCGCTCCAGGAAGCCTGACCAGCCGCAGCAGCCGATACACGATCGGCAACAGGCACAGTCGAAAGAGCACTTCCTCGTAGATTCCCGCCCCCAGGTATCCCACCGCGTCCGGAATCGACTCGGCGCCAGCGACGAAACCGGTGACCGCCAACGGAACGTTCTCCGCGGTTGCATGATGAAACGCCAGGTCTTGAAGCTGCCCCAGCAGCACCAGTCCCGACCCCAACAGGAGACTCTCCGCCAGCATCCCGATCAGCGTGCTGGCGGACAATTTCCAGCGGTATCGCCCCGCCAGGTGCCAGGCGCACAGCGAGACAATCACAATCAGCGGGAGCGTGGCGGAATACTCCAGGCCGATCTGCCGCAGCGCGGTCCGCATCCAGTAATCGGCACCGCTCCGAAACGCCTCATCGCTGGCGCCGAGCCGGTGGACCCCCAACTCGTAAATCCCCAACAGTGGCAACAAAAACAGCAGCGAATGCAGCGGCTGCCGGGCCAAGGCCCAATAATCGTCGCCAGGCGAGGTCGCGGCCGTCGATTCGCTCATCGTCGCCAGGGTCCGCGGAGGAGGGGATAGAGGAATCCCGAGAGGGATGCGGCCCCAAGTCTGGCGTCCGCCACGGCGCGCGCCACCGCAACTCCACTCAGGTAATGCCCATCGCGGAAAATCGACCGTGACCGGAGAGGAACTTCAAAGATTTCGATCGCGCCGGCGCCACCGGACCGCGCGACTCACCGGTGCGGCGCGGGTTGTTCCACACGGACGAGGATTGAATCGGCCAGTTCGTGCGACAGGTCGATGGACGAGCCCCCCTCCAATTGCACTGTCCAGATCCGCCCAGCCGGATCGCGGGCAGTCACGGTGACAAGCTGACCCAGTGTCAGCCGCAACCCGGCGATCGCTCCGGTCCGCTGTTCGACCGTCTCGCCGCGGGCCATCGGATCGGGCGAACCAGCCAGGCCCACCACCCGACCCCGGTCGCCGAGACGCAACTTGGAGAGTGTGAAAACTCCCGGCGTCTGATCGTTCACCGGACTGCGCGGAATCGGAGCGCCGTGGGGATCGATGTCGGGATGTCCCAGCAAGTCGTCCAGCCGCTCGACGAATTGCTCCGACAAAACATGTTCCACCAATTCCGCCGAAGGATGGACGTGGTCGCTGGGAAGTCCGATCTGATCGACAAGGTAGGTTTCCCACAGTCGATGCGCGCGATCGAGACGTTCCCCCTGATGCATTCCCTGGTCGGTCAATCGGATCGCGCGCGGCGCATCCCTGGAGATCTCGATCCAGCCCCGATGCACCAGAGCGCGGAGCGACCAGGCCCCCCGCCAGCGATTCAACGACAGTTGCGCCGTGACCTGGTCCAACAGGAGCGGCGCACGAGATCGCCCGGCGGAGAGACGCCACAATTGGCGGATGATGTTCTCCTGATGGGTGCGGAAGCGAAGCCGTTCCCGGCGCCACCAGGTGGCCACCAACCCCTGTTGCGGTGCAAAACAGAATGCCAGGGTAAACATCCCACATGCCACACAGGCCATCGGTGGCGCGGCGTCCACCTCCAGCCAATACCCCAGATGGAATCCCACCACCGCCGACAAAGCCCCCACTAGTGAAGACAGCGCCAGCATCGTCGGCAAGCGCTGCGTCAGAAGAAACGCAGTGGCAGCCGGCGCGATGAGCATCGCCACGACCAGGACGGCCCCTACCGCGGTGAACGATCCCACCACCGTCAGAGAAAGCGCCGCGAGCATTCCATACCGCACAAGCCGCGGTCGCATTCCCAGTGCTTGCGCCAACTGCGGGTCAAACGCCGAGACGACCAACTCCTTATAGAATGCGATCGTCCCCCCAACCAGGAGGCAAACCAAGACTCCCATCTGGCACACCGGTATCGGCACATCGACGCCCCACAGGTGGACGCTCGGCTCGAGCGTCACCAGATCCAGATTGCCGAAGAGGACATGCTCTTTGTCAATATGCGCCCGTCCGGCGAATGCCACCAGCAGAACCACCCCCAGGGCAAACAGGCTGGTAAAAACGATCCCCACCGCCGCGTCCTCTTTGACTCGGCTATGGAGATGCACCAGATCGATCAGCCCGACCGTCACCAGACCGGTGATTGTCGCCGCGACGAACATCCCCGGTCCCAGAACCGACCCGGTCAGCAAAAACGCCAGGACGATTCCCAAGAGGACGGTATGGCTGATGGCATCGCCGATGAGGGCCAGCCCCTGCAGGATCAGCCAACACCCCAGCCAGCCGCATGCCACCGCCACCAGCGCTGCCATGACGATCGTGAAGGCCGTGTCCTGGGCGATTCCACCCCTCCAAGGGGCCAGGAGATGACGCTCCAGGTCAAACGGTGGGATGAACGGTGAATTCATGGAACTGGGATTGTATGTTTGTTTTGGCCCGCGGCAGTCGCCGAGTGGTCTTCGACGGGCGGCGCAGGTCAGACGACGGAATCGGCCGGTCGCGCTGGACGCTCCTCCGCGCTGTGCGCGGACGGATCGTCCGGTAACGCGGGGCGGCCGCGCCGGTAGCGCCGCACCGCGCGCGGCACGACTCCATATCGCGGCGCCAACAGGTACGCTGCACAGAACAAGACCCCCAGCACCAAAACGATGAACGGTCCGGTCGGCAGATTTGATTTTAGAAAACTGATGTTGAGCCCCGCCAAACCCGACACGGATGCGATCAGCACCGAGAGCCATACCATCCGTCCCAAGCGATCGGTCAGCAACAGCGCCGTGGCGGCCGGCGTGATCAGCATCGCCGACAACAACACGACTCCCACCGCCTGCAAGGCAATCACAATCGCCAGCGCCGTCAGAGTCATCAGCAGGTAATGTACGGCCCGGACCGGAACGCCGATCGCGGCGGCGAATCCCTCGTCAAAGCTGGAAACCGCCAACTCCTTGAAACAGGCCGCAATCCCGACGACGACGACCAGCGCCGCTCCCCCCATAAACCATAGATCCCGCGTGCTGATTGCGCTCGCCTGACCGAACAGGAACTGATTGAGCCCCGCCTGACTCCCCGCTCCCAGGTTGCCAATCCGTTTCAGCAGCATCAGCCCCAAGCCAAAAAATCCGGAAAGGACCAACCCCAGCGCCACGTCGGGCTTGAGCCGCGTGTGTCGCTGGACGAACCCAATCAGCCACGCGCCCAGCAGTGCCCCTCCCAGCGCTCCGGTAAAAATCCACTCCGGATCCTTGCGCCAATGGACCAGGTATCCCAGGCAGATCCCCGGCAGGACGGCATGCCCCAGACAGTCCCCCAACAGGGACATCCGCCGCAAAACGACGAAGCAACCCAGGCTGCCGCAACTCACCGCCAGGAGCAGCACACCCGCGGCCGCAGTCCGGACCGCGGGATCTTGAAAGGACCAGAAGCGAACGAATTGGAGCCAAACCGCATGCATGATTCAATGTCTGCCGTCGGCGCAGTTCAGCGCCTCGTCCCGGCCACTTGTTCGGCCGCTTCCGAAAGGATCGTCAGCCGTCCGCCGTAGGTGGTTTGCAACAGAGCGGGAGTAAATACGTCCCGCGTGGGACCATATGCCACGAGCCGCCCGTTGAGCAGCAGAATACTGTCAAAGTACTCCGCCGCGGAATGCAAATCGTGATGCACCACCAGCAACGTCCGCCCCTCGCTTCGCATCGTGCGCAGCAGTTCGATGATGGCCCCTTCCGTGGCGGCATCCACTCCCACGAATGGTTCGTCCAACAGATAAATGCGGCTCTCCTGCGCCAGCGCCCGCGCCAGAAAGACTCGCTGCCGCTGTCCCCCCGAGAGTTGACTGATTTGCCGGTCGGCATAGGCCTCCATCCCAACCTGTGCCAGGCAGCGTTGACAGCATTCGTACTCGCCGCGACCGGGGCGCCGAAACAGCCCCAGCCTTCCATAGGTTCCCATCAACACCACGTCGCGGACTGTCACGGGAAAATCCCAGTCGACACTCTCCCGCTGCGGCACATACCCCACCAGCCGCCGCTGCCGTGACAATGGCTCGCCAAAAATGCGGACCCAGCCGCTGTCAGCGGGAATCAGTCCCAGGATGGCCTTGATGAGCGTGCTTTTGCCGGCGCCGTTGGGACCGACGACGCCGATGATTTGTCCTTCCGGGAGCGCCACGTCGATGTTCCACAACACCGGACGCTTGTCATAACTGACGGTCAAATCGTGAATCTCGATCGGGGGGAGCCCCCGGCCGGCGTTTTCCACAAGGAGCGCCGATCGTTCCGCAGTGCCACGGGCGGAAACGGGATCTTGGCCGAGAGGAGTGCCGCCGGCGCGCGGCTCAGAGGCACGCAGGTCATTCATCGCGATTCGATCCCCATCAGGGCGTCGACGATTGCGTCGACATTGAAGCGGATCATCCCCGCATAGGTTCCGGCCAGTTCCTCAGGGGGGCCCAGGGCGTCGGAATACAATTCGGTTCCAAGGAGGGCGCCGCTGTCTTTGGCGACCCGCTCGATGGCGGCCCTGGGGACACTGGTTTCCGGAAAAATCGCCCGGACGCGGCGCTCGCGGATCAGGTCGATCGCATCGGTCAACGCCTTAAGCCCCGCTTCGCTGTCAGTGCTGATCCCCTGAATCCCAACCACTTCCAGACCGTAGGCCCGCCCGAAATAATGAAACGCATCGTGGCTGGTGATGAGCACACGCTGCTGTTCCGGAATCTCTGCAATCCGCGCCCGGCAATAACGGTCCAACTCAGCAAGTTCCGCCAGGTACAGCGCCCCCCGTTCATTGTACTGGGCGGAATGTTCCGGGTCGGCCTGAGCCAGCGCCCGCACAATCGTGGCGACCGCCTGCTGCCACAACGCAACGTCGAACCAAATGTGCGGATCATGCATGCCCCCCGAATCGTTCCACGATAACAACTGCTCAGAGGTCAAATCCCTGGAGATGGCAACTGCCGGCTTGCTCCGCGCCAGGTGCTCAAACAGTTCGACCATTCGTCCTTCGAGGTGCAGGCCGTTATAGAGGATCAGGTCGGCCTCCTTGAGTTGCGCGCGATCGCGCGCCGTCGGCTGGTAGAGATGCGGATCAACCCCCGGCCCCATGAGGGCCGTAACGACCGCCCGGTCCCCTCCGACGCGGCGTGCCGCATCTGCGATCATGCCGGTGGTCGCCACCACGACCAGTCCCCCGCCCCCCCCGGAACGGGCCTCGCCCTGCGACAGCGGGGTGGAGCCGGAATTGCCCCCACATCCGGCCACGAGGAATGCCGAAAGACAGGCGATGCAGAGCCACGGTCCGATCCCCGGTCGCGCGTCAGTGTTTGGCAAGCTCCAATTGTCAGTCACGGGATGGGAAGCGTACAATTCAGGCTCATCTCAGGGAACGCCCCAATGGCGGTCGTTGATCCAGGCATTGTGTCGTCCTCACTTTCGGATGTCAATCCTATTCGAAAACTTTTTTTTGATTGCTCAAAATCGGACGCTCCATGCCCAGCCTGACGGTTGAGAACTATCTGAAGGCGATCCTGCAACTGTTGATCGCCACGAAATCGGATTCGGTCTCCACGGGACAAATTGCCTCAGCAGTCGAAGTCTCTCCCGGAACGGTGACGAGCATGCTCAAAACGCTCGCCGAGAGCGGCCTGGCGACGTACAAGCCCTATGAAGGTGTCAGCCTGACACACGCGGGACGCAATCTGGCGATGCGAATGCTCCGCCGCCACCGGTTGCTGGAGCTGTTTCTCGTAAAGACGCTGGATCTCACCTGGGATCAGGTCCACGAAGAAGCGGAACACATGGAGCATGCGGTGAGCGACATGCTGATCGACCGGATCGACGAGTTTCTCGGCCGTCCGGATTGCGACCCGCACGGGGATCCGATCCCCTCGGCGGAGGGGCGGATGCGGGGAGAACCGCTGGCCACCGTTCCGCTTTCGAGCTGTCGCTCCCGGTCGCGGGTTCGAGTGGCCCGCGTCACCAACCAGCAGCCGGATTTTCTGCGCTACCTCTCCGACAACGGCCTGGCGCTGGGAGCCACCATCACAGTCGAAGAAAACTCCCTGGAAGCGGGGATCATCACGACCAAGGTTGGGCGCAAGCTCGTTTCCCTGGGGCACCCCGCCGCCGGGCAACTGCTGGTCGAGGTGCTTTCATGACCCCCTCCACGCAGTCTTAGAACCGCAACTCCCCTCCCACCGAGACCCCGTGGACCATGAAGTCATGGTCGGTCAGGTTCGTTCCCACCGCCGGGGGATTGCTGAGGCCATTGTTGTTGTAGTAGATGTTGTCTTCCGGCCGGGTCACTCGGTTCAGCCAGATCAGGTTGTAGCCCACGCGGACCGAAAAATTCGGGCGGAGATTGAGCGTCGCGTAGGTGCCGATATCGACCCCCAGCGAAAATCGGTTTACGCGATCCGACGAGCTGGTGAAGGGGTCGTTGTTGGACCGCAAGTGATTCGTGTCGACCTGAGCAAACATGCTGTTTCCCAGCAGCATCAGTTTGGGATCCAGTCCCAGGTTGAAGTACTTCGTCACCAGTTCCAGCCGCGCGCCGAACTGACCGCCGTACAGGTTGTTGTAAGCCGACGATCCGATGGTCGTCACGATTTCCGGCCCTCCCAGGGTGGTGTCCTGGAACACGCCGCGCTGATTCATCGTCTCATGGATGTTGAAATACCGCAGCCCGACCGTCGGATTGAGATGAAACAATCCGCCGTTGTCGTTGTCGATGACGTAGTTGGCCTCCGCCCCCCAGACCTGCGAAGCGTAGGTGACCGAGAACGATTGATTGTACAGCAGCACGGTGTCGCTGACTTGACCGTTTTCCAGCAGGCTGGTGCCGACCGTTCCGGGAAGGTTTCGAAAGAACGGAAAGGATCCCACGGAAGTACTCGCAAAATTGTCAATTTCAAATCCGCTCTGCTTTTTGGCCAGCATGAATGCGCCGACTTCGATTGTCCCGCCATGGAACAGTTCCAACCCGACGGTCGTCCGGATGCCGTTCACATCCGCCAGTTTGACCGATTGCGCTGTCGGAATGCGCGTCACGGCTTGCGGAAGGCTCGTTCCGGGAAAGTAGACGACGAAGGGATCGGTCGGATTGGCAATGTTGTTGACGGCGGCCCCCAGCAGCGTGGTTCCGGGGTCAGGCAGATTCCAGTGGAGGTATTCCGCACGGATAAATCCTCCGTTGAAGAGCGGCTCCGAACTGTAGCGGGCCGGTGCCTGCTCGCTCTGGTAGTCCTGTTGATCTCCGTACCATCCCCCTGGAGGAGCTGTCATCCCCTGGGGGTCTCCCGGAAGCATGCTCCCCTCCGCCATGGGCGATCCATTCATCATCGCCGGATACCCGTTGGGCGGGCCATATTGGGCCCGCGCCGTCGCGGGAATCCAACTGCACGCACCAACCACCAGGGCGAGCGCTAAGCCACGAGCTCGTGTCATCGTCACGGTCCTTTGCAAGGTCTGGCGGGAAGACTCGTCCCGCCCACCGTCCAGGGTCCAAAGGATGGGCCTGTAGGGAAAAATCACGCTGTAACACCAGTATCGGACTTAACGGCAAACCGACTTGGATAAAACCGGTTCCGGTGGCGAAAATTGTACCGGTCATGCATGATCCGCCGAAAAGTGGAGTCGAACGGATTATCCGACCTGGAAATTTGGGTTACCTGGGATGCTGGTTGTTGGGTTTGCCGACCTCTGCCGCTCGCCAATTCGCATTCAGCACGTTGGCCAAGTGCGTGATCCGAGGTCGTTCATCGCCGGGAACGGTCGCTGGCCAACATCCCCTCCAATCGGTCGCACTCTCCCTTGGAACCTGGACTCCCCGTCCTCTATACTCCCGGAACCTCACCGTCCTTTGTTCTGGAGCCTGCCGAGTATGCCCTTTCCCCGGATGTTGCGTCTGCGTCAGAAGTTCGAATGCACTCGGGTGACCGATATTCCGTCCGAAGTCGATCAGCAGCTCAAGTCGCTGAGGCTGGCCGAGAAAGTTCAACCCGGGCAGTCGGTCGCCATCACCGTCGGGAGCCGGGGGATAGCCAACATCGCCCCGATCACCCGCGCGATCGTCGCCCATTTTAAGAACCTGGGGGCAGTCCCCTTCATCGTTCCGGCAATGGGAAGCCACGGGGGGGGGACGGCGGAAGGGCAGCGGGCAATCGTTGAGGGCTACGGCATCACCGAGGCGTACGCCGGTTGTCCGATCCGTTCGTCGATGGAGACGGTGATCGTCGACAAGACCCCCCAGGGGATTCCGGTCCATTTCGACAAGCTGGCCTTTGGGGCCGATCACGTCGTCGTCGCTGGACGGATCAAGCCCCACACCGGATTCGTCGGGGAGATCGAAAGCGGCCTGCACAAGATGATGCTCATCGGGCTGGGAAAACATGCGGGGGCAAAGATTTACCACCGGGCGATCCTGGATTATAGCTGGCTGGAAATCGTGTCGGCGGTGGCCGAAAGCGTGCTCCAGAAGTGCCACGTGGTCTGCGGGGTGGGGATCGTCGAAAACGCCTACGACGAGACGGCGTTGATTGCGGCGGTCGCCCCGCAGGATTTCGTGAAACGCGAAAAAGAGTTGCTCGTCCTGGCCAAAGAATCGATGCCCCGATTGCCGTTCAAAAAGGTCGATCTCCTGATCGTCGATCAGATCGGCAAGAACATCAGCGGCTCGGGCATGGACACCAATGTCGTGGGGCGCAAGTACAACGATCATCGCGCCACCGACAAAGACAACGTCGCCGTCAAAACCATCTTCATTCGCGGCCTGACCGAGGCGACGCATGGCAACGCCTGCGGACTGGGGATGTCGGAATTCACCAATCAGCGGACGGTCGACGCCGTCGATCGGCGGATCACGGCGATCAACGCCATCACGGGGGGACATGCCCCCGCCGCCGCCATCCCCATCGCGTTCGACACCGATCGGGAAGTGATTGAAAATGCCTTGCCGACGATCGGACTGACTGAACCGGAACATGCCAAGGTGTTGCAGATTGCCGACACCCTGCACCTGGCGGAGGTGATGGCAAGCGAGGCGTACCTTCCGCAAATCGCGGAGCGGAAGGATCTGGAAGTCCTCGAACCGGTGCAGGCAATGCGGTTCGACGATGCTGGCAATCTGTTCCCGATTTTCAGCGGCACGGCAGGACACTGACGGCGCCATCAGAGCTGACAATTTGACCATTTGAACCCCCGCAAGAGCCCCCCCGATGAAACGCGCATGGATCGTCCTGAGCGGATGGCTGCTGTTGTCGGCATCCCCCTGTTCGTCGGCCGATCGGGCCGCAACTTCCCGAGTGGCGGGTGAGAAACCGCCAGCGGAATGGCCGCAGTTCCGCGGACCGACCGGCCAGGGGCACGCCACGGCCCGCGATCTCCCGGTGACCTGGAGCGAGACAGAAAATGTGGCGTGGAAAAGCGAGCTGCCCGGACGGGGCTGGTCTTCGCCGGTCCTGCGGGGCAACCGGATCTGGTTGACCGCCGGTGATCCAGAAACCAAAACGCTGCGGGCGTTCTGCCTGGATCGTCGGACAGGCGAGATTCGACTGAATGTGGTAATCAACAAGCCGTCCGAGACCGGTACGATTCACGGCAAGAATTCACTCGCCTCGCCGACGCCAATCCTTGAGGATGACCGAGTCTATGTCCATTTCGGTCCCTATGGCACCGCCTGTCTGTCGGACGAGGGAGAGATTCTGTGGAGCACGACGCTGCCACATCTACAGTCGTACGGCCCGTCGAGTTCCCCCGTGCTCCAGGGAGACCAACTGATTGTCCCCTGTCTGGGGACCGACGAACGATTTCTCGTGGCGCTCGACAAGCGGGACGGCTCACTTTGCTGGAAGAAACCGATCGAGGGCCGAAATGCCGAATCGACGCCGCTGGTGATCGACACCGATGCCGGCCCGCAGTTGGTGAGCAATCAAGCCGATCGAATCGTCGCCTTCGATCCCAAAAACGGACAGGAACTGTGGTGGGTGACACAAACCAATTTCGCCCAGATTCCTCGTCCGGTGGCCGGGCACGGACTTGTGTTTGTCGGCGGAGGATACTTCAAACCCGAGGTGTGGGCGATTCGCCCGGAGGGACGGGGGGACGTCACCGAGAGTCACGTCGTGTGGCGAGTGAATCAGGCCGCACCGCTCAATCCCTCCCCCTTGCTGGTCGGAGACGAACTCTATTTCGTCAGCGACAATGGGATCGCCAGTTGCGTGGATGCTCGAACCGGCAAACTGCACTGGCGCGAGCGTCTGGGAGGGGAATTCACTGCCTCACCCCTCTTCGCCGATGGTCGCATTTATTTCTTAAACGAAACCGGAACGACAACCGTCGTTTCCCCAGGGGAGGAATTCAAACAGTTGGCCGCCAATGAACTCCCTGGGCGCACGCTCGCGTCGATGGCCGCCGTCGGTCGGGCGCTGTATCTCAGAACCGACAGTCACCTGTATCGACTGGAGAAACCCCAGTGAGTTTTGGCCAGCGCGTGAATCCGCCGGACAGACAACGGCGCTCCACTTGACTTGCTGCGCGCAAAGCGAAATCCACTCGGATTGAGGGGGCCTGATAGCGGCGGACCGTTGCGTCCGGTATTTCGGAGAAATTGGTCTACGATGCCGAAGCGCCGGCTGCTGTCTTCTTTGCCAGCGCCGAGAGCCGCGACTTCAGCCGCGCCGCCTTGTTGCGGTGAATGAACTTCTTCGATGCCGCCTTATCGAGCTTTTTGACGGCGGTTTTCAGCGCGGTCTCCGCAGCGGGAGCATCTTTCGCCGCCAAGGCCTCCCGGACTTTTCGAACCACGTTACGGAGCGCGGTGCGGGCGATGCGATTGCGCTGGCGGCGCTTTTCGGTCTGCCGCACGGCCTTGGCGGCATTTCTGTTATTCGGCATAGCTTCTCAATGGACGCGGACGATCCCCCCCGGTCGCACCATGCGACCATCTGGGGACTCGGGAGTTTAGCAGCCCTCTTCCGGAACTGCCAGTCTGACCGGCGGTAAAATCGACGCGGCTTTGATACGATGGAGTGCCGCGTTGGATCCCCGTGCGGCCCCTTGTCCCCTCCACCCCAGTCGTTTCCACCATTCCGCAGTTCGAGGTCTGGCATGCGTTGTTGGCAAGGAGTGGGAGCCCTCCTGGCTCTGGTCGTCTGGGCGACTGAGCTTCTGGCAGCGCCCCCTCGATTTTCTGTATTGCTTCAGAGCGGGAAGTTGTTGGAAGGGGCAGAGATCAAGTCCGGGCCGAACGGCGAACAGCGGCTGGACAACCACAAACTTTCCGATCCCGCTGACCCGCCGCTGTGGATCGAAGACCGAGCTTTGCATCCGGCCGCCCCCCCCACTGCCTTCGTCGAATACTCGCAGGGGGACCTGATCCCCGGTCGGGTCGCCACGTACCGCTCCGGTCGGGAGTCCCCGTACCGCCCGCACCCGCCGCATTTTCTTCTCGTTGCGGACCAACCGCTCGACCTTCCCGACGCCCCCCGTCCGGAGGGGATTCCAGTCCAAGCCCGCTGGTTGCGGCGCGTCGTCTGGCAGCGGCGTGATCAGGACCGGTATCAGCCCGGCTCGCTGTTTGCCCGCGACGGTCGGCAAGTCCCCTTTCGCGCGCTCCGCTGGATGGAGCGCTCCGTGCGGTTGTTGATGGACCAGGAAACGTCCGAATTCCCCTTTGACGACATCGCCGAGGTCCACCTCCCGCTCTCCGATCCCTGGGACGCCTGGCTGGAGCAACTGGCGCTTCTGGCGCCGGACGGAACGGGGCGGCTCGTGCAATACGAAGCGATCGACGGGATGCGCGTCACGGGGAACGCGGAACGGCTCTTGGCGCGTCAGCCGGCAGCAGGACAGACGGAAGGTCCGCTGCATGGCATGCAACCGGCTTGGAGTCTGGAACCGCTGTGGCTCAAACCCAACAGCATTCGCTGGCGGCGCTACTTCGAACCGCAGCTGCCCCCACTCACCCTGTTCGAGCCCTCCCGGTCCGTTTCCCGAACCAGTCTGGGGGGCGCGCGCACCTGGCAACGGGACAAAAGCGTCCAGCAGCTTCCGCTGCGGTGCGCCGGGCGTCCGTTTGGCTGGGGTTGGGGAGTCCACGCTTACAGTGAACTGTCGTTCGATCTCCCGCAGTTCGTCGAGGGCTTTCGATCGCAGTACGGCTTGGACTATGCCGCCGGTCGTGGGGGGAGTGTGCAGGCTGCGGTGTTTATCGGCCCCACCACGGGCGATCCGGTTCACCGCAGCCCGGTATTGGTCGGATCACTCGAGGTGGGTGACACGGGAATTGTCCCGATCTCTGGTACGGACGAGCCCTCCCGGCGCCTGACGCTGGTTGTCGATCCCTTGTTGGAGAAGCGCCCCCCCCAGTCTGATCCACTGGAAATCCGCGACATGTTCGACTGGTTGCAGCCGACGCTCTCTCTGAACCCGGCGCACATGCAAACCGAAATCGCACGCCGTTTCGGTTCCACCGTCCCCGCCTGGCAGGATTGGACGATCGCGCACCTCGATCGTCGTCCCGTCGTGATTTCGACGACCCTCGATCCCTCGAATCCCAAGTCCCCCCGGTTCGTTCCCCAGGCCGCTCCCGCCGCGGGATGGTATGCCCTGACTCGGCAACTGGAAATTCTGCCCGAGCATCAATTCCTGATGATCGACGTGGCGCGGTTCCATAAGGAGCAGGCCGCCAGTCACATCCAGGTCGTGATCGATGGTCAGGCGGTCGCGGAGTTTGAGCCTCCGCTGCGCGGCGAATCGCGCGACGCCGACCCGCAGTTGATTCCGATCCACCGCTGGCGCAAGTCGACAGCCAGTGTTGAGGTCCGGCACCTGGGCGCCCCATTGGAGTCGCGATTGGGTTGGCAGTCGATGGGATTGGCAGCGTTCGACGTTCGGCTCCCGGCGCTGCTGGACGACGCCGCTGCGGCGGCGTTCGTCGAATCGCTCAACTCGGGTGCGGGAGCCGCCACGGTCGACACCGCCGAGCGATTTGTCGGCCAGAGCAGCGTCAGAATCAGCGGCGGATTTCGGCAGACAGACCCCGCGGCGCCGGTCCTGGGAGCGATCCGACTGACCCCCCGCCTGGGAGAATATCGCTTCCTGCGTTTCGCCTGGAAGAAGAAGGGAGGGGCCAGGATCGGCCTGCACCTGGCACACCACGGGCAATGGGGCGCCACCGAGGGGACTGATCCGCGCGCCGGGTTCCGCTATCGATGCGGGCCGGAAGAGGGGCAGGGGGGGCAGCCCGGTTTTGTGCTGCGCGATCGGGCCCCCGAGCAATGGGAAGTGGTGGTCCGCGACCTGGCGGCGGACTTTGGCGAGTTCGACCTGACCGGATTGCGGTTGGCCGCTCCCGATGGCGAGGCCGCCTGGTTCGATCAAATCTATTTGGCTCGCCGCCCGCAGGACTTTGAGCGACTCCCGGTTCCCGGTCAGCCCGCCGCCAAGAACCTATTGGCGGGAGTTCCTGAAGAACTCAAAACACAGGTCGAGCAAATCGTGGTCGATCCTCTGCAGTACGGCGAAGTTCTCAATCGGGTGGCGCCCCAGTTCTCCACCGCGGCTTCGGAGCAGGGAGTTTGGCTGCTGCGGGAACACCGTGGGCGTCCGACCGTCGTGCGGACTCATCCTCCCCGCCAGGACACCCCCTGCATCCTCCGCGCGGCCGTGACCGTTCCCCCGGATCGCCAGACCGAGGTGCGCCTGGCTGTGGCGCACCACCAGGGGGGGGATTGGCAACTTGTCGTGAAAGTGGGGACCGACAAACTCCACGATCAACCAATCTCCGGCGCGACCACCACCGACGGGTGGGCCGACCTGTCGGTCGATCTTTCCCGCTATGCGGGACAGAACATCGTCGTGGAACTGCACAACCAACCGACCGGCTGGTCGAACGAGTTTGCGTATTGGGGAAAAATTGACATCGTCACGCCGTGACATGGCGGGGTAGTCCGGAGTGCGACCATTGAAAGGCAACGATTGCACAACGCACAACCGCTACGCGACAGTTCGTTGCCCTAGTCCCCATTCAAGCGACCCATTTGTGAGAATTCGCGAGAATCTTCCAAAGAACTTGAAATCCCCCGCGTATTCCAGGTGTTTAATGAGGTAGGCAATATATCATTCCCGGAAACCACGGA
>JBJXGA010000064.1:0-9195 GCA_046152955.1 Planctomycetales bacterium | reverse complement strand
GGATGGGGGATAGGGGATGGGGGATAGTGGATAGTGGGTGGTGGGTGGTGGGTGGGGGGTGGGGGGTGGTGGGGAAGTAGGAGATTGGGGGGTAGGGGATTTGGAATCTCAGATCTCAGAATTCGGTTTCCATCTTCGGAATCCAACACTCTTCCATTTTGCACTTTTCATTTTGCATTTCTCATTTTGCATTCCACGTCCTCCCTTTCCCCAGCGCCCCCTCCCCAGCGCCTAATCCCTAGCGCCTAACTCGTCACCCCGGCGCGGCGCGGGTCAGCCGCACGTGCGGGCCCAGCCGCAGGTTCTCGTTGAGCCGCGTTTCATTGAGGTCGATGACCAGGCCGGCGATCACTTTGTTGGGGTCGCTGAGGCGCGCTTCGGGACCGAACAGGTCGATCGGGTTGGTCACCGTCTTGGCGCGCAGGTCTTGCGAGAAGTCGAGATGCCCGGCGCCGGAGACGATCGTCGCTCCTCCGAGCGCTCCGTTCGAGTTGTAGATGCAATTCCCCCCGCGGATCGCCAGGCCGGTGTGCGTTCCCGCGTTGATCGTCAGCGTCCCGTCGTAAAGTGTCGTCGTCGCGGTTCCGGTCGTCGCTGAATTGAGTTCCAGACTGCCGCCGGTTTGGACGAGCGTCGCATTGGCCAGACTGACCCCGGCCCCCAGGCGGACTCGCGCGTCTCCCGCCCGGTTCGACCGGTAGCCGACGTTGACCTGTGCCAGCGTGGCCGCTTCCGCGGCGAAGTTCGCCACGCCGACATCCCCTTTGGAGACATGCAGGGCGTTGGAGGAATGCGTGCCACGGAGCAGCACGGCGGGAACGCCCTCTTCCAGCGGCGGGGCGCTGTCGTTGACGTTCCAGACCGCTTGCGCTGTGCCGGTATTGAGTTTGATCCGACCGGCGCCTCCCCGGATCGTGACCTGGATCGTCAGCGCGTCGGCGGAGTTGCCGAACCGCAGGTACTTTTCGCGGTACTCGGCATAGAGATTGGCCGCGTCGTCGCCGTTGATTTCCGCCAGCCCGATCCGCCCGCGATAGCCGACATCCACGAGAATCGAGGCGGGAGTGATCGCATTCTGATCCAGATCGTACAGGACGTCGCTGGCGCCGGTGTCGAAGACGATGTCGTCCCCATCGACCGGAGCGCTCCCTCCCTCCCAGTTCGCCCCCAGGCTGACGACGTTGGGACCGGCGTTGGGAGTGGTGATCGTCGTCGTCAGCGATCCCGACCCGGTGGCAGCACTGCTGTTCGTGAACGGCTTCCCTGCGGTGCGGGCCGTCCCTGTGGTGGCGCTGGCCGCACTGCTCCAGGAGACCTCCAGGAATTCAGGAATCGTGCTGGCGGCCAACAGCGCTTTGAGAGCGGCGGCAATCGTGGCGGTTGTGTCCCCCCCAATCGCCGTGTACGAAACCACTTTGCCATTGATCGTGACGGAATACACCTGGCCGGCCGACACGGCCCCTCCGACAGAGAGCGTGCTGACCTGAGCCGTTCGGGGCGCGTCGCCGCGCCAGCGTTTTGTGGGCATGGCTGGTGAGTGGGTGGAGAGGAGAAAGGAGAGAGTGGAAAGAATGAAAAATGAGAGCTGCAAAATGCAAAGTGCAAAATGCGGATTTGAGTCGGCGGTTAGCGGAGATTTGGGAGGGCGGAGAGAGGGGTGGCGGATTCGAACGTGTATTGCCATTCAATGGCGAAGCGGGTGTAGTCGCCGGCGGTGCGTTGTGGGGTTTTCAGTGTGATGCGGCGGCGTTCGGGCAGTTCTGCTGCCGGCCAGATGGGAGGGGGAGGAACCGGGTAGGCCTGATCGCCGACGGCTCGTCCCTGCTGCGTCGCACGGCAGGTGGTGAGTTGCGCGCCGATCTGCTCCTGAGGGGGGCCTTCCAATGTCTCCAGAAACACCCGCCGCGGTCCTCCCGTTCCTTCAAAACTGAGCGCTTCGTCGAATTCCAGGAGTCCGCTCCCTCGATCGGGAAAATCCGCCTCCACCGTCAGCCGGTACGTGCGAAACGTGCTGTATTCGGCGCCGGTCCCCTCTGGAAACTCCAACTCCAGAACCCGCACGCCCCCCAGGGCCAAACTGGAATTGAGCACATGATCGGTGGGAGTGACTCCATCGTCGAGAAACAGCCCCAGGTCTCGGCCATTGACGTTGTAGGCCGAACGCAATTCCGCCAGCGCCGCCGTCAAAGCCGTTTGTGTCGCCGCCTGCTTGATCCCCGTCACGCGCCACGTCTCACGAACCAACTGCCGCTCCCCGCGCGCCGAGTACACCGCGCGCTGGCTGATGACCAGAGCGCATTCGTTTTGATCGTGAGCGTAGGAACCGTAGCGGAGGATCATGACGCGGGGGGCGGGGGGTGGGTGACTAGGTGCTAGGGGATTGAGGGGGGGGATGCAAAATGAGAATTGCAAAGTGCAAAATCGGGTGCTAGCGAAGTCGAGTTATGCGATCGGCGATTTGAAATCCAGAATTTGACAACCTCAGAACTCTGCAGGTTTTCCATTTTGCATTTTGCAATTCTCATTTTGCACTTCTCATTTCCCATCCCACTCCCTCCCATCCACGATCGACTATCTACTATCCACCATCTCCTTCCCCGCCACCCACCACCCACCACCCACCATCCGCCACCCTCTCACAGCCGCGATCTCACCTGGTGGGCGGCTTCAAGTTGGTCGATCCGTTCTTCGATGTGTGCCAGGTGGTCACGGGTGGTCAGCAGGCGGTGGAGGAGTGTTTCGAGTCGCTCCAGCGTGCGGGTTTGGGTCTCGACTGCGTCACTGATTTCCATTTCCAGCGCTGCGGTCGATGGCCGCGCTGCCTCGGGTTGGGGTGTGCCCTGGTTGGTGAAGTCAAAAGCCCCGCCGCCGACGGTGGCCATCGCCGTTGCCAGGGGAGAGTCTGGCAGGTCGGCGTTGCCGGTGGGGAAATCGCCGTCGGACGGCGGGGGATCAATCTGCAGTGAATCAGACACATCGGCCTGAGACGACGATCCTTGATCCTGACTCAGGCGCGGCGCCAGTTCAGAAAGCCAATTATTCCAACGCAGCGCGGCGGCCTCTCCCTCCGTCAACCGATCCGAGTTGAAGGGGAGTTCGGAATCCGATGCGAGCGGCAGAAGGCTCTCCTCGGCGGCCGAGGTGACGCTCGGTGCCGATGGGAGTGAATCAAGTCCCGCCCCGCCCGTTGACACTTCCTCCACAGACCGCCCGATCCTGCGGCTTTCTGAATCAGACTCGTCCGGTGGGAAGGGAGCACTCTCATCGGACAATTCAAACCGGGACGGAACAACTCCCGCACCGTACCGCGGCTGATGAGCGGCTTCCGTCGATTCTCCTTCAACGCCGGACGCGGACAACCGTTGTTCGCTCCCATCCGCTGCGCTGGCTTGCACTGCAACTCCGTCAGCCAACCCGGGCAACCCTCCCACAACAGACCCAAGCTCCACACTGGCCCCTGCCCCCACCTGGTGCACTCCCTCCCGAGGAAGTGCCATCAGCCGCAGCAGCAGGTTGTGAAGCGAGTCGGGCATGGCGCGGCAGGGGGTGGGGGGCGGGGAAGACGATAGTGGATGGTGGATAGTGGATGGTGGATAGTGGATGGTGGATAGTGGATGGTGGATAGTGGATGGTGGATAGTGGATGGTGGATAGTGGATGGTGGATCGGAAGTGGTGGATGGGAGGTGGTGGGATGCAAAATGAGAAATGAGAATTGCAAAATGCAAAATCATGTTCTCACAGCAATTGAGATTTCAAATCTCAGATTTCAAAACGTCGCTCGCGAATTTCGATATCCCCCGCACCCCATTTTGCACTTTTCATTTTGCAATTCTCATTTTTCATTCTCCCTTCCCAAACCCCAAAGCCTCACCCCTCACCCCCCGCCCCCCGCCCCTCACCCCTCATCCCTCACCCCTCCTCAAGAAGCCGTGCGTTCCGGCGGACGATCGGATCATCGGGAAACTGTCCGATCGCCTGGCACGCGCGGTGGAACAGGTAGGCTTGAACGTTCTCGGGGGTCAGCGTGCGGGGGGATTCCGGAGTTCCTTTGAGGCAACCGACGTGCGGCAGCCGGCAGGGGGGAACCGTTCCCTTGGGCCGCCGCACCGGTGCTCCGGCATGGCGCTGGCGACGTCCCGTTCGTTCGTCGTACACGAACTGCTGACAGTCGGTGCAGTCGCGCGCCGCCAGGGCCGGAGCGAAGCGCCGCAGCCGCACCCCTTCCACCAGGTTCTTATCACGGGCTCGATCCCGTTCATCTTCCCCTTCCCCCAGACCCAGGACGACGTTTGCCAGCGTCGCCAGGAGCGGAGGCTCCACGCGCCGCAGATTCGGTGGGGTAATCGGCACGAGATTTCCTTTGGCGTTGGTCCGCGTCCACGAAACGAGCCGCGCGGCGAGTTCCTGAAGCGTCAACACCTCGGCCGCAACCATCCCATCCCTCCCCTCTGGCGCGAGCCGCGCGATCCGCCTTAAAAAGAGGGCGCGATCGCCGGACAGCATCGGCCGATACTCGATCGCCAGCGCCGGATGCAACGGGGACGGGGCAAACCGGGCGTGACGCGTGTATCCGTCGGGAATGAACCGAGCGAGAGAGGAGGGCATGGAGGTGGCGGGGGGCGGACTGTTTTTGGGTGACTGGTCTATTCTTTAGGGGGTGCTGTCGTGGGTGATGGCCAGTTCGTTGGTGCTGCCGCTTTTGCGGGCTTGGCCGGTGAGGTGCAGTTGGATTTCCTGTTTCCCCTGGACGATTGGGGACGTGTCGGGAACCTGGAGTTTGGGGATCGTGAAGGTCGTCGAGTAACCCCCATTGACCAGGGCCAGCGTCGCCGCTCCTGCGCCGCCGACGTTCTGGCCATACAGGTCGATTTCATCCGACGTGTATGGGGTCCGGCACTCGAAGGTGACGAGGCGATCGGTAGGCGACAGATCGGTCGCCGCCTGGCTGTTGGTGAATCGTGCCGACAGGCGGTTGTCGATCGTCAGTGCGAACTCCATCATCTTGCGGGAGACTCCTGAGAGGGTGAGCGTTCCATCCTGAAACACGTACGGCGGATCGAGCGGCGCCGCGATCGCGGGGAACGCCGTTCCGCTGACGACCTCCGTCTTCCCCCACACCTCCAGTTGCAGTTCGATCAACCCGCCCGCCCGACCCTGGAACAAGGCGCGGCGGACCTTGCATCCCCCATAAACAAACCGCTTCGCCACACGGTCGATGAGCAGATCAAACTCCGGGAGCGTCTCCGCGAGGGTGAACAGGTCGGACGCCTCAGGCGCCCCCAAAATGCGCGGCAACAGTAAATCGAGCATCAACGGAGTGACATGAAAGCGAATCGTTCCCGCCACAACATACGTCCCATCACGCGCCCGCTCCGCCGGATGCGACCGCGTCCCGCGCAGACCTGCCGTTTCCAGAATCGTCAACCGCTTCCGCACCTCCTCCGAGACGAATTCGTAGGACTCGGTGAACGATCCAATCGCCGTCCCGGCAGCGGCCATTGACAGGCGGGATTGGAAACCCATGGAAGCGTCAGGCATGGTGGAGGCTCTTTGGAGGGGTTAGGCGCTAGGGAATAGGCGCTAGGGGGCGGGGGCGGGGGACGAGGGGTGGGAGGAATGAGAATGCAAAATGAGAAATGCAAGATGCAAGGTGCAAAATGGGAGGCTGCATTCTTCTGAGATCTCAAATCTCAGGACTCAGGTCTCACGCCTCACACGCGGGGTTCTCTGGAATGGCACCGGAGCAACAGCGAGCTGACGAACAGGTGGCGGTCTGACCAGGCGGCTCGATCGACGATGGGGAGCGGTTCGACGTGGATGACGAAACAGGGAGGCGTTGTCAGCCGCTGGTTGTGAAACGTGCGGCGCAATCGCTCGCGCCAATCAAGATACTGTGACAACGAAAACGACTGGTCGGCATCATCGGCAGCCAGGATCATGACGCGCACCGGGTGGATGATGTCGTCGCGCAAATTCGTCCCCGCCAGAGGCTCAACCAGTTCCGCTCCCCAGGGAGCGATCAGAACCGCCGGTAACGGAACGGCAGGCAAATCCTGCACCCGATCGGCAGGCACCTTCTGAATCACCACGTTGGCGGCCCCCAACCCCGGCAGATTCAAACCCTGAATCACCCCTCGAACCGAAGTCAAAATATCAAATAGAACAGGCATAAAGAGTCATCCAGCAAAACGCTCAGCCAAGAGTCCCAAAGCCATCCTGTTCAAACCGCACTCCACCCATTTTCATTTTGCATCTTGCAATTCTCATTTTGCATTTCTCATTTCCCCCTCATCCTTCATCCTTCATCCTTCCGCTTTCATCCTTCCTCCACCTACCCCGGCATCCTCCGGCACTCACACCGCCACCGCGTCCCCAGCGCCTCCCGCGTCGCCGCTTCAATCGACCAGGTGTCGGTCCCATCAGCCAGCGTGTCTCCGGGAAACAGTTCGACCGAACCAGGGAGCGCGGCCTGCGGGACATGCCAGACCGTATCGCCGCCGCGCAGTTGGACACCGTCGAACGATCGGCTGTCACGGGTCAACGCCCGCCGCAGCGCGTTGGCAACCGTGATCGTCGTTCTCCCTTCAGGGCGCCTGAGCGTGATGGAAACAGTCTGCGCGCCGTCGAGCTGGAGCGAGTCGAGGGTGAGGTCGGAGGGAAGCATGGGGGGGAATAGAAGGATGAAGGATGAAGGAGGAAATGGAAGTGTTAATTCCAAACTGCATGGGAAAGGTTGGAGCGAGAGTGGTGGATGGAGACCTCGGACACCGCGACTTCATCCTTCATCCTTCCGCCTTCATCCTTCCCCTCCCCCCTCACGTCCTCCCGCGTGCCACGACCTCGAAGGGGGGCTGCAACAGGGCGATCTGCCGATCGATGGCGGCCAGTTCTTCGTAGAGCGACATCCGATAACGGGTGTGGTCCACGTGTTGGCCGTCGAGGCTGTAGGTGGGCTTTCCGCCACTGGCGGCCGGAGAAAGAGCCGCCAGTTCGGCCAGAATGTTCGATCGCCTCGTGCGCAGGTTTTCGAGGTCGGTGGGCATGGGGAGAGACGGAGGAGAGAAAGGAGAAAGTAGACCCTTCGGGAGTCAGGGGGTGGACTTGTGCATGTAGCGCGGTTCGAGCGTGGCGCAGGCACCCCGTTCGCTCGCTTTCCAGCGCATCACGACATCGTGCGTGAACTCGACTTCCGAGTTGTTCGGCGCCTGGACCACCGCGAGAGGCCAGTTCTCCATGTAGGCGAAAGCCCGCGTCAGGTCGCCGATGAACCAGTGCGTATCCACCGCCAGCCGCGCCGCCAACAGCGCGCTGGAGACGATCTGATATCCCTGGACCGGATTGGCCGAAACCGTTTCGCTCGGATTGCCGCTGGTGGCAAAACCGGGAGTGTTGACCCGAATCTCGGTGGCGTTGACGACGCGGCGCGCGGTGTACAACAACTGCCGCGTCACCACCAGATGCCTGGGGGGAGCCAGAATCGGCTCGTTGGTGTACGGATCGACGAGGTTCGCCATCGTCTGCTCCGCCTTGTCGATGTTGGACCAGTCGACCAGGGAATTGGTGGCAGTCACGTTGATCCACGGGGAAGCGGCCTGATACGTGGCGTAGGTCGTCCCTTTCCATCGATACCGGTGCGCCGTCGAGTTCTCGTCGATCAGGCAGTCGATGAGCCGCTTCTCCTTGTTCAGACCCAGAAATTCCCCCACCTCGCGGCAGCGCTGCGACAAGAGGTTCGTGCGGTCGAAGAACAACACCTCGCGGGTCAGGCTGGTGATCAGCCCCCGTTTGGTTGTGGCGGGGGTTTCGATGTAGTCCTCGCTGACGCCGGCCAGCGGGTAGGGACGACCTTCGGGGACCACTTCCGCTTCGTCAGCGATCCGCGAGATGCCGGGGAGCTTCTCGCCGCTGAACTGAGTGGGAATCGTCCGTACCAGGGGGGTGACAACGAATTCCTCGGAACGGAACGCGTCGAGAATCGAGGAATAGACGAGCTGTCCGCTGATCCGGGAGAACGCGCCGGTGGTGACCCCTCCGGTTTCTTCCTGCAACGGCACGCAGGAACCGGCGTCCCCGCCGCCATGCCGCGGATTCCACGAATCGACCAGTTCGCGGCCATGCGGCACAAACTGCTCGAACAATTGGCGGATCGAAAACTCATCCAGACGCACCTGGCGGGAGCGGAGCGCCTCTTCGAATTCGTCGAAGAACTTCTCCGGGGCGCGGTCTTTGACCGCCGCTTCATACAGACGACGCAGTTTGGGAACACGGATCATGGGGAACTCCGGGATGAGGGATGAGGGGTGAGGCGCTAGGGACTTGGGAGTTGGGAGTTGCTTAGCGGAGTTGGTAGGCGGCGATGTAGTCGATGGTGACCACTTCGCTGACGGCGCTGCCGGCTTTGGCGTAGACGCCGCTTTGCATCGCGCCGGCGCCGGAGAACGCGACCGTGTGTTTGATCACGTTTCCGGCGGCGTCCCGCAGCGGCTCGTCGTCGACGTAAAACGTCGCCTCCGAGTTGAGACTGTCGATCGGTTGAATCTCCACCCGCAGCGTCTGCGGCGACGCTCCTCCCGCGGTGCGGGTGCTGGGAGTGATGGTCTGGGCCGTCCCTTTGGAGGACACGCAGCGCCACACCGTTTCGCCGTCGATCTTGTAGATTCCGGCTCCGGCAAAGCTGGTTTTGGGACCGGCGCCGTTGTCCACCAGCATGTCGGCCGAGCCGAGGCCGCCGGCGAATCCGGTATAGACGTTGGCCGCGTTGACGTTCCCCTCGACGTACTGCACCCGCGCCTCAAAGTAGAGCGGCTTGTCGTCGGCCATTTTGAAGGGAGAGTTCGTCGTGGCCACCGCCGCCTCGTTGTTGTCGGTGGGTCCGGTCGTCAGGACGACCGCTCCCCCCGTGCTGGAACTGCCGGCGGCGACCGACGTGCCGGCATCCGCCGCCAAGGCGGTCCAGCGATGCGGCGTGATGAACCATTCAAAATCGTCAAAGAAACCAAACATCCGGCGTTCTCTGACATCCTGGGGCAGGTCGAGAATCTTCATGAAGTGCTCCTCTTGCCGTCACGGCAGATTGAGTGGGTAGGGGTTAGGGATTAGGCGCTAGGGACTAGGGGTTCAGGACTCAGGACTTCAACGCCGCGACGAACGAGAGCGTGTCGGGGGGAAACCTCTCCAGGGGGGGGACCTCATTG
>JBJXGA010000063.1:0-13268 GCA_046152955.1 Planctomycetales bacterium | reverse complement strand
CCAAACTCAGAATGTCTTCTGGTGTCATCCGTGACTCCTTTGCGAAATGCCGTCGTCCTTCGACGTTCATCGCGAAGTCATACCCCATAACGACTTATGTGAATAGCCCAAAAGTGCGCTGTAGTGCTAGGACGCGGCCGTCAACGCGCTGCGACGCACGATTGGGCCACGTAGTGGACCAGTTCCGGCAAGTCCGGAAGCGCACAGAGAGCCTGCGAAATCCGCGGGTGGGCGTAAATCCGCACCCGTTTCACATAATCGTCGAACTGCGTCCCCGCCAGAGCCCGCACGACCGGCGAGACCTCGTGCAGCGGCAGGTAGCGGCGCTCCTTGGGAAAATAGAGGTCCACTTCGAATTCGACTTCCCGATCGCCCGGCGGGGCGTCGACAATCAGGTCCGCCGGGGAGAGTTGCGTCCCGATGCGCGGCCCCAGTTCATCCGCCAGCCGCTGGGCGCAGCGCACCAGAAACTCGATCGGCCGCCGGGCCAGGAGTTCATACAACTCGCGATGCTGGTGCAGCGTACACTCGATGACCCGTTTGTAAATCTGCCGCCGCGGTCCGAATAGCCCCTCCAGCAAGGCCTCGCTGTCGCGCCCCCGCGCCTCCTCGCGGAGCACGCGGATCACTTCGGCTTCGGTCTGTTGAAACAGCGCGGGGAGGTCCAGCCCCTCATGCAGTTCATAAAACGCGCGGGCGAACATGCAGGTCGCGGCCCGAACCGCATGATGCCAGTACACTTCGCTGAACATCACGTAACGGGCGAAGACCATCAACTCCGCGGCGGTCTTGCCTTTGGAGCTGATCGCCAGGCCGTCTCCCGCTTCGTTGAGGAGCAGCGAGCCGATCAGTCGATTCTTGTCGAAATTCTTTCCGTAGGGGACGCCGCAATGCAGGCTGTCCCGCCCCAGATAGTCCATTTTGTCGATGTCAATCGGCCCCGAGAGGATCGAGCGCAAGAGCCTCAACCGGGGAGAGTCGGTCCGCGGGACGAGCACGTCCAAGACTTCTTCCGGCGCGACGTGCCACTGCGACTCCAGCACTTGGGCCAGCTCGCGACCGGGAGCCAGAAACTGTGCCGCGAATTGTTCATGGGGAGGGAGGTTTTCCAGCCCCATGTCCTCGATCGGATGGCAGTAGGGCCAATGCCCCAGATCATGCAGCAGCGCCGCGACCATCAAGACTTCGGCGCTGTGCGCATCGACCAACTCCCGAAAGCGGCGGTCTTTGCCAAGCTGCCAGAGATAGCGGAGCGCGTTGTGAAACACCCCGAGCGCGTGCTCGAAGCGGGTATGCATCGCGCCGGGGTAAATCCGCGACACCAGCCCCAACTGCGAAATGCTCGCCAGGCGACGGAACTCCGCCGTATCCACCAGCGCCCGGACGCGTGGAGTGAATGGAACATCCTGCTCGTCAGGAATCCGGACCAATCCCTGCCCTGCGTCCAGACGGATCAGCTCCGGAATATCAATCAGCGGATGCTGCATGGCGAACGCCCGCGTCCCACCACCAGCGCCCCTCGGGAAGGGGTGTCTTGCGCGTCACCTCTTGCAATTGAGCCGAGGACCTGGCCAATTGCTTGTCGGAGGCGATCGCGATCAGATCGGCCTGAACCCCGCCGGCCACCTGCACGACAATGTCGCGGCCACCATAGACCTGGTGGTTGATCACCGAATCGACCACCTTGGGGGCTTCCACCTGGGCCGGATGGTACGCCCCTCCCGGAGCAAAAATCCCCAGATCCCAATCGATTTTCTCGTGCAGACGTTCCTGTTGGCACAGAGCCGCCGCCAGAGCCATGTCAAACAGATTCCGCAAGTCAGCAAACACCGGTTCGCGCTCGGCCAGTTGCGCGTAGTGTTTGGTGAAATTCTCCGCAAACCGGCGATTGATCGGTTCCGCGACTCCCGTGGGAACATGTTGTCCCTGGGCATTCACAAACTGATTCTCTGACATGACCTGAACCGAACCGCCACGAAACTCGAAGACTGCGCGATCCGGATCGTGCGCAATTGCGTCGTACTTCATCGTCAGCCACCAGCGGAGCGCTTCCAGCGGAATTCCGGAAACCTTCCCCGCGCGACGGAGCAGGTCAAAGTAGCTGGGAATGTCCGGTCCGCCATCCAGTTTTTTGACTCCGATCAATTTCATTTTGTAATCGGCTTCGACCAGAACCTGCGCGACGCGGGTGTTGGCCGGCACCCCATGCACCACGATGTCCTGGAGCCCCAATCGGGTGTGCAGTTCCTTGAGCCATTTTCCCAACTGCCCCGGTCGCAGCGGACCGGCGTTCGTCGACGTTTCGACAAACTCCTTCACCCGCTTCAGATTGGCATCCCGCGTGTTGATCGAACAGCCGAACAGCCCATCCGCGCCGGGTGCGAACGCCCGCAGAATGACCACCAGATCATCCAGGTCGAGCAAAGGTTGTCCCGATTCGAGCCCCACGGCGCGTCCCGAGTCGTCGTACCGCCACCCTTCTGCCGGGCCGGCGATGATCAGCTCCTGTTCTTCCGGATACACCAGGACGTATTGAACGCGGGTCAAACCCGCCAACCGGCGCAGCGTCTCCGCGGGAGGTCTTCCTGCCGCGACCGCTTCGGCGACGGCCCGTTCCAGACGTCTCAGCGAAACCATTCGCAACGTTGAAGACTGGGCCAAATCGTCATTGAGGTCGGCGCTCCGAGCGCGCCGATGCAGCCCCTCCAATTGGCTCCCCCGCTCTTCCTTGGTAAGCTGCCGCATGACTCCCTGGGGATTGACGTACACCCCGGTGTTGTATTGCCGCACCGAACCGGCCCCCCCCACCTCGTCCCAGTTCTCCGGAGCGACGGTGCTGGTGATCAGCTCGATGAGCTCGGTGAAATCGGCTTGGGCGCCACCGCCGCTGCGCCCCTGGTCCCGCGCCCCTTCGCGGCGTTCGTCGCGGCGGACCCCCTGTTCGGGAATCCGGCGGGCGGTCTCCTGGGCCGCACGAAATTCTCGTTGTTCGCGCTGCGCTGCCGCGATTTTTCGCAGGTGGCGCGATTGCTCCGCCGAGTCGGTCATGTCGTTCAGAGCGTCCAGCGCGGGGCCAAATTCGCCCGCCGCCAGGCGTTCCTCCAGCAATCGGGAGGCGGGCGACTGGGACGGGGGCGCCGTTCCCTTGCCAGCCAGAAGGTCTTGGGAGACAACCACTAGCGCCAGAACGATCCCCAGCCCCCAGCCGCCGCGCCGCAACTGGCTTCGTCCGACATACAACCCTCTGCTGGACTTCATCATCGCCTCCTTGAAACTCCGAAAAACCGAAGCGACCCGCCACTGAGGGAAACGTATTCCAAAGTCTACCATCGCCAACCGGGGGCGATTCGTCAATAAAAAAACCCGAAATTTCTGCGGAATTTCTCAGGGAGGGTCATTGACAATTCGCTCCGGCAACATTTAGATACGCTCACAGCGCCCGCCACACGGGCGAATCGTACACACTTTGGATCCCCAGTTTCTCAGGAGGTGAAGATGGCCGCAGGCGCAAAAGCGAAATCGATCAGCAAGTCCGAAATTCTCAAGACTCTGGCGGATTCGTCTGGTTTGAGCAAAAAGGAAGTTGTCAGCGTTCTGGACGCACTGGCCGCGCTGGTCGCCAAGAATGTCGGCAAAAAGGGCCCCGGCGTGATTGCGCTCCCCGGCCTGGTCAAGATCAAGGTCGTCAACAAGCCCGCCCAACCGGCCCGCAAAGGGGTCATGGTGCTGGGACAGTTGCGTGATCTTCCCGCCAAACCGGCCAGCCGCAAGGTCCGCGTGCTGCCCCTCAAGGCGCTCAAGGACATGGTGAAGTAGAGTCCTCCACTGAAGGAAGCTTCGCCGCATCGCTTCGTCGCCACGAAGTCGAGGAGAGCATCGAGAGGAAGGGGGGGTGCGTGCCGCAACGCCGGCCCCCCTGTTTCTCCTTGTGCCTTCCCTGACTTCGTGGCTTTTTGTTTGGAGTCGGCTCCCCGGCGACTCGTCCCTACCCTGGCTCTGCGTCCCGTCGAGTCCTTCCCCCGGCGATGCCTGTTTCTCTCGATCGTTCCCGCCTCCTGCGTGGTTATCAGGAAGTCTGCCGCGCTGTGTTGGAGCAACGCGTCCCGGCGGGGCACTGGCAAGGAGAACTCTCCACCTCTCCGTTGGCGACGGCGACGGCGGTCATGGCGTTGGAACTTGTGTCGCGCTCCAGCGCGGACTCCACTGCCGATGCGCCTGAACCCGGCGATCTCCACGCGCTTCCGCCGATTCCCCCCCTGACCCAACTCCGACCACTGATCGATGGCGGAATCGATTGGCTGGCACGTCACCAGAACCCCGATGGGGGCTGGGGGGACACGCTCAAGAGCGTCAGCAACATCTCCACCACGATGCTGTGCCACGCGGCGTTCCACGCCACAGGCGGCAGCGCTCGCTATCAGCAAATCGTGAACGCCGCCGCCGAGTATGTCTCCCGCGCCGGCGGCCGGCCGGCGCTCCTGGCGCGGTATGGCAAAGACCGGACGTTTTCGATCCCGATTCTCACGCATTGCGCGCTGGCGGGGCTGGTCGAGTGGCGCGACGTGGCGGCGTTGCCCTTTGAACTGGCCTGCCTCCCGGCAGAGTTTTATCGCTTCGTGCGCCTGCCGGTTGTCAGTTACGCCCTCCCGGCGCTGATCGGCATTGGCCTGGCGCGACATCACTTTGCCCCGCCGCACAATCCGCTGCTCCGCGCAGTGCGTCACCGGGCGGTCGAACCCAGCCTGCGGGTTCTGGAGCGGATCCAGCCCAGCAGCGGCGGCTACCTCGAAGCGACCCCGTTGACCAGTTTTGTGACGATGAGCCTGGCTGGCGTGGGGCGCGCCGCGCATCCCGTCGCCCGTCGGGGAGTCGAGTTTCTCATCCGCTCCGTACGGCCCGATGGAAGCTGGCCGATCGACACCAACCTGGCGACCTGGGTCACCACGCTGGCGGTCAATGCGCTGGGATCGGACCTCCCCCTGAACGCTGCTCCTCCCGTGCGCCAGTGGCTGCTGGGACAGCAATACCGCACGGTCCATCCCTACACGAACGCGGCCCCCGGCGGCTGGGCCTGGACCGATTTGCCTGGGGGTGTTCCTGATCTGGACGACACCCCGGGGGCCATGCTGGCGCTCATGGAACTCTCCCGCTCAGATCGATCGGCGGAATTCACCAGTGCCCTCGAACTGGCCGGGGGGTGGCTCCTGGCGATGCAGAATCGAAACGGCGGATGGCCCACGTTCTGCCGCGGCTGGGGGACAATGCCGTTCGACCGCAGTTCTGCCGATATCACGGCTCATGCCCTGCGTGCCCTGGTTCGTTGGACGAGGGAAGTTGTAACCGGGTACAAAGCCCTTGGCCCCCCCCCCTCTGCCCCGCTCCAAGGGGTCCAACGGGCCATCCGCCGGGGATTCCGATACTTGGATCGAATCCAGCGTCCTGACGGCGCTTGGCTCCCCCTCTGGTTTGGAAACCAATTCGCTCCGCAGGACGAAAACCCGGTTTATGGCACGTCTCGGGTTCTGGCTGCCTATCGCGACGCCGGGCGTGAGGGGGATGCCGCGGCCCAGCGGGGTCGGGCGTGGCTCCAGCAGGCACAGAATGCCGATGGGGGCTGGGGGGGCGTTTTCGGAACCCCGTCGAGCGTGGAAGAAACCGCGCTGGCCCTGGAGGTGCTCATCTCTCTGACTCCTCAGACGGCGAGCGTCGAGATGCCGATTTTACGGGGGCTGACCTGGCTGCTCGACCGAATTGATCAGGGAACCTGGATGGAACCGTCGCCAATCGGGTTTTATTTTGCTAAGCTATGGTATTTTGAGAGGTTGTATCCGATGATCTTCACGGTCGCGGCACTGCGCCGGGCCGCGAACATGGTCTGAGAATCAGAATGAGAATGTTTTCGGCCGGTTCCCTCGGGAGCCTCCGTAAGAAACCTTGATGGGCCAAGTAAAGACATGCTGACTCTTCCCGCGAGCCCGCCTGAATGATTGCCATGCACGACTACGAGAGCCCCGAAGAGGATCATGCCCCTGGCGCTGCGGAATCGGTTCTGGTGGCCCCTGCGGCCGATTCCGAGAATCTGGACATTCCCCGCAAGCGCCCCCTGGCGCGGCGCAGCACCAGCCACTTGAAAGCGGTTCCCGAAGAGCTGTCCGAGCGAGAGCGGCTGAAAACGGCAGCGGAGGCTTATGCCCGCGATCTCGATAAAAGCCAGCCCTTCACGCGCGACCAGCTCGAATCGCACGCCCGCACGTTGCTCACGCAATTGGGGCAGCCGGAGAAATTCCTGGGCTTTGCGATGGTCATGATCGGCAACTTCTTCTGGAAGCAGCAATTCCTGGCGGTCCCCTTCGAACGCCGCATGTTGCTGCTTCCCCACTGCCTCAAGCATGCCGAGGGGTGCCCGGCCGATTACGACGAATTCGGACTCGATTGCGAGAAGTGCGGCGCGTGTTCGATTGCGGATTACAAAGTCCGCGCCGAGCAACTCGGTTACAAAGTGCTCGTGGCGGAAGGCTCGCCGATCGTCCTCAAGATCATCGTATCGGGACACATCGACGCCATTCTGGGAGTCGCCTGCCTCAACGTTCTGGAAAAGGCGATCGACAAAGTGCTCATCGCGGGGGTTCCCTCCTACGCCATCCCACTCCATTCGGGTGACTGCAAAAACACCACCCTCGACGAGTCCTGGGTCTGGGATGTGCTCGAACAATTTGAACAGCCCCCCCTCCAGCCTACGACGAGTTATGTCCCGCTGATGCGCTCGGCCAACGAGTTGTTTGAGCGGCATTTCGAGCGGTTGCTCCCGCGCGTCCGCAGCAAGGGGACTCCCGCCGATCTGGAGTCTCCCCTCGCGGCGACCGAATCGATCGCGTATGACTGGCTCGCCCATGGCGGCAAGCGATTCCGACCGTTCATCACGCTGGCCGCTTACGACGCTGCCCTGGGGGGGGCTGCCTCGTCCGCCGGGGCCGGGGACGCCGTTCCCACCCTTCCGGACTCCGTGTGCCGCGTCGCCATGGCGATTGAGGCGTTCCACAAAGCGTCGCTCGTTCATGACGACATCGAAGACGATGACGCCTACCGCTACGGGCGCGAGACGCTGCATCGCCAGTTCGACGCCGGGATGGCGATCAACGTGGGGGACCACTTGATCGGCCTGGGCTACCGCCTGGTCAGTTCCATTCGTGGAGAGGCGGGGGCCGAAGCGGCTGCCGACATTGGCGAGCGGATGGCCGCCGCCCACATCAAACTGTGCGACGGCCAGGGGGCGGAGATGCGCTGGCACGCCGCTCCGGAAAAGATGCTCAAGCCGCTCGACGCGCTGCAAATCTACACGCTCAAGACCTCGCCGGCGTTTGAAGCGGCGCTCTATGCCGGTCTGCGGCTGGCCGGTCCGGTCGCCCAGTACGAAGACATGATCCCCTTGTTCACCCGGCATCTGGGAGTTGGGTTCCAGATTCTCAACGACCTCAAAGACTGGCAGGGAGACGATCACAACAAACTCGTCGCCGGGCAGGATGCCGCCGCGCTGCGCCCCACGTTGCTGCTGGCGTTGGCCTATGAAGCGGCCAACGACAGGCAGCGGGCCGAGCTGAGCGACCTGATCCAGCATCGCGGACCGGTGGGAATGCGGGTCGGCCGTCTCCGGCGGCTGTTTGAAGCCTGCGGCGTGTTCGACAAGGCGACGGCGCTGGTTGACAAGTCGCGGGCTCGCGCCGAGGCGCTGGCCGATGAAGTCCAACCCGACACCCTGCGGCAATTACTCTATTTTCTCGTGGACATGGTGCTGACTCCCGAGACCGAGGAACCGCCGATCGCCACGACCACCCTGGTGTCGCTGCCGGTGTTGGCGCAAGGATGAAGGATGAAGGATGAAGCGCGGGTGGGAGTGTTGTTGATTGCGCATGGGAGTCGGCGCGCGGAGGCGAATGCTGATCTCGTCCAATTGGCGGACATCCTGAGGAGCCGGGGGGAGTATCCGATTGTGGAAACCTCCTATCTCGAGATTGCTCAACCCGACATCTCCACGGGTGGGGCTCGGTGCGTCGCGCGCGGCGCAACGCGGGTCAAGATGTTCCCCTATTTCCTCTCCGCCGGCGCGCACGTTGTGGAGGATCTCGAAGCGTCTCGCCAGGAACTGGCCGCCCGTTTTCCCGGCGTCGATTTCCAGCTCTGCCCCCATCTCGGATTGCATCCCCTGATGGTCGATATCGTTCTGGAGCGGCTGGAAACCTAGAGCGCACCGGGCCACTCATTACCCGACTGTTGCCCCGGTCGCGGTCGCGGCGGTACAACTCCAGCCGTTCGCCTCCTCTGGTTTCCCGTGTGCCAAGGACTCTCCCATATGCCGCCAATCCTGTACATCCTCGTCATCACGCTCTTGTGGCCTGTCGTTGCCTGCAGCGCTGAAGACGCTGCTCCGACCCTGGCTGGTCAGCGCCCCAACATCATTTTCATTCTCACGGATGATCAGGGATATGGGGACATTTCGGCACACGGCAATCCCGTGCTGAAAACCCCAAACCTCGACCGGCTTCACGCCCAGGGAGTGCGCTTCACCGACTTTCATGTCAGCCCCACCTGTTCTCCCACCCGGTCGGCGCTCATGACCGGCCGCCATGAATTCAGGAATGGCGTGACACATACGATCCTGGAACGGGAGCGACTCACCCCGCACGCCACTACCCTTGCGCAGGTCTTGCAATCCGCCGGTTACACCACCGGCATCTTTGGCAAGTGGCACCTGGGAGATGAACCGGATCGCTGGCCCAGTCGCCGCGGCTTCGAGGAGATGTTCATTCATGGCGCCGGGGGGATTGGCCAAAGCTATCCCGGAAGTTGCGGCGACGCCCCTGGCAACACCTATTTCGATCCGGCGATTCTTCACAACGGCAAATTCGAAAAGACCTCGGGGTATTGCACCGACATCTTCTTCCGCCAGGCCACGCAGTGGATCGAAACGGTGAAAGGGGGGGATCGACCCTTCTTTTGCTACATCCCGACGAATGCCCCGCACGCACCGCTAACCGTGAAACCGGAAGATGAAGCCCGCTACGCCGGACGAGTGAAGCAGCCCGAGGTTGCCCAGTTCTTCGGGATGATCGCCAATCTCGACGACAACGTCGGGCGGTTGCTCGATCAACTCGCCGAATGGGGCCTGGAACGTAATACGCTGGTCATCTTCATGAACGACAATGGCGGGACGGTCGGGACGTCGGTCTTCAATGCCGGGATGCGCGGGCAGAAGGTGACCCCCTGGCTGGGTGGGACGCGCGCCAGTTCGTTCTGGCGCTGGCCGGGAACGCTCTCGCCGGCAGATTGTCCGCAGCTTACCGCGCACATCGATTTCTTTCCGACGCTGGCGGAGTTGGCCGGCGCGAAATTGCCTGATTCCGTGGCCGCACAGGTCGAGGGGCGCAGTCTCGCTCCCCTCTTGCAAAATCCCGAATCGAGGTGGCCCGATCGGACCTTGTTCACGCACGTCGGCCGCTGGCCCAAAGGGGCGGCTGCCAACGACCACAAATACGCCGGGTGCGCCGTCCGAACGGCGCGCTGGCACCTGGTCTCTCTGGGAAAGCAGCCAGGCGTTTGGGAGCTGTTTGATCTGGCAGCCGACCGTGGCGAGACAACCGACGTGGCGGCCATGCATTCGGACGTTGTGCAACGACTCAACGCCGAATACAACGCCTGGTGGGATTCGCTCCCCCCTTACCTCGTGAACGAATCAGCGGTCCCTCCCGCGGAGAACTCATTCAAAACGCTCTTCCAAAAACAATTTGGCAAGCCCGACGCGAATTGACACGGCGCCCGGTCGGTCGCTGATTTCGCTCCTGTTGAGGTGGCGTTGATTTGAATTCAACCGAGCAATTCGCGAATCACTTTCCCTTCCGACAGGGGCGTTGGTCGTCCGTCGGCGGTGTGGTACGTGATGCCGCTGGAATCGTATCCCAGAGCCGAGAAGATCGTGGCGTGAATGTCCGCCGGGGTCACTGGCCGCAGCCGAGGGACGGCGCCGGTGCTGTCCGACTCCCCCACCGTTTGGCCGCCCCGAATCCCGCCTCCCGCCAGCACCATCGAATAGCATTGCGGCCAATGGTCGCGTCCTGCATTCTTGTTGATACTCGGCGTCCGGCCAAAATCCCCCATCCAAATCACCAGCGTGCTCTCCAGCAGCCCCCGGTCGGACAGGTCGTCGAGCAGCGCCGCGTAGGCCCGTTCCATCGGCGGAACGAGGTTGTTCTTCAACCGATTGAAGTTGTCGGCGTGCGTATCCCAGATGATGCTCTGGCCATTGACGGTCGAGACGAACGGCACCCCTGCTTCCACGAGCCGTCGCGCGAGGAGGTGCGATTGCCCCCAGGTATGCCTCCCATACCGATCGCGGACCTCCGCTGGTTCCTTTGACAGGTCGAACGCTTCGGCAACCTTCTGCGACGAAAGCAGCTGCATCGCTTTGGCCCGGTTGACCTCAAGTTCGACTCCCCCCCGGTTCTCGGCGCCGGAGCAGCGCCGCTCCAGCCGGGTTAGCAGCGATTGCCGATCCTGCAATCGTTCCGCTGAGACGTTTTCCGCCGGTCCCAGGTTGGGCACCTGAAATCCCGCCGCGTTGGGATCGCTCCCCAGGACGAACGGATCGTACTTCGCTCCCAGACACGAGCCATACTGTCCGGGAGTGATGTACACCAGGCTGTCGCAATGCGGCGCGGGAGTGATCACATACGGCGGGAGCGGCGATTGATAGCCGTTCCGCTGCGCCAGCCAACCCACGAGCGTCCCAAAACTGGGATAGTCATTGCGGCTGGGATTGATCAGCGTGCTGTCGATCGGATACGGGCGCCCGACGATCGACCAGTACATTCCCGAATTGTGACCGCCATGCGCATGATGCACCGTCCGCACGATCGCCAAATTGTCCGCCCGCTGCGCCATTTGCGGCAGCAACTCAGAGACCTGAATCCCCGGCACATTGGTGGCGATCGGCTGAAACGGGCCGCGAACCGTGTCCGAGGCGCGCGGCTTCATGTCCCACAAATCGAGGTGGCTCGGCGCCCCGCAATTGAAAATCAAAATCACCGACCGCGCCCGCTTCGACTCGTCCAGTGCCCGCGCCGGGCGCGCCAAACCACCCAGGATCAGGCTCGATCCGACGCCCCCCAGAAAACTTCTGCGGTTCTCCATGTCAGGCTCCACGGGGTGGATCCAAAATCGCGGAACGGGCTTTGGACATCATCAACCAAATGATTGCCGCGCCCCTTTCCGATCGCTCAACCTTCCGCCGTCAAACATCGACGCGCAAACATGCGTTGCTATTGTAGGCTGGAGCTGGTGGAGGGATCAATGGAGGAATGCGCGGCGGGTGGTGGGTGGTGGGGGAGAAAACTCAACTGGAACACGGCGCGGCAGCGATCGCAACCGCAACGCGGTTGTATCTCAAAGCCCAGCGGTCGCGCAGCGCACCCTGGGAACGGCCGCAGGCAATTGAATTCTACCCCAACGGGGTTGCATCGGCGCTGGCGGGAAAAATATGCCCAGTCATCGGTGCAATGCGGGTCAGAGAATGACCGCACGATCAACTGACCAACCAGGCGCTGAAACCGCCCCCACCCACCCCCGCGCCCCCCGCCCCCCTACTTCTTCCTCAACGTTCGCCGCGGTGCGATTTCAGCGAATTCCACTTCCGGAAGCTTGGATAACCGTTTCACCAGTTCCTGCGCGATCCGATCATCGCCGGCATCCAAATGAAACACCGCCTGCAGGGCGGGGCTTCGAGTCGTTGGGGGAAAAGCGGGCCGGGCCTTCCCCGCGCCGCTGGTTTCCAATGTGGACAACACCTCCGTCCGCTGTTCGGGGAGGACCGAATCCAGAAATTTGAACTGGATCAGTGACATTTCAGTCGAATCGAAAACCACTCGGCGAACCGGTCCGGAAACTCAATTGTTCCATCAGACGGCTGCCGTGAAGTTGATTCTATCCGCTCGCACTGAACCGGAACAGCACCAGAGTCGCAACCTCGCCGTGCGGACCGGACAGCTTACGCTGGGCCGTTCGCCGGTCGGACGATTCTGCGGCGCGACCGGTTCAGTCGCGGAGCGCCAGTTCCACGTCGATCAGTCCGTTCCCCAGCGATTCGCTCCGTCCGCTGCTCTTCATGCCGGGGAGGCGACGGGTCGCTTTGAGGAGCCGTTTGCGGGCCTGGTCGTGCGTCAGGTCGGGGAATTTGGCGAACATCAGCGCGGCAACCGCCGCCACGTGCGGCGTGGCCATCGACGTTCCATCCCAGGCGGCGTAGTCGGTTTCGTCCCTGGCGATCGATGCTCGCGTTGGCAATGTCGAGAGGATTCCCACGCCGGGGGCGACCAGGCTGATGTGCCGACCGGTGTTGGAGAACTCGGCGCGCCGTCCTGCTGCGTCTACCGCTCCAACCGCCACGACGTCGTCGTAGGCGGCCGGAAACTCAACCGGATTCCCTTCGTCGAATTCATTCCCCATGGCGGCGACGACCAGTCGTCCCGCATTCTGCAACTCGCGAATCGCCAACCGCTCGACTTGGGAACTCTCGGTCCCCCCCAGGCTCATGTTGACCACCCGCACGTCCCCTTCCAGAGCCCCCGCCAGGGCCGCGTTGAACGCTTCGGTATCGACAAAAAACTCTCCGTCCTCTGGCTTGTCATCGAACACTTTCCAGGCGTGGATGTGGCACGGAGCGATTCCGGCGGCCCCCTGCACATTATTGACTCCCCCGGCGATGATCCCCGTCACGTGCGTTCCATGGCCGATCAGATCGGCCGCTTTGAACGAACCGTGCTCATACGTGATCCGCGCGTTCTTGAAGTCCGGATGTTTGACATCCAAACCCGAATCGAGAATCGCCACCCCGACGCGTTCTGCGTCCGGCAGCCGCTCCTGAAACCAGCGAATCGCCCGCAGCCCCCACTGCCGATTGAGCTGCGGATCGACGGCAGTCGCCGACAGCCAGCGGGCCGGAGCACGCTCGACGATGGCGAAAGCGGGGGATGCCGCCAGGTGCTTGAGGAGTTGCGGCGTAATCTTTTTGGGGTCCAGATGCAGCAGGTTGACGCCGCGCAAGGTGTCGGGAAAGCGCCTGTCACCCGTGACGCTGGCCAGCACCGACGCCGAGGCCCGCCGGGCGCTCAGGACGCCACGCTCCGGGGAGGCGGCCGCGCCATACAGCGGCTGAATCGACTTCAGGCCAGCGTTTTCCCGCAGGTACTCAAACGGATCGGCCACGGAGGCCGGAAGGGTCG
>JBJXGA010000062.1:0-11141 GCA_046152955.1 Planctomycetales bacterium | reverse complement strand
CCCTCCTGTTCGATTTCTTCTGTTCGACTTCTTCTGGCCGCATCTCAGATCGTCGTTGACTTTGAACAGGAGCACGCGAAGGACGCAGAGGATTTGGGGACCATGCTTCTCAGCGTGTTCCTCTCGTGTTGCGGTTTGGGCTCCGGTCCCCAAACACAAGGTCCAATGCGGCCAATGGACACCTTCTCTGCGTCCTCCGCGCCCTCCTGTTCCTCTCATTTATCAATCTTGTCGATCGGCACCAGGCAGGATCATTCGATTGATGCCGTCGGTCAGCTTCATTTCGTGAAAGTTGATCACCAATCCGAGCGGCACATCCAGCAGCTTCATGTAAGTGAGCAGTTTTGCCTTATGAATGGGTGAAATCTGCTCAACCGCCTTGACCTCAACCAGGACGACCCCTTCCACCAGTATGTCGAAGCGCAATGGCTCCTCCCTGGTAGCGCCACGGTACTCGATGGTCAGTCGCTGCTGGCTTGTCGAAGCGAGGCCCTGGAGTTCCAACTCCCGGATGAGCGCCCATTCGTAAATCGACTCGAGTAGCCCAGGACCAAAATAACGATGGACTTCGATTGCCGCACCAATGATTCGCTGCGTCAACGATGACGCTTTCGGATACTTCGGATGCATGTAGCACCATCTTCGCTAAATTTCGGGCCTCATCGGGACTCATAAACAAGGTATCAAGAATTCTGAATTTGAACAAAACCTCGCGGACGAGGCTGCGGGATTGAAGGTCGCGCCTGGCACGGCCCACGTATTTTCCCCGGCCATCTTTCTCCGTCCATCTCGTCGCCGGATGTGGGATTCGGTATAATTCAGCAGTGAGATGGGCCTCGGCAGGCGGCGGGAGGAACTGCGGTTTGACTTTCGTTCTCTGCCGATCGAGCATCTGGAGAGTCGAGGAACATTGTGAGCGAGTTTGTCGAACCATTGGGGCGCCGATTGCTGATCCGCAAGGATGAAAGTCGGCAGAAGACGCGGGGGGGGATCGTCCTGCCCGACAAGGCGGAGATTCCCACCATCACGGGACGCATCGTCGAGGTCAGCGCGCAGATCGACCGCGACGACGATTTTCCCGTGCGGAAGTACGACAAGGTGTTGTTCCATCCCAAAAATGCGATTCCGGTCGATCTGGAGTCCGACAACCTGTTGTTCGTGGTTCCCATTGAAGACGTGGTGGCGGTGTTCCGCCGAACGAAGTCGGCACAGTCTCCCGCCAAACGGAACAGAGAGAGCCTCGACGCGGAGGACGCCGACGACGCGGGGGACGACGCCGATCTGGCGACGTAACATCCAGTGGACTTCGACAGGCGAGGTTTCATGAAAGTCCAGCGATTGTGGTTGCTATCGACGGGGCTGTGTTTCCTCGGCCTCCTGCTGGCTGACGGCGCGATTTCCGCTGAACCCGATCCGCAGCGCCGTGCCACGGTACTGGAGAAACACGTCCGGGAACTGGTGGAGGGGCTGGGCGCTCCGACCCGCATTGCCCGCGGCGCTGCTGAAAAGCAACTGCTGGAATTGGGACCGGCCGCTCTGGAACACCTTCCCCCGCCGGAACTGCTGCCGACCCTGGCAGTCCGCGCCGCGGTGGCCCGCATTCGCCAGGAATTGGAACGGCGGCAAGCGCGGGAATCGGTCCAACCGTCGCGGGTCACGCTCCAGGGGTCCGGCACGCTGTCGGAGCGGCTGGCGGAATTGGGGGCCCAGACCGGAAATGCCCTGGACTCCCGTGGGCTTCCGCCGGAGATTCTGGAGCGGATCATCGCGCTGGACCTGACCGAGGAACCCTTTTGGTCCGCGCTCGACCAATTGGCAAAACGGGGAGGGTTCCAGCACGCGCCGCACCCCGTCCGTCGCGAATTGACACTCAAGCTCTCCCCGGTCGGCGGCCCCCCTGATCCGGTGGTCGCCTACGCCGGGCCGTTTCGAGTGAGCGCTCTGCCGGCAGTCGTCGTTGAGCGCGGGGGGAATCCAGCGGCGCCGGTTCGGCGTCTGGTGCGTTTGGCGGCAAGCATCCAGTCGGAACCGCGGCTGCGTCCGTTGTTCGCGCAGTTCGCCGCGGCGGACATTCGGGCCATTGCCGATGACCAGGACGAACTGCCGCCGTTCAGTCCCGAGGCGCGTTACGAATTACCGGCGGGGGAAGGCGGACACACGACCCGCCTCCCGCTCGATTTCCTGTTGCCGAGCGAGGGGACACCCCAGCGCGTGAGCTTGAAAGGATCGCTACGGATGACGACGGCGGCCGGCCAGGCTCCGTTGCGGTTTGCCGGTGTGGGACAGTTGCCCGATGGGAAGCCCGCGGGGATCGAGCGTCGTCGCGGAGGGGTGACGGTGAAACTCGATCAGGTGCGCCGTGGCAAAGACGCCACAGGAAAAAACGACCTCCGCGTGCAGATTCTGGTGGCTTTCGACAATGGCGGGCCGGCGTTTGAGTCGCACCGGAACTGGATGCTGCACAACGAAGTGTTTTTGGAAGATCCCCAGGGAGGGAGGCTGCCGCTCAATGGCGGGTACGAAACGACGCTGGAGGGGGACGGCGGCTGGGGAATGGAATATCGCTTCGTGGAACTCCCCGAGCCGCTGCCGAATTACTCCTTCGTGTATGTCGCTCCCACCCTCATCGTTGATGTGCCGCTGGAGTTTACTCTAGAATCGGTCCCGATCCAGCCGCGCGCTTCCCAACCCTGAGTGCGGCGACTTGCTCCTCTTCTCCTTGATCAACAGAAAGTCTCCATGAACGCACGTGATGCCATTCGCCTGGGCCTGAACCAGGCCAACATGATCTCGCAGGCTTACCTGGGGGATTTGACAGACGCCGAGTTGCTGATGCGGCCGGTTCACGGCACCAATCACATTGCCTGGCAACTCGGGCACCTGCTGGTCGCCGAGCACGACATGGTGGAAGCGGTTTGTCCCGGCGTGATGCCTGCGCTCCCGGCCGGATTCTCCGAGAAATACACCGTGGAAACCTCCAAGTTCGATTCCGCCGGCGCGTTCCATTCCAAGGCCACGTACCAGAGCGTCTACGAACAGCAGCGCGCTGGAACGCTCAAGGCGCTTGAGAAACTGTCTGACGCCGACCTCGACAAACCGGGGCCTGAAAAATTCAAGGAATATGCCCCCACCGTCGGGGATATCTTGACGCTCCAGGGGTCGCACTGGCTGATGCACGCCGGCCAATGGGCCGTGTTGCGTCGCAAGCTGGGGCGCGCGCCATTGTTCTAGGCGGCCAAACGGACCTTTCTCACCCTTCCGCAGTTCCCCGTGTCAGAAACTTCTTCTCCCGGTCCCGCTCCGCAGTTGCAGCGCGGGCTGGGATTGCTCCCGGCCACGGCGCTCAATGTCGCCAACATGGTTGGGATTGGCCCGTTCATCACCATCCCGATGTTCATCGGGGCGATGCAGGGACCGCAAGCTCTGATCGGATGGGTCATCGCCGCACTGCTGGTGTTGTGCGATGGCTTGGTGTGGAGTGAATTGGGCGCCGCCCTTCCGGGGAGCGGCGGATCGTATCACTTTCTGTCGGAGATTTTCGGCCGGTATCGCTGGGGACGGCTCCTGCCGTTCCTGTTCATCTGGCAGTTTCTGGTCAGCGGCACGCTGGAGTTGGCCTCCGGATACCTGGGGGGCGTGCAATACCTGGAATACGCGCTCCCCTGGTTGCCGGACACCCTGCGGCGCTGGGGCGTTCCGGGAGGGAGTCATTCGGTCGCGGCCGCCAGCGCGCTGGTCGTCACGCTGATGCTCTGTCGCAACATCCGATCGCTGGGCCGACTGGGAGTCATCCTGGCGGCCGGCACGCTGATCACCGTCACCACGGTCATCGTGGCTGGTCTATGGCACTTCGATCCGGAGTTGCTGGCCCCTCCCCCCGATGCCTGGAAGGTCGATGGCGCGTGGCTGGGAGGCCTGGGAGCCGCGATGGCGATCGCCGTCTACGATTACCTGGGGTACTACAACGTCTGTCACCTCGGGGATGAAGTGATCGATCCGGGGAAGACGATTCCACGGGCGGTGCTGATCTCCGTCGTTCTAGTGGCGGCGATCTACCTGACGATGAACCTGTCGATCATCGCCGTCGTCCCGTGGCAAAAGGCGATGCACTCGGAAAACGTGGCCGCCCAATTCATGGAACAGTTGTTCGGGCGACCGAAGGCCGTCGCGTTCACCTGGCTCATCCTGTGGACGGTCATCGCCTGCGTGTATGCCATGACGCTGGGGTATTCGCGGATTCCGTATGCGGCGGCAAAAGGGGGGGGCTTCATCCGCGCGTTCGGCGTATTGCATCCGGTCCACAAATATCCGGTCGTGTCGCTGGCGGCCATCGGGGGATTGACGGCACTGTTCTGCTACTTTCCCCTGGAAGAGGTGATTTTTGCAGCGGTGACCGTGCGGATCGCCGTCCAGTTCATGGGCCAGATCATCGGCCTGCACTTGTTGCGCAGGCGGCGCCCCGAAACGGCCATGCCCTTTCGGATGTGGTTTTACCCGCTTCCCAGCCTGGTGGCGCTGGCCGGCTGGACGTTTCTCCTGGTGACGGCCAAACCGTTGATTCTCTACATCGCGCTGGGGGTCTTGCTGTCCGGGGTCGTCGCCTATGGAATTTGGCAGACAGTGGAGCGCTGGCGGAGCATTCCCCGCGCGGAATGGCTGGACTGGTACATGGGGGCCATCTCCGGCCAGGATGAGTCGCTCGCCGCGGGGCTGACGCGAACCGCTCTGACCTGGTGTGCGGTGTTCTACGCACCGGTTGCGCGATTCTTGATCGGCCGACAACAGAGTGTTCGGGCGCCGTTGCCGGTCATCAGCATCGGAAACCTGACAGTCGGGGGGACGGGAAAAACTCCCTTGGCGGCCTACCTGGCGCGCTGGTTTCGGGCGCGGGGAGTGCGCGTCTGCATTCTGAGCCGCGGTTATGGCGCCGGCGACACCGGAGTCAATGACGAGGCGCTCGTTCTGGAGCAACTGTGTCCCGATGTACCCAACTTGCAACATCCGGATCGCATCGCCAGCGCGACGATCGCCTGCGAAGAGCTGGAGAGTCAACTGCTGATTCTGGACGACGGGTTTCAACACCGCAGGCTCGCTCGGGATCTCGATCTGGTGCTGGTGGATGCCCTCAACCCCTGGGGCTATGGCCGGATGTTCCCCCGTGGATTGCTCCGTGAGCCGTTGACCGCCCTGCGGCGCGCCCATCTGGTGATCATCACGCGCGTGGATCAGGTCTCCCCGCAACGTGTGGCGGCGATTCACCAGCGGATCGCCGACATCGATCCCCGCCAGGATGTTGTCGAAGTGGCCTTTCCCCCGGAACGGCTGATCAACGTCTCGGGGAACACGGCCCAGCTTGAGACGCTCCGCGATCGACCGGTCGCCGCTTTCTGCGGCATCGGCAATCCGCAGGCGTTTCGCGCTTCGCTGGAGCGGCTGGGGCTCCAGGTCGTCGCCTTTCGCCCGTTTCCTGATCATCACCAATACACTCCGACGGACCGGCAGGAGTTGGACAACTGGGTGCGAGCGCACGACGTGGCCGCCGTCCTGACGACGCAAAAAGACTTGGTGAAATGGGGTCTGGACGAACTGGGGGGCGCCCCGCTGTGGGGTGTGCAGATCGGCACTCAGGTGGTCCGGGGCGGGGATCGTCTGGAGTGGCATTTGCAGTCGCTGGCCCTCGGTTGACGCCGACAAACAGCCTGCCTTATAGTCCGTGCGTCGTGGCTAGCGATGGGCCGCAGACGTCTGGCGATGATCGCCCATGTTGAGCAAAGTTGCTCCGGTTCAGCCTGCTTGTTGCAGAATTGAATGGCTGCATGCGGGCGTGTCGCCCGCTGGATTGTCGTGGGAGACGCGACACTCGTCGCGCGCCCCGGAGTTTGGTTCTCTTTTCAGGGAGACGTCGATGAAGAACGTTCGATTGGCAAACTGGTGTATCGTCGGCTGCGCGTTGGCTTCGCTGGTGGTGTTCGTCACCACTGCCGAAGCCCAAAAGACCAAGGGGAAAACCCGACTGGCGCTCACCAAGCAACTCATGAAGGGGCTGGTGGCGTCGAATTGTGGCGATCTCAAGAAGCTGCTCGACGCCGAGCAACCCAATTGGGACGACGTGGCACTCAAGGCCGCGCTGCTCAACGAAGGGGGTTACCTGCTGATGGATGACGGCCGTTGCCCCGATGGCGACTGGGCCGGAGCGTCGAAAGCGTTGCAGACCAACAGCGCGGACATTCTCGCCGCGGCAGAGAAGAAAGACCTGGCGGCCGCCAAAGCCGCATTCGGCAAGCTGACGGCCGAAGGATGCGGCGCGTGCCACAAGGCGCACAAGAAATGACCGGCCCGGAGGGCCGAACTTGATCGAGAGACCGCCCGTCGCGGCTGATGCACAGACAGCCGCGATGGGTGTTTTTTTGGACAGTGATTTGCTGCGTATTCTGTCGGGAGCCCCAAGTTGAAGCGACTCGCGGGATCACCTTGGCAAGGGACAAGTGAGACAGCGGGGCCCTGAAGAACGCGCCCAATTGCCCTTGACCAAAACCGGCGAACAGGTGAAAGTTCGGCCCCGGTCAGTCATCCCTCGTCTGTTCCACGGCTCATGTCCACACTCCGTTCGCTTGCCGCGCTGGCCGCCCAATTGGCGCCGCTTCAGCGCCGGGCCGCCCAGTTGAGCCGCGAATTGGCCGAACCGCTGGAGGCGGTCCATCGGCAACTGGATGAATTGCTCCGCGACGGCGACGAGGAAATCGTCCGTCTCCAACAAATCCTGGCTGCTGCCGATGCCAGCCCGCACGTCGCGCACCGGACCATTGGCCGACAGCCCGATCTGCTAGCGGCCAGCCAGACCAGCGAATCCGCGGAATCCCTCCCCGGCGTTCTCCCCTTTCCGCAAGTGGCCCATCCGGTTGGCGCGCAGGACGCGGCGACGATCCACAATCTGGCCGCGCACGGAATTCCGCCGAAGCGGATCGCCGCTCTGGCCCAACTCCCGTTGGCCGCCGTCGTGAACGTTCTCGCCAAGCGACCGTCGAAGGGCCGTTCCCGCGCCGCGTGACAATTCGCCGTGGCGCTGGCCTCATCGTCCGATCAGCCGCCGCCATCCCGACCGCAGTTTCTCGAAGCTCGTTTCCAGCCACTCGTTGAACTGCCGTGCGAGTTGTTCATGGGCTTCCGATTGTTGATAGAACGGCTGCACGATTGAGGGTCTGGTTCGGACCAGATCAATGATCCCCCGGCGGTACATCGTTCGGACGATCCACCACGCGCCACACGACCAGCATAACCACAAGATCACACCGATGGCGGGTAGAAACGGATGCCAGGCTTCGGGAACTTGGCCGCCCACCACGACAGCCAGTTTGAAAGTTAAGAAAAATCCAACCATAGTCCCCGGCAGGCCGATCGCCAGAGCCATCAGGATCCAAAGAATGTTGGTAACCGTCAGCCTGGGGAGTCGTGCCGCCGGCAGATACATAAATGCGACCCACCACATTTGGGAAATGATCGACAAGATCAGGATGCCTGTGGCAAACGGCACCCAGATCAGCACATTCACGTTCATGGTCATTGCCGGATAGATCGTGGCGGCGACCAGAATCGGCCCCCAAAACATCTGCACGAGGAGGTTGACTTTCAGGATCACGCTCGAGACTTCGTCAAAGTCGAGCGGCAGATATGCCAGTCGCGGCACGAAATGTCCCGGTTGTCTGGCGGGAAAAAGACCGGTCCAGGATTTTGCCGACGCAAAGAGTCCTCCGACGGCCGCCATGCATACCATTATGGAAATCGCCGCCGCTGGAATTCCCCCGATGGGAACGGCGACTGACCACCAATTGGCCGCACCAAGAATAGCGATCAGGACGCAGAGTTTGGCCCATCCACAGCACCATTTGCGACTGTCACCCGTGAGTGCATCGAACACAATCGCTTCGCGGTCAGTCAATCCCCATCGATAAAGGTGCCACAAGCAAAGCGCCCGGCTTTGAACACGCGACTGGAGAAACTGGCGACTGCGAATCGCCTGGATGGCCGCGGCCTCTACGTCCAAGACGACTGGACCGTCCGATTCTGCTGTCGGCGAGTTGACTCGATCTCGCAAACCTCGGTGCGTCGGATCTGGGACGGGCGTTGGCCAAAGCGAGCTGACGGCACGCATGGGATTCCCCCGGTCGATGACGAATTCAAGAATGGAGAACCGCCGCAAGAGCGACTGCGTCCCCCAAATCCCCGCGACGACCAGGAGCAGCACAGCGGGAAGGCCAAGCATCCCCAGAACGTCGCCACGACTCCAGGCGATTCCCAAGGGGGTATTGCACCAACCCGCGGGAACCGCGACGTAGAGAATCTCCCGGACCTGTCCCGAGCCAGGAGCGCCGTAGACCCCATAGAGCATCAACGCCACGACGCTTCCCGCCACGAGCAACCAATACGGCAGTCTGGGACACTTGACTGCCAGGAGCGTCCCGAGTGCGATCCCCGACAGCCATTGGCAGACCGCCGTACACAGTGCGATCTCCCACCCGGCGGCGCCAAACCCCCTGTCCCAGGCGATCGCACCATAGGCGATGAGCGCGATGGGGAGTCCGATAGCAAACCAGGCGGTGACGGTGTACCACGCGCGCCAGGCGAGTTGGCGATCGGTGATGGGAAACTGCGCTACCTCGGTCACCCACCGTGACTGGTGCAAACACCACAGCAGCGCCTGGCTGTAGCAGAGCGTTAAGATCGTGGCGACGCAGGCGATGAATCCCAGGAATCCATCCGTTCTCAGCTCCTGCTGAAGAAACAACGACAGCATGACTGGTACGAACACCCCACCTGCGATTGCCACCAGTGGGGCGCCCAGGATGACACTAAACCAACCCCATCTCCTGGTCCATCGATCCCACCATCGGGCGCGACGCGCGGCCTGGTAGGCAGCCTCCAATTCCGCTGAGCTGGCGATCTCGGCTTTGACTCGCCCCCGTATGTGCCGCACAAACTGGCGTTCGCTGGCGTTCATGGCGGCGCCTCGTGCAATTGTTCAAAGATCTGCGCCAGGGGGGAGTCGTCGGAATCCTGATAGTCCGCTCGCAGCCGCTCCATGCGATCGAACGCATGAATTCGCCCGCGGTGCATAATACAGACGCGATCGGCGAAGGCCTCGGCCAGTTCCACAACCTGCGTCGTAAAGATCACCGTCCGTCCGCGCTGGGCGGCCCCTTTCGCCTGCCGGCGAAATGCCGCCAGTCCGCGCGGGTCCATCCCGGACGCAAACGGTTCGTCCAGCATCCACAATTCCGGATCAGCCGCCACCAGGGCCGTCAGCGCCGCTTTGTAGGTCTCTCCCCTGGAGAGCGTTCCCAGTCGGGCGTCGAACAGCGGCAGGAGGTCGAACTCCCGCAACAGTTTGATCAACGGTTCCTCCACCGCCGAGTGATCGACCTCGTACAACCGCAGCACCAGCCCGATGTGCCGCAATACCGTCAGCTCGGAATTGACCGAGGGAAAATCGGGGAGCAGGAACAATTGCTTCCGTTGATCCAGGGAGTCCCGATCAAACGTGCGGCCGTCGAATCGAATTTCGCCACCGGTGGGGGCCGCAATCCCGCCCAAACAGCGCAAGAGCGTCGTCTTTCCGGCGCCGTTGGCCCCCAGCACGGCGACAATCTCCCCCAGGGCAATCTCAAGCGACACGCCATCCAGGGCCTTGACGCTGCCATACTTCTTCGTGACGTTTTCCAGCGAGATGTGCATCGCGGGCCCTCCACGAATGACCTAACACTACAGCGCACTTTTGGGCTATTCACATAAGTCGTTATGGGGTATGACTTCGCGATGAACGTCGAAGGACGACGGCATTTCGCAAAGGAGTCACGGATGACACCAGAAGACATTCTGAGTTTGGGTGGCGAGTTGGCGGACTTTCTCGGAGAGTTCGACGACTGCTTTGGACGGCGTGAGCCGCGGCAGAAATTGGAGACGTATGTGCGCGGGCAACTCAGTGAGCTGCCCCGCAAGAGCGTCGAGCCAATCGCCTTGTCGGTCGGAATGCCACCCCGGACGTTGCAGGAGTTTCTGGCCACTGACGAGTGGGATGAGGATCGGCTGCGATCGCATGTGCTGCGCGTGGTGGCGCGTGATCATGCGGACGCCCAGGCGATTGGCGTGATTGATGAATCCGGTCATCCCAAGAAGGGAAACAAGACGGCTGGTGTCAATCGCCAGTACTGCGGGAACACCGGTAAGATCGACAACTGCGTGATGACGGTGCATTTGACCTACTCGAGCTTCGACGGCGAGTTCCGCACGATGCTGGACAGCGATCTGTATCTCCCCAAGAGTTGGGACGAAGATCGGGAGCGGTGCAAGCAGGCAAAGATTCCCGATGAGGTGGTGTATCGACCGAAGTACGACATTGCTTTGGAGCAGGTGGATCGCGCGCTGGCAGCTGGAGTCAAGTTTTCGTGGATTACGGCTGACGAATGGTACTCGCAGAAACCGAAGTTCGTGGAAGGCTTGCGAGAACGTGGCCTGCGGTTCGTACTTGAAGTGCCGAAGAACTTTCCCCTGTGGCTGCACGACCCAAGTCGCGGCCCTGATACGCCGGCAAAACCGGTGGAAAACCTGCTGCGATACTCGCGGAACTTGATGACGCAGCCATGGCAAAGGTACTACATCAAGGATTCCGACAAGGGACCACTCGTGTGGGAGGTGAAGTGCGCGCCGTGTTGGATGCCGCGTGGCACGGAAGTGATTGGTCCGCAATGGCTCGTGGTGGCGCGCAACGTTGCAGACCGGAACGAGGTCAAATATTTCGTGTGCAACGCCGCTTCCGGTGTGCCGCTGGAGGCGATTCTGCACGTGGCGTTTGGACGCTGGCCGGTAGAACGCTGTCTGCAGGATGAGAAGAGCGAACTGGGATTGTCGCACTTCGAGGCGCGCTGCTACCCAGCACTGAAACGACACTTACTGATCACCCAGGTCAGCCACTTGTTCTTGGCCCGCCAGACACAGCGGCTGAGGGGGGAAAAATCCGGAGGTGACTCTGCCGCAAGTGCATGCGGCCGCAAACGCATTGATCGACGCGTTGCCGCTGCCGCCTAAGGCGAGACGCAAACGACTGGAGCGAGCCGCATCCAAACTGGAATACTGGCAGGAGCGAAACG
>JBJXGA010000050.1:0-7511 GCA_046152955.1 Planctomycetales bacterium | reverse complement strand
TTGTAAACGCCACGGAGCTCGTCGCCACGGGCTGGAATCTGACCGGCCGATTAACCAGTTACGGAACACGAATCCGATGGTCCAACGGGGCAATCTGGGATATGGTTCCGGCTTTGCAAATGGACTCTGTAAACAACTTTTACGGCAGGCCGAATCGAGTGGAGCAGCAGGGAGCAACATTCTTCTTCATCAATCGCCTGGGCCAGACATCAGGCGGTCGCTTCGTTGGACAGAATGCGATTATTGGAACAGACTGGGGACCGATGCCTGGTGTTCTGGTCGATCATCATATCGACTGGGCCAACGACACCCATTGGTATCAGCAGGATCTGTCGGCGCCGAATCCCCATCTGGCAGGATTATGGGACGTGAATGGTCAAAATACTCGCATTCTGCAGTCCAACAGTGAACTGACGTTTGTGAATCGGTTTGGGCAAAACTCAAGGGGTTATTTCATTTCACCCACCGAGGTGATTGCCACTGATTGGGGCGATGCACGCGGCATTTTGTCTGGAAAGACACTCACTTGGCCTGTCAATGGAATTGTTTGGACTGCGCTTCCCACACTGGGTGGGGCGTACGTGAACGCCACGGGCGAAGGCGTAGGAGTCAATCACCTGGAGCGTTCGTTAACATTTACTGATGAACGCGGCAGTGTTTCACATGGGATTCTGATCAGTGCCACGCAATTTCAAGAAACCGACGGTGCGCAGCGAAATGGCACAATTTCAGGAGATACGCTGAAGTGGGGCGCCGATGGCCCGGAATGGTCGCGATTGCCTGAATTGCATGGCAACTGGTCAGTCGTTGGTAGCGATGCCCCTACGTTCATAGAGCAATCCCTACAGTCGCTATTGTTTGTGAACGACATCGGCCAACTTTATCGCGGCGAACGTCTAAACCGAATACAGGCGCTATTGAGTCCCCTCGGAGTCGCAAATCCACCCGTGGCCAACGTGGCCGTGATCGGGGATGACCATCTCGACTTTGGCAATGAACTGAGCTGGAGAAAGTCGCAGTTGAATGCCCTTGATGCAGTATTCTCCGATGCCAACTCGTGGCCATTTATGTGACAACGCTGGAAGCGAATATAGCGCTTGAGCAGGCTTGAGAGACTAAGGCCTGCGTGAGCTCAAGATGCTTGGTCCGTAATCGTTGGCTCGTGTCGCCAATAACAGAACCGGGAGAGCAGGACAAGAGGCGTCGGTGTCTTTTGCATTGCCGGATGCCAATTGACTTCGGTCGCGTCGGAATATGCCAAGGCGCAGACGAACTGAGACGGGTGGTGACGTGTTCAATGTGCTCAACCGCGCCGCAGCACGCGCCAGACTTTTCCGAAAAATGGCTGACCTCCGAGCGTTTGAGCAGGTAATTCAACATTCCCGTGAACGGGCGCCTATGAGATTGCTCGCGGACGGAGTTGTGCCCAACCACTTTTCCTTTTTGACAATTTCTGGTCGTTCGTGTGGCTCGTCAATCGATGTACACGAACTCGTTCAGATTGCACAGGGCCAGGCAGAAGTCGGTGACGGCGGCAGCGCGGTAGGGGTCGCTGCTGGTCGGGAGGGGGAGCGGCAGGGCCAGTTGTTCAACGGGCCGCTGGGCCGCTTGCAGACGGGCGGTTTGCGCTATGAGAAACTGGTTGGCCGCCAGCAGTTCTGTGGCGTCCGGGGCGCGCCCCAGCAGCAGCCGATAGGCCAACCGCACCTGAGCGCCGGAATCGTCGCCGCACTCCGCATACAGTCGCCCGGCCAGGTCACGCGCCGCCCCCAGCGAGAACTCGGAGTTCAGCAGGATCAACGCTTGCGGCGCGATCGTCGAACGGTTGCGGCGCGCGCAACTGGCATTGGCGTCCGGCCGATCGAACGCTTCAAACAGGGGAAACCGCACATTGCGGCGGACGAACAGGTAAACGCTGCGGCGGCGATGATCGGCCTCGTCCGGACTGACATTCCACTGGTTCTTAAGCAACGTCGCGACAAGCTCCGGGGGCAACGGAGGTCGCACTCCCGGACCGCCGCGCGCAGGATGCAATTCCCCTCCAATCGCCAGGAGCGCGTCGCGAATCGTCTCGCCGTCCAGCCGCTGGCGGGGCCAATGCCAGAGGAGGCGATTGTCGGGATCGACGCGCCGGGCGCGGTCCCAGGTCGCGCGCTGCGCTCCGGAGGGACCGTTATCTCTCGCAGGGGGGCGACTCCCCTGGCGATACACGGCGGACGTCACGATCAACCGCTGGAACTGTTGCAGACTCCACCCGCGACGCGGGAGTTCCGTCGCCAGCCAGTCCAGGAGTTCGGCGTGCGTCGGTTCGGCTCCCATCTTCCCAAAGTCGCTGGCGGTTTCGACGATGCCCCGACCGAAATGGAATTGCCACAGACGATTGACCAGGACTCGCGTCACGAGCGGATGATCGGCGCGGGTGAGCCATTGGGCCAGTTGCGTCCGACGGCCGGATGTGGTGTCGCCGGGTGACGGGGGAACAACCTCCAGGAACTCCCGGTTCGCGATCCGCGGAAACTGCGGTCCAACCTGCGGCCCCTCGCGGCGAAAATCCCCTCGGATCAGCAGCCGGCTCGGCGACGCTTCCGATCCCGATTCGCGAACGATGCGTCCCAGCGGAGGCTCCTGCATCTTGAGCTGCGCTTTGAGGCTGGCGATCGATCGGGAGAGATCGGCATGCCGTAACTTTCGCTCGTCATCGAGGGCATTGAGGAGATCGGCACGGGTCGGCTGCAAGTCGGGATTTTCGGATTTCAACTGGCTCCGCGCTCCCTCTTCGAGTCGCCTCAATTCGGCTTCGTCGCGCAACAGGATTTCTGCCGCCGCGCGCGTCGCGGCGTCCGCTTCGACCGGTACACCCCGCTTCGGCAGCGGGTGATCCTGGAAAATCTGGAGCGGATCGAAGAACGCCCGCAAGCGGTAAAAATCCCCTTGGCTGATCGGATCGTACTTGTGGTCGTGGCATTGCGCGCACCCCACCTGCAGCCCCAAGAGAACCGATCCGACGGTTCCGGTCAGATCGTTGAGAAAGTTGCTGCGGCGCTCGGCGGCCAGGTTGATGTCTGGCATGTCGGGTCCGCACAACAGGAATCCGGTGGCGATTGCCGCCTGCGGGTCGTCGGGCTGCAATTCGTCTCCAGCGAGTTGACAGCGGATGAAATCATCCAGGGGCAGATCGCGATTCACCGCCTCGATCACCCAGTCACGGTAGCGCCAGGCCACCGGACGCTCCAGGTCATGTTCGAATCCATCCGTCTCGGCGAACCGCGCCAGGTCAAGCCAGTGCTGCGCCCACCGTTCCCCCCTGGTGGGGCTGGCCAGCAACCGATCGACGACACGCTCATAGGCGTCGGGGCCGCGGTCGGCGAGGAAGGCGTCGATTTCTTCAGGCTGCGGGGGCAATCCGGTCAGATCGAGCGTCACCCTGCGCAGCAGTGTTTCTTTGTCCGCCTCGGGAAGCGGGGACAGCCCCGCCGCTTCGAGCCGCACCAGAATGAACTGGTCAATCGGCGTTCGGCACCACCCCTGCTCCTGCACGGCGGGGGGGATGCTCCTGTGCAACGGCTGATAGGCCCAATGCGCGTGATCAGCAGCAGTCAGCGGCGTTTCGGTTGGAGCCGGCGATCCGTCGGACGCCTCGTCCCCCAGCGACTGAAACGCCGGCCACAAACACAGCCACAGCGCCAGTCCCAACAGCGCTTCGCAACGCGCCACCGGATACCGGTTTCCCGAGCGACTCGGCTCTCTGCGCTGCGTGCCCCACATTGGCATGAATCGAAACCTCGCGGCGGTTTGCCGCCCGATCAGGAATAAATCTCGCGGACGACGCGCCCGCTCACGTCGGTCAATCGCTCATCCCGGCCATTATGGAAAAACGTCAACGACTCATGATCCAGTCCCAGCAGGTCGAGGATCGTGGCGTGCAGATCGTGGACGTGAACCTTGTTCTCCGCGGCGCGGAGCCCCACCGCATCGGTCGCGCCATAGGCGAATCCCCCGCGAACTCCTGCTCCGGCCAGCCAGACGCTATAGCCCCAGGGATTGTGATCGCGACCGGTCCCCTGCTCGCTCATCGGCATCCGCCCGAATTCTCCCCCCCAGATCACCAGCGTGTCGTCGAGCAAGCCGCGCTGTTGGAGGTCATCGAGCAGTCCGGCGACCGGTTTGTCGGTCCGGCGGCACATCTCCCCGTGGTTTTTGGCCAGGTCGTTGTGGGCGTCCCAGCCGTCGGTCCCTCCGGCATACAGTTGCACGAACCGCACCCCGCGCTCAATCATCCGCCGCGCCAACAGGCACCGCGTCCCAAACTCCGCTGTCTCCTTGTCGTCGATGCCGTACAGCGATCGGGTCGCCTTGGTCTCCTGAGCCAGGTCAACGACTTCGGGGGCGGCCGACTGCATGCGAAAGGCCAGTTCGTAAGCCTGGACGCGGGCCGCCAATTCCCCATCGAACTCGCGCTCTTCGAGATGTCGCGCGTTGAGCGTCCGCACGAGATCCAGCATCCCCTGTTGCTGGTCGTCCGCGACCTCGGGTTGCGGGCGAAGGTAGAGGATGGGGCTTGGCCCTGGTCGCATCGTGGTTCCCTGGTAGGTCGCCGGCAGGTATCCGCTCCCCCAGGCGGGAGGGCCTCCTTTGACTCCCCCGCCGGGATCCGGCAGCACGACGAATGCCGGCATGTTGGCATTTTCGGTCCCCAGTCCATAAGCCACCCAACTCCCCAGACTGGGACGCCCCGTCAGAATGCTGCCGGTGTTCATCTGGTACACCGACTGCGGATGATTGACGCTGTCCCCGTGGCAGCTTCGGATCACGCACAAGTCATCCGCCCGGCGCGCAATGTGCGGCAGGAAGTCGCTGATTTCCAGACCCGACTCGCCCCGCGGGTGGAACGGCATCACCGGCCCCAGCAGCGGATTGTGCGCCACTTTGCGGCGGGTCATGACCGGACCGAAACTCTCCGGGAGGGGCTGGCCGGCGTATTTCACCAGATCGGGCTTGGGGTCGAACAGGTCGACGTGCGCGGGACCGCCATGCATGAACAGCCAGATCACGCGCCGCGCCCGTGGGGGGCGATGCGGACGCTGTGGCGCCAGCGGATTGCCGACCCCGGCCGCCGCCGCGAGGGGCGTTCCGTTCGCTTCGGTCAAAAGCGCCGCCAGAGCCAGTCCCCCGAAGCCTCCCCCAGCCTGCTGGAGGAAGGCACGACGGGTCGTCCCCCGCACCGGGAGCGACACTGGCGAAACCGACGGTCGATTGCGGCAATTCCGCATGGCGAGATCAGACTCGGAGGGTGGAACAGATTGGACTAACATTGTAACACGTCAGCCAGCTGGGCGTCAGGTTGCAAGATGTCAACATGGGGAGGGGCGGGTGTGTGTGGGGGGGGCTGCACAAAAGAGGCTCGCTTGGGACTGCAACAGCGCATCGGACGCCATTCATTTCTGTTACCGATCGCCCCCATCCGCAACGCCGAGAAGGATTGTCGGTTCGCCCAGTTGTCGTTTTTGCGGAGGCGACAGACTCAACCAGAAAAGCGACTCCCGTTGCCAAACGACCAGCGAAACACCAGGAAAAAGTCCCAACGGGACGACCCTATGCCAGCCCAGGCCAACGGCCTGGGAAACACGGCCAACATCGAACAAAGCCCCAACGGGGCGGCCCTATTGATCCAGAGTGGCCGTCGGTATTTCACCTCGGCGATCCTGGTAAATGCATAGGGGCGCGCCCGCGGAGAAATCCCTTGGGGTCCGGAGTTCAACAACTTTCAGATGGCGTGTGATGTCCGTTGCCTGTCATGATGGCCGCGCGTTAGGGCCGCCCCTTTGGGGCTTTCCTCGGTCGCGGCTTTTTTCCCAGGCCGTTGGCCTGGGCTGCCATAGAGCTGCCACGTTGTGGCGAAAAGAAGGCGGAAACTCGCGCCGATCTCGAATTGTCAGACAGACCATTGCAAACCCCGAGCCACACCGCCGCTCTGTGCGCGCTGTACCTGGCCCAATGCGGGCTGCGCTCGATCTGGTCGCGGCGAGCGAAGGACCGCCAACCCAAATTTTGGCCGCCGGGGATGGTATCGCCGGGGAGTGACCGCTATTCTTACCCCTTGTCATTGCGGAACCGGGTGCTCAGCATCCGACGCAACCGGGCGCCAGGAGCGCGCCGCCCGGCTTGTCCTCACCCCTGCCCCTTTGGAGATTCTGACCGGCAACATGGTATTGGAGTACATCGCATCCGTCGCACAGATCATCCTGATCGATATCGTCCTGTCAGGGGACAACGCGGTCGTCATCGCCATGGCGGCCCACAAACTGCCGGCGCACCAGCGGCAGCGGGCCATCCTGTGGGGGGGTGGGATCGCCATTTTTCTGCGGATCATATTCACGCTGGTGATGGCCTTTCTGCTGATGATCCCCGGCGTGCGCCTGGTCGGAGGACTGGTCCTGACCTGGATCGCCTGCAAGCTGTTGGTCGACGAAGAGGAACATGCCGTGGGCCCGGACGACGCCGATAAGAGCGCCTTGGCCGCCATCCGGATGATCTTCGTCGCCGACTTTGTCATGAGCCTCGACAACATGCTGGCAGTCGCCGGCGCCAGTCATGGCGACTGGATGCGGCTGCTGTTGGGGCTGCTGGTGTCGATCGGCATCATCATGACGTGCAGTTCGCTGATCGCGCGGCTGATGAACCGCTTCCAATGGATCGTGTACCTGGGAGCCGCAATCCTGGCGCTAACGGCAGGCGAAATGATGCTGGGAGACCGGGAATTGGCCGGATACATTGTGCGCCGCCACGGCATTTCGCTGAACAGCCATTGGGAGCGGGATTTTCTCTTCTCGCACGCGCACCTCAAGAGTTTTCACGAGAACGACCTGCCGGAGGATCTGGCGCGCGTTATCGAGTACCGCGACGGCAAGTTGACGTACATCGGGCAGATGACCCCAGCGGAGCGCGATGAACTGCAAGCGCGCGTCGACAGCGAGCCGGACAAAAAGGCGATCGCCGAATTGTACGAGCAGTCGTACCAACGACCCGTTCCCGATTGGGTTCCCGACGCGTTGCGAACCCGCGCGGCCGGCTGGTTCCAGCGGAAGTGGGGAGCCCAGGATTGGGACAAAATGCGCGATTCGCGGCATCCCTATGTCGCCTGGATCTTCTACGCGGCGGTGGTCGGTTTCTGTCTGTCGTCCCCCTATTGGCTGCGACGGAAGAAAGACGACTCGCACAACGCCGATCCCGGCAGCCAGCCGCCGACGGGGGGCAACGCCCCGAATCAGGAAACTTGAGTCCAGCGGCGCCGATCCGTGACGTACAGCAAGCTCCCTGACTAGGCTGCTTCATCTTGACGCCTGGGATCGGTTTGGATATCGAAGGATAGGGTTTGCCAGGGATTGTCGGGCGTTTGGCGATCTGAGCGCAGAAGGCGCGCAGACCTGCGTTGTGCCGAAACGGACTGCCGAGGAACGGAGCGGAATCGATGTCATTGGAGGGGGGCAAACTCGATGAACCTCCCGCGCATG
>JBJXGA010000044.1:0-11614 GCA_046152955.1 Planctomycetales bacterium | reverse complement strand
CGATGACCAGTGTCTTTGGCGACATCGTCAGCAAGTTCGATTCGCAGCGCCGCCAGGGAATCAACTTCCACATCGCCGGGAGTTCGTCCGCATACAATTCGATGAGCGATGCGCGATACGTCCACTTCGGACTCGACGACGGGTATCTCGGAGAGTGGCAGGACTGCGGCAAGCCTTGTGCAAGCAACAGCCTCGTGACGTGTCTTACGGAGTTTGAAGGGGAGTTGTATTGCGGCATTGCCGACGCCCAGGATCCGAACGATGCGGCTCGCGTTTTTCGCTGGGCCGGGGGGGGCGAGTGGGTCGATTGCGGCCGCCTTGGCGACGATCCGAATCATCTGTCGGTGCAATCGATGACCGTGCATCGCGGCCAGCTCTACGCTGGCACCGGGATTTGGGACTGGGATCGAGCCCGAGGCAAGGTTGCGGGGAAACCCGCCGCCGCGAAGCCGCGTGTCTTTGTCTATGAAGGGGGTACGAAGTGGCGCGACATGGGTCAAGTGGGCGAGAACTCGCGCGTCCTGTGCATGGCGAGCTTCAGGGACGAGCTGTATGTCGGAGTGGATCGGGTTGACCGAGCGACGATGCCGGGACGCTGCTACAAATACACCGGAACCGAGTGGGTCGACTGCGGTTCGCCCGACACCGACAACTTTGAAAATCTACTGCCGCTCGGTGGCACGCTCTACGCGGCAACGCACGGCAGTCTCTTTCAATATGACGGAGGCCAGGCGTGGACCTGCATCGGCGATCATCCGTTCGACATCACTCAGATTCACAGCCTGGATGTCTTTCAAGGCAAGCTGCACGCGGGAACCTGGCCGCAGGGCTACGTCCTGCGTTACGAAGGCAACAAACAGTGGGTCAACACGGGGCGCCTCGGCCTGGCCGCCGGGACTCCCGAATGCAATGAGGTCAACGACCTGGTCGTTCACAACGGGAAGATGTATGCCGGCGTCATTCCGAAATCGGAACTGTATCGCTACGAACGTGACACTGAGTGGACCTTGCTCAAGAGCCTTTCCAGTCGCCCGGATTGGGCGCGCGACCAATTTCCCACCTGGTGCCGCTTGACAGCGATGGCGTCTCACCAGGGAAAGCTCTTCGCCGGGACTGGCTCGTGTGTGGGACGCTCGCTGGATGTCGACCCGGACGGGACACTGGGACGAGTGCAATCGATCGAGATCGGGCAGGTCGTGAGCCACGAACGCGATATTGGCGGCGACTGGACGCACCTCGCGGTCGTCCGCCACGGGGCCGATGTGAGTCTGTACGTCAACGGCAAAGTTTCGGTCTCCTCGCAGTCGCCGAACGGCCGCATCTTCGACCTGTCGAATATGGAGCCACTTTTGATCGGCTTTGGCGCACAGACCCACTTCACCGGCGCGATCGCCGACCTGCGTCTGTATTCGCGTGGCCTGGAACCGGACGAAGTGCTGCAAATCCACGCCGGCAAGGAGGTCGCCGAGGAATTGCCCTTCATTCCGCCCAAGAGTCCGGCAGAGTCGTTGAAGGCGATGCGCATCCATCCCGCATGTCGCGTCGAGTTGGCCGCGGCCGAGCCTCTGCTGGCGAGTCCTGTGGCGATCGACTTTGATGAGGATGGCCGCTTGTACGTGGCCGAGTTTGGCGACTTCAATCAGCAGCACAGTCGGCAGAATCACGGTCGTGGGCGCGTCCGTTTGCTGGATGACACCGACGGCGACGGCGTGTTCGACAAAAGCACGGTCTTTCTTGCGGACCTCGATCTGGCCACGTCCGTTTGTTGCTGGGACGGCGGCGTGTTCGTCGGGGCAGTGCCAAATATTCTGTACGCGAAAGACACCGACGGCGACGGCCGGGCGGACGTGCGGCGAGTCGTCTTCACCGGATTTGGCCGCGATGTCGGGGGGGAGGCGCTGCTCAATTCCTTTCATTGGAAGTTCGACAATCGCATTCACCTGTCGACCAGCAACAGCGGCGGCGAAATCGTCCACGCCGCTCGCACGGACGCGCGGCCGGTTTCTGTGCGCGGCCAGGGGTTTTTGTTCGATCCTCGGACGGAAGCGTTCGAAGTGACGAGCGGCGGCGGCCAGCACGGCATGAGCTTCGACGACTGGGGCCATAAGTTCGTCTGCACAAGCCACGATCCGGCGTTTCTGGTGATGTATGATGGCCGGTATCTGGCGCGGAATCCGTACCTCGTCGCACCGGCAGCCGCGTCTCGGATCAGTCCGGGAGGTTACGCCACCAAAGTCTTCCGCATCAGTCAAAACGAACCGTGGCGCGTCGTCCGGACGCGGTGGCGAACGACCGGTGTGGAAGAGCCGCATCCCACCGAAGGAGATCAGCCGTCTGGCTACTTCAGTGCCGCCAGCGGCGTGACCATCTATCGAGGCGACCTCCTGCCGGCGGACTTTCAGGGCAATCTCTTCATTGGAGAAGTCTCCAATAATCTTGTCTACCGTGCCCGTCTGGAACCGGATGGCATTGGCCTGACGGCGCTTCGAGCCGACAGGGACGTTGAGTTTCTCGCATCCTCCGATCTGTGGTTCCGCCCTGTGCAGTTTGCCAATGGCCCCGACGGAGCGCTGTACGTCATCGACATGTACCGGCACCTGATCGAAGCCGCCGAGTTCATGTCGCCCGATCTCGTGAAGCACATGGATGTCGGCGCGGGCTTCGACATGGGACGGATCTATCGCATCGTCCCGAAGGACTTCACGCGACCCAAACCACCGCGATTGAGCCGCGCCACCTCCGTGGAATTGGCGGCGCTGCTCGAACATTCCAACGGCTGGCATCGCGATACGGCGTCGCGGCTGCTGTACCAGCGGCAGGACTTGTCTGCCGTCAAGCCGCTGAAAAAGCTGGCAATCGGGTCGAACTCTCCGTTGGGTCGGATGCATGCGCTCTATGCGCTCCACGGTTTGAAATCGCTCGATGTCGCCACGGTTCTCAAGTCGCTGCACGAGGCCGACCCGCGCGTGCGCGAACAGGCGGTTCGTCTGGCGGAACGCTTCGAGTCTTCGCCGGAAGTTCGCGACAGGCTCGAAGCCATGACTGGCGATCCCGATCGCCGCGTTCGATACCAACTGGCGTACTCTTTGGGAGAGGTCCGGGGTGAAATGCCCGGTCGAGCGCTCGTCAACTTGGTCCGCCGCGAGAGCGAAAACAGTTGGTTCCGACTGGCCGTGCTGAGCTCGATCAACGGGCGCGCGGGGGAGGTGATTGATTCACTCCTGGCCGACAAGAACTATCGCGCCACGTCGGACGGCCAGACGTTTCTAGTCAGGCTCGCGGAACTCGTCGGCAGCGCGAACAATGCCGACGACATCGCGGCTTTGACCCAGGGAATGGAATCGCTCCCGGAGAATGAGAATGGGTTGGCGCTGAAGTTGGCATTCGCCCTGGTGACGAAGCTGCCGTCCGACGGTCGAGACCGGATTTCCCGTCTGGACGGGGGAAAGGTCGGAGAATTGTTCGACCATCTGTTCCGCAGGGCCGTTGAAACGGCGCCGGACGACACACAGCCGGTAAAGGAGCGTGTAGCGGCGATCCGTCTGCTGGGACTGAGCGAGTTCACCGCTCAGCAGGAACTCTTCGGAAAGCTATTGACCTTTCGCCAGCCGCAGCCCGTTCAAGCCGCTGCCGTGGAGACGCTGGCTCGCTTCAATCATGCGGGCGTGCCGGAGATGCTGCTGGAAACGTGGCCAAGCCTCAGTCCGCAGATTCGAGCCAGCGCGGTCGAGACGTTGTTTTCGCGACCGGCCTGGATCGGCGCATTCCTCGACGCAGTGGAGAAAGGTCAGGTCAGGCGCGGCGACGTTGATCCCGCAAGAATTCAGACGCTGATGGCCAATGCGGACGGTCAGATTCGGACGCGCACGGCAGAACTGTTCGTGACGGCGAAGCTGGCTAGCCGGCAGGATGTCGTCGCGGCGTATCAGGAATCGTTGCGGCTCGAGGGGAACGCAACGCAGGGAAAGGGGGTCTTCAAGAAACACTGTTCGGCCTGTCATCAACTGGAAGGAGTCGGCGCCCAGATCGGCGCCGACCTGAACGCCGCGCGCAACCGGGGGCTGGAGTCGGTCCTGCTCAACATTCTCGATCCCAACCGCGAAGTCAAACCGCAGTTTCACAGTTATGTGCTGGTGACCGACTCCGGCACGACGCTCACCGGCATGATCGCCGACGAGACGGCCAACAGCCTCACGATCCGCCGTGCCGACGGAACGCAGGAGACCATCCTGCGGATTCACATTGAAGAGCTGCGGAGCACGGGACTCTCCTTCATGCCGGAAGGGCTGGAGAAACTGATCGACGTTCCAAGCATGGGGGACCTCTTGGCCTATCTGAATTCCATCAAGTGAGGGGGCGTCGGATGTTGAAATTGCGATTGGGATGCGTGGGGCTTGTCCTGGCATCAACCGCCGTGGCGCTGGGTGAAACTTCGACGGTGGAATTCACCGTTTCCGCTGGGAAGCACGAGCGCACGAACGTTCCCGTGCAGGTTCCCGTTCCGGCTCGTCCGATCGGACAGGAACGCAACTGCTCTGTGACGCTTGTCGGGGAGGATGGCAAGGGGCTTCCAGCGCAATGGACTGGTCCTTGCCTCGGGTCAACCGCAGCGGGGGAATTGCATTTCGTTTTGCCGCAACTCGCGGCGAATCAGTCCATCCGATTGAAGGCCACGCTCTCCACCGAGTCGCCGACCCACATCCAGGGATTCACCTGGCATGACCAACCGGGGCATCACACGGATTTGAAGTTCGACGAGCGGCCGATCGTGACGTATCATTACGAACGGCTGGATGAGTCGACGCCGGCCAGCCGCGTTCGGACCTACAAAGTCTTTCACCATGTCTTCTCTCCGAAGGGAGATCGGATCGTCACGAATGGACTGTCGGAAGACCCCCAGGTCCATTCACCCCATCACCGGGGGATCTTCTTCGGCTTCAATCGCATCACATACGGTGATGGACAAACGGCGGATACCTGGCACTGCATTGATGGAGCGTTTCAACAGCACGAGCGGTTTCTCGTTCTGGAGCAAGGTGCTGTGCTGGGTCGGCACCGCGCCCTCATCCGTTGGCATGGGAAGAACGCGGCCTTCGCAGAAGAGGAGCGCGAACTGACGGTTTACAACATTCCCGGCGGTCACCTGATCGAATTCGCGGCGCGGCTTCGCGCTCTGGGAGGTCGGGTTCAACTCGATGGCGATCCACAGCATGCGGGATTTCAGTTCCGTGCCCACAACGACGTGGACGCGTTCTCCACGCACGAAACGATCTTCATTCGTCCCGATGGCATGGGAAAACCGGGCGAAACACGGAACTGGGATCCGGCAACGGGTCAGGGGCCGTTCAATCTCCCCTGGAATGCGATGTCGTTCGTCCTCGGCGACCAGCGGTACACCGCCGCCTACCTCGACCATCCTGAAAACCCCAAGAAAGCCTGGTTCAGCGAACGAGAATACGGACGGTTCGGTTCGTATTTCAAATACACGATCGAGGAAGACAATCCGCTCACTGTGAAATACCGGATCTGGCTGCAGGAGGGGCTGATGCAGCCGAGCGAGGTCGCGGCGCTCAGCCACCACTTCGTCGAACCGGTCCAAGTGACGCTGCCGTCAGCCCAGGAGTAAACCGGGGACAAGCCATGCGCAAGACCACCCGTCGGACGTTGTTCAAGGACGCGATCACCGGCGCAATCTGCGCCGCGGGATGGGGGGGAGGCCAATTTCCCGCCGTCGCGTCGACCAAAAGGAATCGCGACATCCGCATCCGGGAGGTTTCCTTTGACTTCGAGGAATTCATCTTTCGTACGCCGTTGAAATTCGCCGGGGTCGTGGTCGATCGCCAAACCATGTTGACGGCGCACTGCACGGTCCGGACTGCTTCTGGAAAAGAGGCGAAAGGCTTCGGCACGCTTCCCCTCAACTACACGTTTACCTTTCCTTCGAAGGTTCTTTCGCCGATCGCCAGGCAGGAGGCGATGAAGGGATTGGCCGCGGAAATCGCCAAAGTCACCGGTGCGCACCAGGAATTCGGGCACCCGATCGATATCAACCAGGAATTGGCGCCCGCCTATCTCCAGGCTGCAGCGGATGTGTCCGGGCGATTGCAACTGGCCGATCCCATTCCGAAACTCTGCACGCTGGTCACGGCCGGTGCATTCGATGCCGCCATTCACGACGCCTATGGAAAGGTCCACGGCGTCAATTGCTTTCACACCTACGGCCCCGAGTTCATGAACCATGATCTGGCGCATTACCTGGGGGCCGATTACACGGGGGAATATCCCGAACGCTATCTCTTGAGGGAACCCAAACCCCGCATGCCGCTGTGCCACTTGATCTCGGCGGTTGACCCCATTGAAGACGCCGACAACACGAACCCGATCGGCGACGGTCTCCCCGAAACGCTTCCCGAGTGGATCAACCACAACGGACTGACCTATCTGAAGATCAAGCTGAACGGCGATGACCTGAAATGGGATGTGGAGCGGATGCTGCGCATCGATCGGGTGACCTCCGAAACGCAGAAGCGGCGGCGCGTCGACAACTGGACCTATCTTCCCGATTTCAATGAGAAGTGCCCGAATGTCGAGTATTTCATCGCCTTCCTTCGACAGGTCAAAGACAAGATGGCGCGAGGGTTCCAGCGGATCGAATATGTCGAACAGCCCACGCATCGCGATTTGAGATCGCATCCTGAAAACGACATGCATGAGGCCGCGAAGTTGTGTCCCGTCGTGATCGATGAGTCCGTGATCGACATCGACTCTGTCTACCTGGCGCGCGCCCAGGGGTGGTCGGGAGTCGTCGTCAAATCCCCCAAGGGGCTGACGCACATGCTCCTCATCGCGGCGGTCGCTGGAAAATACAAACTGCGCGTGGCGGGAGGGGACATGAGTTGTCCGGGCGCGGCGCTCATTCAGACCGCCGGTTTTCAGGCGCGGCTGCCCGGCGTCACGTCGATCGAAGCCAACGCCCGTCAGTTCCTTCCCGCAGCGAACGCCCCCTGGGTGGAACAGTTTCCCGGGATATTCCGGATCACAGACGGTTTGCTGAGGACCGGCGAACTCACCCGCCCCGGCTTGGGGGCGTGAGCCCCCTTGGGCAATCGCCGATCGGTCTACATCGACTTGCCCAGCGCTTCGGCGACGGCGCGGCAGGTGCGCATCGTCGCTTCGAACGCGGCCGGGGTCAGCGTCTGCGCGCCGTCGCTCACCGCTTTCGAGGGATTGGGGTGGACTTCAATGATCAGCCCATCGGCGCCGGCGGCGATCGACGCGGCGGACATCGCGGGAACCAGCGATGCGATGCCGGTGCCGTGACTCGGATCGACCACGATCGGAAGATGCGTCTTTTCGCGGAGGTAGGGGACCGTGGCCAGGGGGAGCGTGAAGCGGGGGTGCGCTTCGAACGTGCGGATCCCCCGCTCGCACAAGATCACCTGGTGATTTCCCTGATCGAGGATGTATTCCGCCGCCAGGAGGAACTCTTCCATCGTGGCGGAAGGGCCGCGCTTGAGCAGCACCGGAAGCCGGGTCTCGCCCACCGCCTGCAGCAGGTGATAGTTCTGCATGTTGCGGGCGCCGATTTGCAGCACGTCGGTGTAGCGGGCGACGAGTTCCACGTGGTGCGGCGTCATGACCTCGGTGACTACTGCCAGCCCGGTCAGGTCACGGGCCGCGGCGAGCAGTTCCAGTCCGGCCTCTTTCATCCCCTGGAAGGCATAGGGACTGGTGCGCGGTTTGAAGGCCCCCCCGCGCAGGGCGGTGGCGCCGGCCTCTTTGACCTGGGCGGCCACTTGCAGGATTTGCGCTTCGCTCTCGACGGAACAGGGACCGGCGATGACGCCGATGTGCCCCCCTCCCACCGTCAGGCTGCCGGCGGTGACGACCGTTGGTTCGGGGCGGGTCTCGCGGCTGGCGATTTTGTACGGAGCGAGAATCGGCATGACTTTCTCCACTTCTTCACAGGCTTCGAATTCGGCTTGAGCTCCCTTGCTTTCCGCCCCGGTGGCGGCGATGACGGTCCGTTCGACCCCCACGATGACGTGGGGTTTCATCCCCAGTTCCTCCACGCGGCGCGCCAGCCGCTGGACCGCCTCCTGCGCAATGTGCGGTTTCATGACGACGATCATTGGGGGCTCGCTTTCAAAAAGGAAAAAAGAAAAAGGCCCTGAAATCGCAAGGATTTCAGGGCCAGTGTTTTCAGCTTGTTTGGCAGGAGTTCAGAATTCCGCCGGCTGGCTGCCCCGAGATCCCTGGAGGGAATACCAAAAGAAGAACTCGTACCAGCGTCCGCGGGTCGCGGGCTGGTGCGTGAGGGACTTCTTTGGGTAGGAGCAGGTTGCCACGAATTCTCTCACAACCATTTCAACTCGGCCGATTTGCCGCAGATACCCGGCGCCTCGCCGAGACCACTGAACAAGTCCTGGATGAAGGGGGATGCCAGGCATCCCTTCCAGATACGGTTTTCCCGGCTGCCTGACTGTCACTGAGAAGCGGAGGAGTTCCAGCGAACTCGCGCCCCAGGTGAGCGTAATGCAGCCCGTCAACTGCGGTCAGGCAGTCCACCTCTGGTTGGTAACACATAACATATACGAAACCACCTCCTTCCCAAACAGCGACCTCCGGATTCGGCAAGCCAACCCCGCCGAGTTTCCGGCTTGACTGTCCCGCCGCGTCACGTCTGACCGCGGCACTGAACTCAATCGTATCTGCCCCGCGCGTGCTTCGTCAATTGGAAAATGCAGGAATTTCGACCAGCGGAAGAAAAAACCAGCGGCCGGTTGGCGCTCCAGGCGACGGTTCCGGTCGAGAGCACCGCCTGTCCACCTGTCTGCGACCGGAGCGGGCGATGCATCAGTCCCGGTGCCGAAGGTGCGGCACCTCTTGCAAACGCCGGTTGGAAAATTCGAGCGCACTTCGGAGTAGGCGCAGCCGCATCCCCCCTCCTATACTTTCGTCAACTCACATGTCTTGGGTGGCTGGTCGGCGACGTCACTTGGCCAGCAAACACAATGAGCTGCGTCGAGTCGCCCGACGGCTCACGGCCGGACCTGTCACGATCCATTTCCATCCCCACCCTTCACGATCGATTGTCGCGGGCAGAGCGCAACTTTCGAGGACAAGCATGGCACAGCCCACCGGCTCGAAGGGTTCCTCCCAGGGCCAGCGCCCCACCCAGTCGAGCGCTGCGGCGATGACCGACGAGGGGTTGCACAAGATCGGCAAATACGAAATCCGGCGAAAAATCGGCGCCGGCGGGATGGGGGCGGTGTTTCTCGCCGTCGATACGGTCCTCAATCGGGCGGTCGCCCTCAAAGTTCTCCCGCAGGACAAAGCCAGCAATCCCACCCTCCGCAAGCGGTTCAAAGCCGAGGGGGAGTCGGCGGCCAACCTGCGGCACGACAACATCGTGATGGTCTACGACGCCAACGAGGCGGACGGCTATTTGTACATCGCGATGGAATTCATCGACGGGCAGGATGTGGCCAACCTCGTGCAGAAGCGCGGGGTGTTGCCGGTCAAGCGTTCGATCGAGATCATCCGCCAGACCGCTCTGGCGCTGCAGCACGCCTATGAAAAAGGGATCGTGCATCGGGACATCAAGCCGGGCAACATCATGATCCGCAATCAGGACGGCATGGCAAAGCTGGCCGACCTGGGTCTGGCCCGCGCCGTTGATGATCACGCCGAAACCTCGATCACCCGCGCCGGCACCACCGTGGGGACCATTGACTATATGTCCCCCGAGCAGGCGCGCGACAGCAAGGCGGCCGACGTCCGCAGCGATCTGTATTCACTCGGGTGTACGTGGTACTTCATGCTCACCGGAACCCCTCCCTATCCCGATGGGAGCATGACCAACAAATTGCGGGCACACGCCTCCGTCCCCTTTCCCGATCCCCGTTCGATCAATCCCGCGGTGACCGAGGCGGTGGTGGCCGTCATGCGACGGATGTCCGAAAAAGAACCCGCGCAGCGATACCAGACTCCGGCCGAGATGCTCGCCGATCTGGAAACCGCTTCGATCGCCGCGGACAACGTCTCGGCTGCCATTCTGGGAGAACTCGACGACTCTGGCGCTCCGACAAAAAAGAAACGGGCTCGCCGCGCGGCAGCGGACGAATCGGACGACGTCGGCATCGATGAAGACGAGACCCAGCCGCGCCGCCGACCGGCGCCGCCGATCGCGGACATCGGCGTGCCGGGGAGGAAGCCTCGCGGCGCGCGGGTGGAGAAGCCGACCACCGAGTTGAAGCGCGCGATCCCCTTCTATACGGTCGTGGGGTTGGTGATTCTGTTGGCCTTCGTTGGACTGGCCTGGCTGGCCATCAAGTACGGCGCTTCGATGGATGGACCGACCACCGGGCCGGGATCCAATCCGTTTGCCGCCGAACAGGCCCAGGGGGGACGAGCCGTTGCCGGGGGTCCAGGCGCCGCCAATTCGGGTGAGACTCCCGACGGAACGGGGACGACGGGAGAGCCCGGCACCGGGCAGGCGCCGGTCGTCGGGGCAGGACAATCCAATGCCGGTAATCCGAACGTCGCGACCGGTCAAGCGGCCACGACGGCGCAAGGCCGGGTGGTCAAGGTCGGCGACGCGGGGGATGAGTCGGGCGCCTCTCCGGGGGGACTGGGAGCGACCGGACTTCCGGGTGCAGGTTTCGGACAGAGCGCTGGCGCCGACTCGCCGCGCGATGGTGGATCGCCTCCGCTCGTGGCAACAGGAGGGACCGTCGGAGGGGCTCCCGGAAAATCGCCGGGGAGCATCGGCACCGGAACGGTCGGCGGCGCGGGAACCACTCCCGGGGGAAGGTCCGGCCCCACCACCGTGGGGAGCGCCAGAGGGCCAGGGACCGGTCCAGCCGCCGAAGCCCGCCGCAAAACGGAAGACAAGCACCTTCCCGGCTGGGCGCTCCGCGTTGGAGCGCCGGGTGTCGGGGCTCAATTGCCCAAATTGAAACTGACCGTTCGCCGCGGTCCAACGACTCCGCCCAACCAATTTGCCACGTTGAATGAGGCGCTCGACAAGGTTCCCCCCGAAGGGGCGACGATTGTGCTGGAAGGAAGCGGCCCCTTCCCGCTCGCGCCGGTCAAAATCGAAGGCAAAGCGCGGCTCGTCATCATGGCGTCTGGCGCGGGATCTGGAGCCGAGCCGCCGCTGGTGGTGCTCTATCCCTCGCAGGGGGGAGGAGCCAGCGGCATGTTGTCGCTGGTCAACACCGTCGCCGAATTCCATGACCTCCATCTGGGGCTCAACGGCGAAAGCGTATCTCCCCGTCCGGAGGATGCGCTGATCGAGCTGCGGGGAGGAGAACTGACGCTTCGCCACTGCTCGATTACCGTCTCCGGGAGTGGTCCTGCGGCCACGGCGATCCTGGTGGCCCCCGGCAATTCGCCGGACGATCCGTCGGGAGGGGCGCGGCTGTTGCTCGACCAAACGGTTCTTCGCGGAGACAACCTGACCAGCCTGGCAGTGAGCGCTCCGGCCGCAGAGGTGGTCGTGCGCAATTCTCTGATGTGGAGCGGCGCAGCAACCGGCGTGCAGTTGTCGGGAAACGGTGCGGAGTCCGGCAAGCGGAGCCTCAAGTTTGTTTCTACGACCCTTTGCTCT
>JBJXGA010000008.1:0-3427 GCA_046152955.1 Planctomycetales bacterium | reverse complement strand
GAGGACGGACGCGCTCGCGAACCTCTCGGGGCGTCCAGAGTTCCGGGCCGCTGCGACTCATGGAGTCGCGGTCCGCAGCCCACTCCGGACCGCGAGTCCTCGACTCGCAGCAGCCCCACCCCACCGCCGCCCCGGCAGCATTTCCAAGACGAGAGATCAGCGCGGACTCACGTCCCCGGCTCCGGGAAAAGGTTTTCAAGAAAAGTGGCCAGCTTTGTCCGTGGATTCCGCCTTGATCAGGTAACAGGTCAACAACCTGACGCGGACGACCCGATGGCTGGACCGCAAGACAAGAACAAAAACAACCACGTCCCGGATCGCTCCGGGGCAAACTCGGGAAGAGAAGACACCATGAATACAACATCACTCCTCAAAACGTTTGGCAGCGCGCTGCTCCTGTTCGGTTTGGTCAGCGAAACCATGCCTTCGGCCCAGGCTCAGGGCCGGGCCGTGAAGCGAGATCTGCAGGAATGGTTGGATGCCCAGGGAACAGCCTATGGACCTCATCCGCTGGCGCCCCAGTCGTACTCCATCTGGTCCTGGATGAACTATCCGGACCTCAACAATGACGGCGAGCTCGATGGCGTGTGGTACGATCTTTGGTACGATTATGCCGGGGTTTTGGGACGCGCCGACTCTTATCTCGGCGGTGCCTTGGGTCCCAAATCCATCACGGGCACCGTGACGGAACGTCCGATCGGCAACGGCATGGCCGAAGTGACGGTGCGGGCCAAGGTGGCGGGGGCGTTGATCTGGGTGGTAGCCCATAGCTGCTGCTGGGAGCCCTTCCTGAAGGATTTGCCGACCGTGTTCGGACATCGCGAGACGGAGATCGCGGCCAACCCGTCGCTGCCCGCGGCACGGACCGACGTGGACTTCACGGTTACTTTCCTGAACGAAGTGGGGGGCGAGATGCCCGACCTGAACACATCCTGGGAGCAGGGACGATTCAGCGATTCAGAGGATTCCACGTTCAATTGAATGCAGAAGGGCCGTTGACCGAGGCCTATGGTGAGTTGGAAGGGATTTCAATTGCCGACGGCACGCCGGGCAAGCTCCGCTGGGGCAGGCCGGGAGTGCAGACACCCGCGAATCCCAAGGCCTTCAACGGCGCGGCCAGTGGATTCCCGAACGAGCGGATCCAACAGGCTCACGCGCCCTACTGCCGGTTGACCGGCCAGCGCGTGAGCCTGCGCTTTGATCGAGAGCGGCTCTGGGACGAGCTCGTCCACGCCGGCTTCAATGAAACGGATCTCCAGAAAGTCGTCCGCTATCTCCAGCGGGAAGTCCGGGAGGGACGAAGAAACGTTGGGGCCCTTAAACGATCCAACCTCCTCCAGATCGACCGATTCCAAGAAGATTTGAATATCAGCCGGGTTCAGCTCCATGCGCCCAAACCCACGCACCCGCCGCCACCGCACGGGTCGCCGCCGCCAACTCCCGAACAACGAGAGGCCGGGCGCCAACGAGCGCTGCCATTACTGGCCAAGTTCCGCGCGGAACAGGGGATGTAGCGTCCACGGCCGATTCCAGCACCACCGCGAAGAACAGCCCCGTCCCTGCAACCCGCAACAGAAATCTAACGGGAATCGTTTCGGCCATGTCTGCTCCGAGAGAAAAAGATTGTGTGAGTTTCAAAGTCTGACAACGCGTATTGAACTCACATCGGCCAGGGCTGTTCGCGGCCCACGCAGAGGATGAACTGTCCTTGACGGACTCGGGCAGCCCACGCCTGACCGACGACGATGCCATCGACTCCCGCACGAACAGGCCACGCCGGTTCATCGATGCGGGCGAAGTCGTGCAATCGACCGACGACGTCTCCCTTTTTTACGCGCGCTCCACACGGAACGATCTCCTCGTAGTGACCGGCGAAGGGAGCGGGCACGTAACATTCGAAGTCGACAATCGCGGCACACTTCTGCGTTCTGTCAGCGTGATGCGCAATCGGTGCGATCTTCCCCGCAAGCTGGCCGTGATGGATCGCGGCGGCGAGGACGCCATGTCTACCGCAGGTCACGCCTTGGCGTAACACCGCTTCTCCCCAGCCAAGTTCCGTTCCAACGGTGATCTTGCCGAGTCGTTCGGCCTCACTCGTCAACAGGCCCGGCGTATTGTTCTGGTAGACCATGATCAACGGAACCCCGAACCAACGGGCTGTTTCAGCAGTCTGCTTTGATTGTGCGGGATCGTCAATCGGGTGAAAACTGGCACAGATGTCGAAGCGAATTTGATTACCTCCGGAGTGGAGATCGATCACGACGTGAACCTGCGGCCAGATGTAGTCTCTCACAAACGCGGCGAGTCGGTGCGTGATGCCGCCGAGCGTCGGCTGTTTTCCCGCGCCGTCGATGAAGGCTCGGTTGAGGTTCACCCGGTCCGCTTCGACGCTGTCTCGCGTCCCCGTTCGAAACGCTTCGACGTTCAGAACGGGAATGATGATGACTCGGCCGGTCACAGCGGAGGAATCGATTTCGTTGAGCAACAGCTTCAACGCCACTGGCCCCTCATATTCGTTGCCATGAGTCGAACCAATCGCGACCAATCCGCGTCCCTGCTCTGCTTTGGCGCCGACCCAGACGGAAAGCGGGATCAGCTGCGCGCCCCACATCGTGTCATGTTCGAGTGCCACCCAATAATCACGGCGACCGGGAGATTCGAGGTCCAAATCCGCCGGTTTGACAACGATCCGATTCATAGCTTACTGAACTGAGAGTGGATTGCTTTGCACGGCTGGACGCGAAGACTGAACGTTACGAGGCACTGCCGCAAGAATAATGCCCTGCCCTGCTGTGGCGATCCTTTGCGATCCTTTGCGGCTTCCTGGCGAATTCTCGGAGAAGGGTAGTAGAGACCGGAATTCCTGCCACAATTCCGACGGAGCGGAGCCTGAAGCTGTCCGCAACGTTTGGCGAAACCTGAGGCGGACAGCCCGTCTAATTCCTCCTCCCAAACTGCTTCATCCCACTGCTGGCTCGGGGACTGAAGGTGGGTCCCGGGCGGGCACCGACGAACAGGCTGCAGGCTGCAGACGGAAGGTGGTCATCGGGGCGGACCCACCTCGACGACGTTTTCCTACAGCCTACAGTCTAAAGTCTCCAGCCTCCCCCCGATCCTGCGCTCGACCAGTTTGTCGAATGGCGACTCGGGCGGAAGGCAGGGACGATAGACACCGCCAGCCTGGAACCACAAGACACAACCGACCTCCTCGCGGAGGCCGATTACAGCTGCGAAACAATCCCGCAACCACGGCGGCGCTGATGCCACCACGTTCTCACCTCAAACAGCCGTTGTCGTTGATCGGTGTCAGCGGCGGCTTGAAAGTGGTGGAAAAGTGGCGGTTTGAAAATCCGTCTTCTTGGAGTTGATTTTCTTCGCTCTTTCCCGAACCAAGCTTTTCTTCCTTCTTCCTTTCTTGGCTGTTGGC
>JBJXGA010000007.1:0-4319 GCA_046152955.1 Planctomycetales bacterium | reverse complement strand
CCCCAGTGCATCGCCTTCCGCGCTTCCTCCCAGGGGAGCGTCTCGCGATCCAGTTCCTTGAGCAGTTTGACTGGAAATCCGTTGGGATAGGGGACGGTCGTGGTGAACGACCGGAGGGGGTAGGTCTGGCCGTCCCGGTTGAGCGTCTTTTGTTCCGGATCGATTTTGTCGGTCCGTTTCAGACGCGCGTCAGAGACAACCGTTCCCGCCGCGATGTGCAGCGTAAACGTTTCGGGCTTAATCGTCTTGTTGATCCCTTCGGCCCGCAGCAGTTCGATCGTTTCCACGGTATCCCCAGAGACGATTCGCGCTTTTTGCGGCAACGGGCTCAGCTTTTTGTCGATGAAGGCAAAGTCGCTGAAGTCGACTTGAAACTGCAATGTGTCGAACGGATCGATCCCTTCAATGCGGATCACCGCCCCCTCCCGTTTCTCATCGATGAACAGCCGCAGCACGGCCCCCAGCGAGAGGAACTGGTTGACGATCGGAAAAGCCTGGGCCGCCTCGGCGGGGGGGACGTCCCATTCCAGCAAACGGGCCTGGATGCCGTTGACCTCCTGGAGTTCTCCAAGCCGCATCGCCGCAGCATGCCTTCGGACGAACTCGCACCCGGATTTGTAGTACAGCGTCCCGAACCCAAACGGAATCCAGGCGTCAGCGTACGCTGGGACCGCTTCGGGGTACGTCACCTCGAGGGGCACAGACCCAGATCCCCATCCAGAAAATGCTGCCCCTGGCATCCCCCTCGGCATCCCCCCGGGGCCACCCGGCATTCCTCCGGGCATTCCTCCTGGTATCCCTGTTGGCGCCCCTCCCGCCATCGCGTTCGGATTGCGAGCCCGGCCTCTTGGACCTCTCGGCGCATCTCCAGCCATCCCCCCTGGCGCTCCCCCAGCGGGAACGCCTACCCCCCCAACCGAAACGCCTCCTCGCATCCCCGCCATTCTTCCGGTCATTTGCGACATCATTGCCGCTGCCGCACCACCTCCCCCTCCCGCCGCGGCGGCCGACTCTTCCCAACTCTGAAATTGAAAGCAGCGTCCCTCCTGGACCAGCGTCACCTGCTGGGATCCATTCCCAATGGGCTGTTGCAGCAGCCAACCGTTCGGGGCGACGGTGAGGATCGAATCCCCTTGCTGGATGATGTCTCCACCACGCTCCACCGTCCGCCGGTACTCAATCCGCGCGCTGTCGGCTTTGTACTGGCGGCTGAGCATCCGATCGACAATAACCTGGCGTTCCGAGGCCTCTTGCGTCGTGGGCCTCGATTCAGCCTCTGTCGGACTCCTCTTCGTCGGTTTCTCCTGGTCCGCTGGTTTCTTCACGATCGTGGGTTCGGAATCACCCACAGCATCCATCTCCCCCAGCGCTGCCGGCCGTTCTCCGAACGTTCCGGTCAAAAGAATCGCTCCGACCACGACGGTCGCGACGGCGATCGTCCACGACTTCGAACAGCGCGTTTCCAATGGTTTCTGGATTTGCAGCAGCATCGTGATTCTCCTGTAAAGGTCCGATTTGCCCCCAGCGATCCCCAGGCCGATGGCCAGGGGGCGGCCAGCCGCGCGGGAGGCGAGAAACTCAGCATACGTGGCGGGTGTCGCTTCGCGCGCCGCGTCGCTGTCTGCCAGGAAATCCTGGCACAGCCGCAACTGCCCGCGGAGCCACCAGCAAAGAGGCTGATAGAAGAAGAGCAGCCGCACCAGGCCCGCCAGCGACCAGCTCCAGACGTCGCCGCGAGTGACGTGCGACCACTCGTGCGCCAGCGCCAGACGCAACGCTGACGGGGAGGCCCGCGCCATCGATCCGGAATCCTCCTCGCGGACTGCCGTTCGGGAATTCAGGAGCGCTTCGGGGAGGACGATGGTTGCCGGTCGCCAGGCAAACGTGAATGGCTGCGGGGCGCGGGGGGAGACCAATAGCCGCACCCGAGCGCCGGCCGGCCCGGCGATTTCCTCCAGCAGCCGCCGACACCACTCCGGCGCAGCGCGACAGGTCCGGAGCACCCGTCGCAACCCGGCCAGACCGATCAGCAGCCAACTGGTCAGGAGGATCAAGCCGACGGCGTAGCCGCTGACGACCCAAACCGGGAGGTTCATGGCCGTCCAACCGACGGTAGTCATTGATTGGGCCGAGACTCGGGGCGGGTCAGGCTCATCATCAATTGACAGGGGGGCGATCGGGGGAGACTCAACAGCGGTCGCGGGCTGATCATCACTCCGCGCTCCGATCGCAGGATTCGCAGTCGGAGCGTCGGGTGGCGCCTTAGGCAGAGTGTCGGAGAATGTCGCAGAGGGAGCGTCTGAGCGAACGTCTGCAGAAGCATCGGAAGTGAGCTGGACATCTTCAGTCTCTGCCAATTCGATGGGAGGCATGTCGGTTGCGGACAGGTCGAGTGGACCGATTGCCAAATCGGATGCCAGGTCGGCAACGCTCGTTTGAGGATCCAGGTCTGCATCGCCGGAATGCCGACTCGAAAGCACCGGTTCTGTCTGTGGCCCATTGGCGTTGCGAGGGGACGCCGCCCCCCCGACGCTGGCTGTCTTCAGACGAGCGTGGGCGGGGGCTGTTTCCACAGCCGACATCCACGGCAGCGTCCAACGTGGCAGTCCGGGGGCCAACGACACCAGCGGCGCTACAAGGCAGCTTGCCAGCGTGAATTCGATCACGCGCATCCGCCGAATCGGTTGGCGGCAGCACAGAGCGGCCAGACTTCCCAGCACCAGCAAAATTGAACTGACAACCGCCCATTCGAACAACCGGTCAAAGGTCCATGCGAGTGTGTCCATGTGCCGACGCCTTGTGAGAGGGGAGTGTTTCGAAGTCAACCGTCTCCATCAGAATCAAACCACATTCAGGAGGAATTTCCCTTGCGACGGGCTGCTGCGATCAATTGCTCAAGCTGCTGGAGTTCGCGGGAGCTGACCCGCCGCGACTTGAGCAGACTGGCGACGAATTGGTCCATAGCGCCGTCGAAGACTTTGTCGAGGAAGCGCCCCGTCACCTGCTCGCGGCTGTGCGCGGGAGAATAGACGAACGTGCGTCCGCGGGTGGCATGCGTCACCAGTCCCTTTTCGTCCATGATCCGCAGGAGCGTCTGGATTGTGTTGAACGCCAGCTCTTCCTGCGGGCACATCCGCTCGTACACCTCGCGGACGCTGGCGGAGCCGAGTTCCCACAAGACCTTCAGTATCTCCAGCTCGCGCCCGCTGGGGGTTGGCTCCGACATCGGCGTGTTCTCCCGGACCGGATCAGAATGGAAAGGGCCATCTACCTAACCGATTAGGTGATGATACCGAGCGGCCACCGGAAGTCAAGCCGAAACCTAACACTTTAGGTTCATGTGGAAAAGACGTTGATCATCAGCTTGAAGTAGGCCCGGATGCAGAACATGGCGGCGACGATCGTCACCGTCAGCACCGACAGTCCCAGCGGGGGATGCCGCGCGAAGTACACTCCGGTCAGGGGCATGGCGATGATCGCCGCGATGATCACGACGCCGGTCATGTACATCGATTGACTCAATTCACGCCGAACCGCGCTCAGCCGCGCGAGCTGACGGCGCATGTCCTGGAACTGCTCGTCGGTGAAGCGATTCGTCTCGGCGGTGAGGGTCGGGTTGTTCTGCCCGGCGTCGGCGTGCAGGCGGATCATCTCGTCCCATTTCCCGCCGCTTTGGAGCTGGCGAAGCTTGTTGCGGTCGGCGGGACTGTTGGCCACCAGCGAGGCGGCGCAATTGCTGACGTGGGCGTGAATCCCTTGAATGAGGTACAGCACCACGGCAACAAGAAATCCGAACGCGCCAGCCAGCGTCTGCGCGATCGTGCTGTACGTGTAGTAATAGACCGACACATCGACTTCCATCCCGGCTCCTTCCCCGCCTGGCGCAGCGAAACCTTGCAGCCGACAGCGTACTGGACGGAGCAGCCGCGGGGAAGAGTGGGGGATGAAGGTCGGGGACGAGGGATGAGGGATGAAGGATGAGCTTCAGGACTCAAGACTCTGGACTCTATCACGGGCGGCGCGAGCGCAGATCCACCCTTCACACGACGCGCCGAGACGCACGTCCCCCCCCATCCCCGACCCTTCCCCCTCCAGGGGGGGTGGAGAGTGATCAGTGCCTGGTGGGACCAATTCGCCGATGCAGAGCCGACGGACGACATCGAATCAGTTTATTACCGATGCCTGACTTGCGAGCGCAGGCGCACCAGACCCGCTCAAACATCGGAATCGAAAACGCGGACCTTCTTCCAGTTCGGTCTGCTTTCGTCGATGAACTGCTTGTGCAGGGGGTGCTGCTGGTAGGCGTCGTGGTCGGCCAT
>JBJXGA010000005.1:0-6400 GCA_046152955.1 Planctomycetales bacterium | reverse complement strand
CCTCCCGTTTCTTCGACTTCGTGAGCTGTTTCATGGCACACTGACCCGTTCGATGGCCTGTTTCGACGGCAGTCTGAGAATTCTGACTGGTTCGGATTACTTTGTCCATATCGCAATTCGCCCTGTTTGTCCAGCATTCGAGGTGACCGGCAACGATACCCACGGTTGGCTTCGGCGGGAGCCTCGCCCTCCTGTTCGGGCACCGGGAGGGCGAACGTCCTCGGATGCTCGGCCTCCCGAAAGGGCTCGGCGGGAGCCTCGCCCTCCCGGCGCGCTGTTCCTTGTCACCACACGTCGCGAAAACGCGACTAAGACGGCTCGGCAGTTGGCGAACAGGCATCTGGCATCGAGTTGAGGCCACCACGACATCGGGCTTCTCCCAATCTGCGGCTGGCATCCGGGCAACTGTCGCGATCTGAGATTTGAGATTTGACCCCCTCACCCCTCACCCCTCACCCCTCACCCCTCAAGACTCAAGACTCAAGACTTTTCCCCCCCCAGTTAATCCCCCGCCCCTCCTGCGGTTGCCTCAACGTGGCAAGCTGATCCGCACGAATCGAGGAGGGGACTCATGTTTCAAGAACAGTGGCGTTCGGGGATGGCCCATGTCGGGCAGGCCTTGCGCGAACCGGAGGAATTTGCGGTCCGTTTTCAGACGGGGGAAGCGCAGTATCCCTGGTGGGTCTGGTGGGCGCTCGGTTCGACCGCCGTTCTGGGGACGTTGACCTACGGAATGAGTATGGGGCTGTTGCAGGGGGGGGCGCTGGAGATGTTGACCAAGGGGGGAATCTGCACCCTGGCCGCCGGACTGGCCTGGGGCATTCCGCTCCCCGCGCTGTACATCCTCAACAGCCTGTCGGGTTCCAGGCTCTCGGCGGCCAGCACGCTGTTGGCGGCCCTGGTGACGACCAGTTGGGGGGGCTTGGCGATGATCGCTTCGATCCCCATCAATTGGTTTTTTACGACAGCCATTCCGCAGGCCGGGTTCGTGCTGCTGGTCAACCTGATTGTGTTCACCGGGGTCGGCATCGCGATGATCGATGTCTTTCAGCGGACGATGGCGAAATTGGAACCGGAACGCGACCGCCCCCCCACCTGGTGGCTGGTGTTGGTCGGAGCGATTGGGACGGAACTGTTCTATTGCTTTGGATTGTTCAATTTTTCGGCCTGAGAGGGATGGTGCCGCATGTCCACGACACAATCTGCCGACGGTGATCGGCAAACATACGTTCCGTTGGCGCAACGAGGCGAGCTGTTGCGCGATCTGGCAACCGCTAACGCCTCGTCCGACCGGCCGACGTCGAGCCAGGATAGCAACATCGGCGAGAGCGAGCCGGTGTTAGGGTCGGAAGTCTTTCTACCATTCCAGGCGCCAGGCGTCTTGGAATTGGTGGAGCTGATCCTCAAGGACCGCCCGCGACTGGACCGGATCGTCCGCGATCGGACGCTGGCGACTGAGTTGGCGCCGCGATTTCTGGCGGTGGCCATCATGGGCTTCCTCCTGTTTGGAGTCGCAGTGGCGCTGGTCATGAGTTCCTTCGCCGTCTGGCCACATTGGGGCGGGATGCCGAAGGTTTTGGAGGGAACGGAGCCGCTCGTTCGATTCTCGCACGAAGTCCAGGGGAACGGCGGACTGGCCCCGTGGTTGGACGGTCGGGGGCTGAAGCTGATCGCATCGTATGCCTTCGGCCTGGTCGCCGCCTCGGGAGTTTGCCTGCCAAGCCTGTATTTTTACAGCCTGCTCGCGGGAATTCGGATGACGATGGTCGATGTCACGATCCACACCCTGAAGGCCAAGGCGACTTCGGCGGTGGCGCTGGTGGGGATCCTGCCGATCTACGTCGCCATCAGTCTGGGGGTTTCGCTGTTGCCGCGGTTTGGTCCGATCATCGAGGCGACGCTGTGGCTGGGGATGGTCTTGCCGTTTGTCGCGGGGTTGTGGGGCGTTCGTTCGCTGTACCTGGGCTTCATGCGACTGGCGGAATCAAACTCCAGCGTCCTGCGTCTCGAGCGCCGCTGCTTCCTCAGCCGACTCGTGTTGGCCTGGTCCGCCTGCTACACGGCGGTGACTCCCGTGATGATCTTTACGGTCTGGCAGAGGCTGACCGGGTGAGACATGAGAAACGATTTGCGAACTTGAATCGTGCGGCGATCAGGCGCCATTGCCCGATTGCTGCCGATGCGACAGAAAGCGAGGTCCGATTATGACCTTCTCAGGAACAGCTCTGTTTTACGCGGTGTTTGGAGTAGGAGTCGCCGTGGCCGCGGCGCTGGAGCGGCGGCCTGCCGGACCGGTTGAACGCTCGGTCCGGATCGCTTCGGTGTTCCTGTTCTGGCCCCTCTATCTGCCGATGTTGCTGCAACGTCCGCAACGGCCCTCTACGGTTCCGATTGGTCGCAGCATTCCTTCTGCAACTGACGATTTCTGGGAACAGGCCATCGGGCGGACCGAACGCGAATTGGTCGTGGCTCGCCACGGTTGCGTGACGCAGGCCGGTCAGAATGGAATGACTGAGCCCGACCAATTCGCCGAACTCCGTGCGGCTTGGCGCCGCCAGGCCGCCCGCATTCGACAATTGGAGGAATTGCTCCAGAAAACGACGGCCGACGAGCCCGTGACGACCAAATCTCACGGTGGCGAAACCGGCGGAGATGCCGCGGCAGCAGCCACCCAGGGACGATCGAACGCCCTGGCCCGCCAGTGCGAACTGGCCCGTCAGGAGAACATCGCCCGCCTGCGGGATGTCCACCAGCGCCTGTCGGACGAACTCACCGGCTCATTGGCACTCGTTCGCGAGCTGATCACCCGCATCCACCTGGCGCGGTACACCGACGCTCCGCCGTCCAGCCTGGACGACTTGCTCGCGCAGATCGCTGTGGCGATGGATGGTCGTACCGAGTCAACATCAGCGCCAAAGAGTTGAGTCCGATTGACGATACGAAGACCCAAAAGGCCCAAGCGATTTCGAAGGACGATCCCCCAGGGAAGGCCACGTGTGCGATGGCGAGCAGTGCCACCACGATGGCATCCAGCATCGACCACGGCCCGACTTGTTTGAGGATGCGCAAATACACCGCTCGCGAGCGACGCCCGGAGGTAAGAAACCACAGCAGGGCGCCGATCTTCGACAGCGGAAACAGGACTGAGGCGATGACCAGGATCGTGGCAATGCCGTGCTCGCCATGCTGCCAGAGCGCCCGGATGCCGTCGACAATGGAATACAATCGCGTATTACCGATTTGGGCCACATGCTCCACCGCCGATTCCAAGAAGCCTCCCTCCAGTCGCTCTTCGATTCGAAAGAATGGACAAAGCACTCCCACAACAAGGGTCGCTAGCGCCGCGATTGACAGGCAGACTGGGAGTCCGCGATTTCGGCCAGCGACGAGTTTTTCGAGACTTTGTCCATTCTGCAACCAGCGGATTCCTGTAACAATCCCGGAAACCACATGCGGAATTCCACGAACAATCAGGGCCATTCCGATGACGTAGAACCCGCAGTTCAGTGTGAGCACGGCGCCGCGATCTGGATTCTTGCTGGCGACCAGGGCCAGCCCGGCCAGTAACACCGGCAGCAACTCCCAGCAGCGGGCCTGCGCCCACCAGTCATCCACAAGACGCCGAGTGGACTCCGTCATCAGTCGGCAAGCCAGGACCAACAGAGTATCCAAGCAAGGAATGACGACAAAACCCAATAGCGCCAGGCAGGCGACCGGAGTCATGGAAGACGAAAACCAGGTCTCGATGGCGGTCCACAACGAATACGTCACAGGCCGGGGGTCGTCTCGCAGTAATGGCAATACGAGCACATCCTTCCAAAAGGATCCGAGACTGACCCGTCGCGTAAACAACGGGAGGAACATGCCAGACACGAGAAGAAGTGCTCCGAGCAGGGCACACACCCCTCGATGATACTGGCGAATACATCTGCCGATCATGGTCTTGCTCCTCGATTTCAAGCTCCATCACAAGGGATCCTGACACGTTCGTCTCAGTGGGTTTAGGCCATCGATATTCCGGTTCCCTTCCATTGCAGCCGCAGCGCCTGCTTCCCGTCTTTGGGACGACCATTTCTGAACGCGATCTGTTCGCTCTCGTCAAACTCGATCAACCGGCCGCCATAGTCGACGCTCAATCGGACAAATCCCTTCCAGTCGGTCGCCACCAGACGCAACGGATCGCGAAGATCCCACTTGGTGTGGGACGGGTTCAAGCCTCTGGGACGAAAGCCCATCCGCAGTAGCTGGTCGGTGGTGGCCGTTCGCGGTTGGTGAGTCTTTGAATAGAACGTCTGTTGGCCGAGTCCACCGGTGGATTGGTAAGTATGCTGTACCGGCCCCCCCAAGACTGACAACATCGTGAGATCGACGATCAATGTCGAGCTGCCAGCCAACACCGCCTCCAAGTCGAGGGACACGGAGTAGTGGGCGTACTGCTGCTTCTCCCAAATGTCTCCTCGGCCGCAGTCTGGGATGGTCGCCAGCGTTTGCTTCGCCTCGTTGAGAAGCGTGAACTCGACAATAAAGGCGACGGTGGGGTACTTCACATCCAGGCCGCGAAAGCCGATCGTGATTCCTGTGAGTTTGGGTTGCGGCGGGGCCGCTGGCGCAGGGGTCAACAGAATCGAGGCCAGTTCCGCGCCTCCTCCACTGGTCCATTCCAGGGTGAGTTTGTCCACTGTCGCCGGGAATGGCGCGGCTTTCGTCGGAGCAAAGCTGATCACGAATTCCGTATTTCTCTCCAGCGCGTTCTGCGGCGCGGTCCAAACCCGTTGTCCCAGTGCGTTGAAGCCAACCAGGCGGTACTGATGCTCTGTTCTGAAATTGAATCCGCGAAACAGAATCGGGCGATCAGTGATGGGGGACTGAGAGTTCCCACTCCGGCGGCAGGCCAGAGTCAATTCGGTCACGGCGCCGACGAATGGCGAAACGTCGTCGACGCTGGCAATGACTTCGGCGAGCACGCTCTCAACGGTATCGATGGCGATCCCTCCGCTCTCAACAACCGCCGCCCTCTTGGCCTCCAGCGCATTGATCACGCCGCGCAGGTAACCCAACAGGCGTCGCTCGATCATCACGACCAGCGTTTTGAGTTCATCTCCGGCCGCATGGACCGGCAATGTGAGCAGGTGCCCCAAAGTACCATCCTCGATGATCGTGCGGACCTTGCCTTCGGTCTGGTTGACCAGGGCCTGAGTGTGAATCTGCCAACTCTGCGACTCCTGTTGAATGTGCCGCAGGGCTTTTTTGAATTCGTCGATCACTTTGTCGAACTGTTGAATGACGCCTTGCAAGGGGTTGCCACAACCGGAACAGGTCAGCAGCGCGGTTACCAATGCCAACGAAAAGTTTCTGCGAGTCAACATGGCGTACTCCTGAAATGGAAGCGGTGGTTGATGAAGACGCTCGCGGCCTAGCGGTTGCCTTGGCACATTGTCAAGCGTCCCTCCACACGTACATCCGGAACACGAGTCTGGTTTTCGCATGACAATCTGGAGTTTTGCCCAAATTCTCTCTGGCGCGGTGCCGTCGTCGAATGTTCGACTCAAATCGCCATCGACACGCGGCGGCTCTGAGCCGATCTACGAACGCCTGGCGGTTGTTTTCCGGGATTTCTGCAGATCGGGTCGAATTCTTGGATTGATTTCAGCGGTTTCCGGATAGACGTTCGGACGAAAACGCGAAAGTCCAGTCAACCCCGCACGTGTCAGGGTGTTTTCGCGATTTCTTCCGAAGTCACAGATCCAGGAAAGGGAGGGGTGAGCCGTGAAGGTCAAGTGTGTGAAATTCGGAGTTGGCGTCTTGTGGGGACTGTGCGGAGTGCTCTCAGCCAGCCGGGCGGAAGCTCAATTCGAAGCGGCACAACTGCGGGATGCGTCGCAGCAACTCAAGCTTGTCTGCGCAAAGGTCGTTTGGGTTCCCAATGTGGCGGGAGGCACGACGCCGATGGCGCTGTATGAATTGCAGAACATGTCCAACCGGTGGTTGCCGATTCCCGTCACTCAACGGGGAGGCGCCGCGGGGCACTACGTCGGCACCGGGCAGCATTGGATTCAACGCCTGGGACGCGATTGGAAAATTCCGGCCATCCCGAGGAACATTGCAACGCGTGGTCCAAAGCACGCGCGCCAGTATGCAGATGGCGGAACAGCTATTACGACCGATCCCTGGATTGCGCCCGGACAAGTGCTGAGGTTCGCGCACTTGATCCCAATCGGGGGCTTTCCGTCAGGACTTTACAGCGAAACGATTGAATTCGAATCGCTGGAAGGACGGGTGTTGCAATCGGTAACCGTTAAGTTCTTCATTCCATAATCGACAGTTGGACGTAACCAATGTTTCCACGGTCCCTCGCGGTGATTCTCCCGCGAGGGACTGTCTTGATTTACCCTCCAGATCG
>JBJXGA010000001.1:0-4220 GCA_046152955.1 Planctomycetales bacterium | reverse complement strand
GATACTCCAGCCGATCCATCGGCTGCAGGTAGACAAACCCCGTGGCGAGCGTGCTGTCGTTGGGATCGATGACCAGTCGAAAGCCGCGTTTCGCCTTGGCGTGCAGGGCGCGATCTCGGGCGCCCATGATCGCCGCCTGGCCGACTCGCCCGGCTTCGCGCAAGCGGCTCGATTGCGACGGCTGGATGGCATACACCACCATCCCTGCCAGCAACAGGACGATCCCCACGACGATCAGCAGTTCGACCAGCGTGAACCCGCGGCGCGATGCAGCGGGGCGGCGGCGCTGGAGCGTTGCGAATACGGGAGTTTTGAGGCTTGACATGGTGAGTTACTTTCCGCCCGCCCGAACGTTGAGGTAGGTGATGTTGTCGTCGAGCCCATCCTGGTTTGCCGAATCGACCGCCGCCAAGTATCCCTTGTTGCCGATATCGTCCGGTTCGAACAAACCCAGAATGCCATCCGGACCGGCGGAGATGACAAGCAGGACATGGAACGTTCCGGGAGTGTGGTAAAGGGAGCCAACCGTTTCGAAATCGTTGTCGAAGGGGGCATCGCTTCCAGGGCGGTACGGGTTGAAGGCGGCGCAGCGGCGGAGCGGATCGTCAGGGTCACGCGCTAGGTCGCTCTGAAGGTTTCCTGAAAAGCCCGGCAGACCGGTGAGCAGCCGCTTGGCGAAGGTGGGGTCCACCGGGATGACGTTGGTTTGCGACGACCAATAGCCGCTCGTTCCAAACGGCGGTGTGGGAGAACGGAACAGCCGCGTTGGCCAGCGATAGAACCGCAGCGGATTTCCCCAGGCATCCAGAAATTCCGGCAATCCGTTGCCGTTCTTGTCCGTTGCCTCCGTCGTTGAAAAGGCATCGGCCCCCAGCGGGGTATCCCCCAGGACATTCGATTGCGTCAGGAAGTCGTACAGGATTTCGGAACTGCTCGCGGCGCCGTTCTGAAACAGGGCCGGTTGGAGCGTCGAATCGACCTCGGCGAAGCGCTGGGGAAACAGTCGGCGCGTCACTTGTTTGGTCGTCAGAATCTTGCGGAGATTGGGGTCTCCATTGGCCAGATTGATAACCTCAGTGGAATTGTAGTCAGGAGTCGTTTCCAGAAAACCCGGACGCTTGGTCATGCGGTGCAGCGCTTCCACCCGCGCATTGAGCAATGACTGAATCTTGCGAATCGTCGTTTCGGTCGCCGAGGCGCGGGCTTGGCCGAGGAAGGAACCGACCACCCGAATTGTCAGCGTCATCAACACGGCGATGATCGTCACCACCACCAGCAACTCGACCACGGTGAAGGCGGCGCTCGGCGACCGGCGATGCGGCAGGCTGGTCTTCGGCAGGGTGTTGGGAGAGGTGGAGAACATGGGACAAGACATCGTGCTGGGCTGGCGTCAGAAGGAGCGGATGGCGTTTGCCGTGCAATCGGAGACCAGCGAATGTTCGATAGGAACCTCAGGAACTATACGCATCAAGGGGACAGACGGCTGCCGTGGAAATTCGTCAGGTTGTCGTAATCTCCCTTGGCAGTGAGACCGCCGGAGGGGAGGTCCGGGTTGAAGACCCCGCCGGCGCCGTAGTCGCCGTCGTAGCCGGGCGAGATGATCTGAAAGCTCTGTGCCCGGTGAGCCGTGAGGGAATAGGTATTGTTGCCTGGGGGAGTGACGACCGTTTTGTTGACGCGGTAGATGTCTTGCAGCGTCCCCACCGGAAACTCCTGCGGAAAACCGGTGACATTGGGGGATCGATATCCCCGTCCCTCGTAACTGCTGAAGTACAGGTAGGGATTCTGCTGGTTGGGGATACTATCGAAGTACTCGGGCATCCCATTGTTGTCGCTGTCACGAATGCGCCCAGCATCGAGTTCCATGAAGGGGGGTTCGCGGCTGGTTCCATTGGGGGAGAAGGGATAGGCCGGATTTTTGCAGAACCCGATCGGAGCGCCGTTATTTCCGATGATCCCCCCGATGAAGAACATCAGGCACTCTCCCGAGTTGATCCCGATGTATTCGGAGTGTCCCTGGTTGCTGGCGATCGTGTCCCAGTTGGAAGGATACGCCTGGCCCCCAGGAGCGCTGGCGCCGTTCATGCTGAAGTCGAATTGCGACCAGAGCCGACGGACGGTGGCCTTGTTCGCTGCATCGTTGTTCCACCCGTTGGCGGTCAGGTGGATGACGAACCGGCTGGGAGGCTCAATCCCGAATTTCGTCTTGAACGCTCCTAACGCCTGTTCCAAGTTCTTGATTTCGACCGTCACCCTGGCCTCATTGGCCTTGATCTTGGCGCTGTTGATCGCCGGCAGGATGAGCGCCATCAGGATGCCGATGATCACGATCACCACCAGCAGTTCGACCAGCGTGAAACCGGATCGAAGCGACCCTGCCGCGCTGGATCGATTTTGCGAGACTCCGGCGCCTCGCACGACAAAGCCACGGCCAATCCGGCCTGGCAACCCGCTGGCGGAAGGATCGACGGGGGTGCGACAGCAAAAGAACGGGTACGTATGCATGGGACAACTTCCCTGAAAATAGACCCTGGGCCGCGCCAGCCAGCGGCTCGGACAGGCAGACAGAAATGTGTGACAGGGCGGCGCGACGGGCCGCTTGACTTACGACAGTTTGTTCAACAATTCGACCAGCGGCATGAACAGGGCGATGACGATGAACCCGACGATCAACCCCAGGACGACCACCATCAAGGGCTCCAGCAGGCTGATCAAGCCGTCCACGAGGACAGAGACTTCTTCGTCATACACGTCGGCCACTTTATAGAGCATGTTGTCGAGGGCTCCCGTTTCCTCGCCGACGTCCACCATGTTGACCACCATGTCGTCGACGACGCGGGTCTCCTTGAGTGGGACCGCCATCGATTCCCCCTCACGGATCGCCGAGTAGATGTGCTGATAGGCGCGGACGAAGACCTCGTTCCCCGCGGTATCGCGGGCAATGAGCAGCGCCTCGAGGATCGGCACGCCGGAGGCGATGAGGGTTCCCAGGGTTCGCGCCGTCCGGGCCACGATGCTCTTTTCGAGAATCTTCCCCAGGAGCGGAAATTTGAGCGATATTTTGTCGACGATGAACGCTCCCATCTTGTTCTTTCTGATGATTTTGACCAGGAGCCAGAATGAAAAGGGGATCGCCGGGATGAGATACCAGTAATTCACCACCCAATCGCTGGTGGCCATCAGGGCGACTGTCATCGCCGGCAGGTCGAGGTCGAACCCCTCGAAGATCGCTTTGAACTTGGGAATGATCCAGATCATGATGAAGGTCACGATGGCGGTGGCCACGGTGATGACGGCGACAGGGTAGATCATGGCCCCCTGCACCTTCCGCTTCAAACTCTGGGCACGTTCCTTGAACTCCGCCAGGCGCTGCAGAATGACTTCCAGCGCACCGCCGGCTTCTCCCGCTTTGACCATGTTGACGTACAGGTTGTCGAACGCCTTGGGCTGTTTGGCCATCGCCTCCGACAGGGTATTCCCCCCTTCCACGTCGTCGATGACGCCGATCAGCGAGTTCTTGAGTGCCCCGGGTTTGGCCTGACCTTCCAGAATCCGCAGGCTCCGCAGAATCGGCAAGCCGGCGTCCTGCAGCGTGGACAACTGTCGGGTGAACGTGCAGAGCTTTTTGGCGCTCACGCCGCCGATGGCGAACGTCTTTTTCCGCTGGCCCCCTCCGCCCCCCTTCTTTTTGCCGTCTTTTTTCTTTTTGTCCTTGGTGTTGCGCCCTTTTTCGGCAATCTTCGTGACGAAGAAGCCCTTTTGACGGACCAGGGCCTGCGCTTCCGCCTCGGAAGCCGCCTCCACCGTGTCCTTCACCTCAGCGCCACTCGTGGCGTCCATCGCCTCGTATTGATAAACCGGCATGGCCTACGCTCCTAATGAATAACCAACGCCAAAAAACTCTTTACTGATGCAAACAGCAACTGCACGAAATTGCGAACTCAGAAACGGCACGGGATTCCAAACACAGCAAAGACGTCGGATTCCAAGCACAGACCCCATCCGGCTCGCCCGGATGGTGAATGAGATCGGCGGCTAGACGGGCCACTTGTCAAACGTTCGACCCCATCCGCCTTGTGCGGATGGTGAGCGAGATTCGCGCTGACAGAGTGGTCGAGAGATGCAGCGCAGCAGCGGATCGCAACCATCGGCGGCGACGCGTGCGCGCCCCAGCGGTGATCTGTTTCACCATCCGCACAAGGCGGATGTGGTCTGCGTGA
>JBJXGA010000511.1:0-37742 GCA_046152955.1 Planctomycetales bacterium | reverse complement strand
TTTACCGTCAAAGAGGGGATCATCGTCTCGACCGGGATTCCGACCGGGGTCATCCGTACCGAGAAGCAATACGAGAATTTCATCATTGAGTTGGAATGGCGGCACATGCGACCGGCGGGGAATGCCGGATTGTTCATCTGGGGGGATGGAATGACCGCCCCCGGCACCCCCTTCGCCCGCGGCATCGAGGTGCAAATTCTCGATCATGGTTATGTCGAGAAGTACGAAAAAGAAACGGGACAAAAGGGAGACTCGTTCACCGGCCACGGGGACGTGTTTTCGATCCACGGCGCCACGATGAAACCCGATCGCCCGCATCCCAAGGAATGGCAACGCTGTCTCCCCAGCGAATTCCGCTGCAAGCCCCCCGGCGAGTGGAATCACTATCGGGTGGAGTGCAATCACGGCGTCATCAAGCTGGCGGTCAACGGCAAGGTGGTTTCGGGGGGAACCGAATGCCGCCCTCGCAAAGGCTATCTCTGCCTGGAGTCAGAGGGATCGGAGTGTCATTTCCGCAATATCCGAATCCGCGAACTCCCTTCCACCGATCCGAAACCGGAAGAAATCGCCACTCTGGCGGAGGGTTTTCAGAGCCTCTACACCGGTGTTGATCTCTCCGGATGGCAGGTCGCGCCGGGGCACCAGGGGCACTGGAAGCCGGCCGATTGGATCCTCGACTACGATGGCAAGAGCGAAGCCGAGGACAAGAACCTGTGGTCAGAGAAGTCCTACGGGAATTTCGTCATGATCTGCGACTGGCGGCTCAACGCCCAACCGCATAAGGTCAAGCGCCCGGTGATCCTCCCCAACGGGGAATACGAACTCAATGCCGACGGGACGATAAAGGAAGTGGACGTGGATGACGCGGGGGACAGCGGCATCTATCTGCGCGGCAGCAGCAAGAGTCAGGTGAATATCTGGTGCTGGCCGGTCGGCTCCGGAGAGGTGTACGGCTACCGCACTGACAAGGGGCAACCGCCGGAGGTCCGCGCAGGCGTCACCCCCAAAGTGAAGGCAGACAAACCGCTGGGCCAGTGGAACCGATTCACCATCACGATGAAGGGCGATCGCCTGACGGTGGTGCTCAATGGCCAAACCGTACTGGAAAATGCGCAACTCCCCGACATCGCCCCCACCGGCCCCATCGCCCTGCAACACCACGGCGATTCGATTCAGTTTGCGAATGTGTTTGTGAGGGAGTTGGAGTAAGGGAGGTGGGGCCTGTCAGAAGAATGAATTAACGACTTTGGGGAAGTGCCTCCGGGGCATGGACTGCCCGGAACACTGTTCCAGGAGGTTGCCCCAACAGGCCAAAGTGTTCCGGGTGGCGGTGAATCAAATCGATCAGCAGTTCCTCCGGCAGCTCGAGCTGGCGCGACACGTCTTCCAGCCGAATCATCCGCTGTTGGGCCAACAACTCCAATAGCGCATCGACGAGAACTGAATCATCGACCGCTCTTGCGGCCTGGGGTTGGTCGGCGTTCAGTGTCTCGACCAACTCGACGAACTCTTCGGGCACTTTAGAGGCCAGCCACTCCTCGACCGTCCGGGGGGCAATCGCCTCCCCCCCGAATGCCAGGTCGCCCGATTTGGCATCCGAAAGCAGTCCCCTCAGGGCATCGAGCGCCGCAAGCAGTTCCGGTGTTGGATGCAGGACCATCGCCCGATCCCGCTGAAGATCCGCCAGTTGCTGCCGCGCCACCTTGGCCCCCTGGCTCAGCGGGCGGCGACTCTCAAAAACGAGCACCAGCCGGTGCAAACGATCCAACGCCTGCTGCGCATTCAAGCGCTTCAGCCGCGCCGCCAGGCTGGTCATGTGGTCCTGAGTGCAGAGGCTGATTCCGATGCGCCCGGCCGGGGTCTCGAAGATCAACGAGACGTCGGGGAGTAAATCGTCGCGGACCAATTTCCAGCCCGGTCGAAGCAGACGAACCACCTGGGGCAAGGCGTGCCGCACGATGTCTTCCGTCAGCTCGGGTGAATTCTCCCCCAACCGCTCTTCACAGGTTTTGGCCCAGCGGTCGGCCAGATGGTCGTGAATGGATTGTCGTCGTACCTCCGCAGGCTCCAGCGGCATGCCTGGCGAATCGACGTGCTCCCCTTCCCCGGCGAACGGCTCAGCGTAAGCTGGCCGGTTTCCATCTGACAAGCTGACAAATTCGAAGCGCTCGGCACACAAACTCAGCAGCCGGCGCGGGGAGACGAACCCGCGCGCCATGAGTTCCTCAAATTCCTGCGGCGCCAAAGGCCAAGACTCGTCGCGGGCCGGTTCCATTTCCGCAACGGCCCTTCGCCTGGCCGAGATCAGCTCCAGCGCCTGCCCCCGATTCAACGGATCCAGCGAGCGCGTTCCCAGGGAGGTCATTCGCTCGTAATCCGCCTTTCGGGCAAAGTCCTGAAGTTCCGTCACAAACGCCGACTGGACGCACGAAAGCAGCAGGACGTTGTTCGAGCCATCATGCAACGTGCTCACCAGTTGGCTGAAGGCGAACAGCGCCTCTTTGTCTCCCGGTGCGGTCTGCAACGCCTCGACCTGATCGAAGCTGAGGACGATCGGCAGCCCCCTCCCTGCCAATTTGCAGAGCATCAGCACCACCTGCAACGACTGATCTTCACGCTCGTCGTCGGTTCCCTCCTCCGCTGCCAGATTCATCCGCTCCAGCGCCCCCTGCGGGAGCGAGCCCCCCGCCAGCCAGGCGCGAAGATCGCGCATATGCCGCTGAAAGGCGATGTGCTCAAACGCGACCGCCGTATTGCGATCGACGTCCAGTTTCACACAGATGTCGTCGATCAACGCCGCCAGATCCTCCGGATGCTCATCCAGCATGTACTCGTACCAACGCTCCAAATCCCCTTCGGCAGGACGAATCTCCGCCAGTCTGTGAAACAGGATTCGCTGGAACTGCGTCTTGCCGTCGACGACGGGACGGAACCAGTCATCGACCAGCGTGCGGCGGACCGTGCGCCAGATCAGCCGCGGACTGGTCTGGAGCCGCACCCAGACGAACAGGCATTCTTCCCGAACCGTCGACGACGGTTCGCGCGGGGAAAGGAGTGCACGGAGCCTGCTGAGCAAATGCGTCTTGCCGCTCCCTGCTTCGCCGTGGATCAGCAAGGCCCCCGAATGGCCGCTGTCACGGACCTGTCGCAACCGGTTGACGCACGCCTCGAACACCCCGCCATGAATCGACGACACATCGACCCGCGGAGGTTCCCACGGACTGGCGACAATCGTCTCGCGAAACGGATTCAAATCTGGCGCTCCTCTTCGAAACGGATCCCCTGGGGCGAATGCCGGAACCAATGTCCCTTGCCGAGCCCCTTCCCGCGTCTTGTACGCGGCGCAACCCTCCGATTGTATCGCACCACCCCCCCCGGCGGCATCCCCGGCGGTGTGCGGGATCTGATTCCACGGGGGGACTTCACGCCAGGACCGCGTCGATCGGCGTTCCCGATCCGATCAGCAGCGGCCGCGACTGCTGATCCAGAACGTGGCCCGACGGATTAATCCCCAGGCAATGGAAAATCGTCGCGGCGGCATCGGCAGGGGTGGAAGGGTTCAGCGCCGGGTACGAGCCGGTTCGATCCGATGAACCGTACAACTGGCCGCGACGGATCCCCCCGCCGGCCATGACGATTGAGTAACAGAACGACCAGTGGTCGCGGCCGGCGCTCTTGTTGATCACCGGCGTTCGCCCCATTTCACTCATCCAGACGACGAGCGTTTCGTCGAGCAAACCCCGCTGGTCGAGGTCTTCCAGCAGCGCCGACACGCCGCGATCCGCCACCGGGAGGAGCGTCTTTTTGAGCAGGTTGAAGTTGTCGCTGTGGGTGTCCCAGTCGCGATTGCCGACGGAATACAGCGTTACGAGCGGCACCCCCGCTTCGACCAGTCGCCGCGCCAGGAGGCAATTGGCAGCAAATGGCGTCGGTCCATAGGCCTCACGGACATGGTCCGGTTCTTGGGCCACGTCGAACGCATTGCGGCTGGCGGGGGACGCGAGCAGTTCGAACGCGCGGTGCGTGAAGCCGTCGATGGCCCGCATCGGCGGGGTCGCTTCAAAAGGCGGCGCCGCCTGGTTGAACCGCTGCAGGAATTGCCGCCGTCGATCGAGCGAGTTGCCCGATGACTCTCCCAGGATCGAGTCGACCAGACGCAGATCGAGTTGGGTCGTGGCAAAGTCGGCAAACGGAACCGTGAACGGATCGTACGCCTTTCCCAGACAACCGCCGTTCTGTCCCATGTTGTCGTTGTTGCCCAGGTGCCGAAGATCGCCGAGCGTCACGTACGAGAACATGGACGCCTGCGCCGAGCGGAGTTTGCTGACAACGGCCCCCACGGAGGGAAGATCCTGAGAGGTTGCCGGGGGTTCAATCCCCAGAATGGCGTTCTTCGGGTGCGAATACCCGGTCAGCGCCAGGTAGGCGCCGATGGCATGGTCGTTGTCCCGATGTCCGATCGAGCGGATGATGGCATAGCGATCGGCCAGTGCCGCCAGACGGGGCAAATGCTCGCTGACCCCTGTCCCAGGAACGCTCGTCGAGATCGGTTGAAACTCCCCCCGGGTTTCCCTGGGAGCTTCCGGTTTCAGGTCGAATGTCTCAAGGTGCGAGGGACCGCCGTAGTTGTAGATGAGGATGCAGGCGCTGGCCTTTCCGAACGAAGGTACGTGGTTGCGGTCCTTCTTGGGAGCGGCCGCCGCGGACTTACCCCGCAACCAATCGGCCCAGGCCAGACCGGTAAAACCGAGACCGCCGACGCGCAACACCTCACGCCGCGTCAGTCCGTCGCACAACCGCACCCCTCGATCAAGGATCGACAGCATGGTTCCAACTCCGTGGAGGATCCCCAACAAACCGGTTTTGATCAAATTACCACACCCGGCCAGCGCGGTAAACGGAAATCGGAATCTGCCGTAAGACCGCACTGGAAATCCATGACCTGGCAGATGGGAGTCGGCGAACCCGGCTCGAAATCAGAGACACCTTCAATTCACTCAGGCCTCGTCCGCCTTTTTGCAGATTGGCGAATCAGATCACCGCGGGCGCATGAACGGACGATTTGTCGCGGATTGTCAGTCCTGTGCTGTGCCAGAATTCTCCGGCATTTCGTGAGCGCCTGTCTCGCTCACCAATCCGGGCGAGCCGGATGGGGTCTGACGAGGGCCATCGAACGTCAGGGCTGCCGACGGCCGAAGCACCTTGGTCAATCCGGACTGTTGTTCACCTTGAGGCGCCCACCCCAATCCCGGCGGTTTTTGCCGTTTCGGGACGTGCGCTGGTAGGCAACAGTCTGGAGCGGGTGTATATTGGATGCTTCGCGGGGCGGCGTGGCCTTCGGAATTCTCTCGATTCCTCATCTCGGAACCAGGCGTGGCTATGGCGGTTGGCAATCGACAAAAGCAGTGTGTGGCGAGGGTGGGGGCACTGTTCGTCGCGGCACTGTGGCTGAGTTCACAAGCCCCGGCTCAAGAGACCGTTCAGCCGGATTTGGGCTACCGGGCCGCTTCGATTGCTCCCGGCGGCAGTTACGTTTATGTCTCCGGAAAATGGGGGATCATTCAGGTCACGCTCACCAATCGCACCGACCAGCCGGTCGAAATGCTCGCCGCAACTTACTTCGAAGGTGAAGCGACCCTTCAATATGGGCGACGCACCTGGATTCCCCCCCGAGCCCGGATTCGCACCTGGCATCCGGTCCGCTTGCCCAAGGAGGCGGGGCCCGGAGGGAAAACGTTTCCGTTTCGCACGCTCGTGATGCATGGCGGCGACAAGCAGGAGGTGTTGATCAAAAGCGATCAGGGTAGCATGCAATTCGACGGATCGTTGCGTGTGATGGAGGCCCGGACCGTTTCGGGGATGATCGACGCCCTCGATGCGCCGCTGGATGAAGAGATTGAAGCCGCCGCGGAATTGATGCTGGCGGCGCGGGTCGGCGAACAACTTGGTCGGCAGATCGCCTACCTCGTCGATCCGATTTTCGCGCCGGGGGACGAAACCCTGAGCGGCCTGGACCAACTGGTCATCGCCCACAGTCGCGTTGCCGATGACTTGGCGGCAATCCGCGCCATCCGGCGCTGGTTGTTTGGCGGAGGGCACCTGTGGATCATGCTCGATCGAGTGGATCCGCGGGTGCTGGAGATGCTGCTGGGGGACGACATCGAGTGTCAGGTGGTCGATCAGGTGGGATTGACGTCATTTCAAGTGGAGCCGACCGCGTCCGGAACCAAGGCGTCCTGGCCGGCCCAGGAACATGAACTGCCGGTCAATCTGGTGCGCGTGATCGTTTCGGAGGTCGACGTTCCCTACACGGTCAATGGCTGGCCGGCGGCGTTCACGCGACCGTGCGGCGAAGGACGCCTGCTGGTCACGACGCTGGGACCGCGTGGCTGGATGCGCCGCCGCACCCCCGAAGACAGAGCCCTACCTCCGCCCCTCCCGCAAAACCCGGTGAATGCCCCCCCTCCTCAGCAGGGCCAACAAGAGAACGCGACCGCTCCCTCCTCCAATCCGCCGGGACAGGGAACCGGGGGAGAGGGCGCTCAATCGACGCGTCCCCCCGGTTCGGCCCCCGGCGGCATGGAAGAGGTTCTGGGGAATCTGGCGGATGCCGCCGTCCCCGATCCGGGACGGTTTATTCCGCTGGATCCGATGAAACTTCTGGCGGCGGACCTCTTCAGTTCCCGCCCGGAGCCGCTGGTTCCCGAGGACATTCTGGAACCGCAGGTCCAGGAATATGTCGGCTATTCGGTTCCGCCGCGCTGGCTGATCGTGAGTCTGCTTATCGGCTTCACGTCGGTTCTGGCACTGGCGGGGATCGGCCTGTGGCGCGCCCAGCGTCTGGAATGGCTGGGAGCGATTGGACCGGCCCTGGCGGTGATCGTCGGCGGAGTGCTGATTGTGCTGGGGCGTCAACATCAGGAGGCCTCAACGGTCGCCAGCATGCAGGTGGTGACGGCGGTGGCCGGATCGAACGAGGTGATCCTCGAGGGGGTCACCGGGCTGTACTCCCCGGAAGCCGAGCCGACGACGATTGCAGGGCGGCGCGGCGGGCGGATGATCCCGGACATGTCCGGCCAGGAAGGAACCACGCGGCGCATGATTTGGAGCGACATGGATGCCTGGCGGTGGGAAAATCTCCCCTCAGCGACCGGGCTGCGGAGTGGACGCTTTTCCGGTTCGATCGACACCCGGCAGCGGCTGGAAGCGACGGCGACGTTTGGTCCCGACGGCCTGACCGGGAAGCTTGAGGTGGGGGACGCCAACCATCCGGCCGATCCCATCCTGGTGACCAGGGCGGGGCGGATGGGGGTGACGCTGCGCGACGATGGGTCGTTTGTTTCCAACATGACCGACGTCTTCAGCGCCGAACAGTACCTGTCCGCGGCCTTGCTCAGCGACGAGCAAAATCGCCGCCAAAAGATTCTGCAGCATATGCTTCCGCAGCCCCGTTTTGAGGATGAAGAGGACGAACCGAAGCGCGGTGAAAAACGGCGCGTGCCACGCTACGACTATCCGGCGCAGCCACAATTGCTGTTCTGGAGCGACGCCTGGGAAGCGGGGTTTGAGTACGACGCCAATCGGCGGAAATTGGGGGCAGCCCTCGTGACCGTGCCGCTGCGTCTGGCACGCCCCGAGACGGGAACGGCGGTGGCGATTCCGTCGCCGTTCCTTCCTTATCGTCAATCAGTCGGACCAGATGGGATGCAGCCCTCCGGACTGTGGGATTTTCGAAAACGCGCCTGGTCCAAAAAGGCAGTCGCCTCCTCCACCTGGTTGCGATTTCAGATTCCCCAGGTGTTGTTGCCGCTGGAAATCCGCTCGGGGCGGGTGGTGGTGCAGGTCCGCGGACCCGTCGGCAAGCTTGAGATCAGCGGTCATCGCGGGGATCAGATCGTACCGATCAAGACCTGGATCGATCCGGTGGGCACCTTGTCGTTCGATCTGACCGACGCCGAACTGTTGCAACTTTCGGCGGACGGGGGCTTGCTATTGCGCGTGGCGGCTGGCGACGACAACCGTCCCGAACTGACGACGACCAAGACCGATTCGGGGGTCCGCTACAACTACTGGCGGATCGAATCGCTGGCCCTCGACCTGCAGGCGCTCACGGTCGATCCTCCCCCCTCCGAAAGGGCCTCTGATCGGCGCTGAACGGGTCCGTCGTCTTTCCATCCTCCAGAGTAGAATCCCTTCGCAACGACCATTCGTGTCGCAGTCTCAATAAGGAACGTGGAATGAATTCCGAGAAACCGGTGGTGCAGATTGAACATCTGACCAAGCGTTACGGCCTGTTCACGGCGCTCGACGACTTGTCGCTCACGCTCATGTCTGGCCAGATCCTGGGGCTTATCGGCCCCAACGGCGCCGGCAAGACGACGGCGATCAAAATCATGGTGGGGCTGGCCCGACCGACCAGCGGTACGGCGCGGATCGGGGACGCGGATTGCGTCACCGACGCCAAACGGATCAAGCGGCTCGTCGGTTATATGCCCGACCGGTTCGGGTCGTACGACAACATGCGGGTCCGGGAGTACCTCGATTTCTTCGGCGCTTCGTTTGGCATTCCCCGCCGCCAGCGGATCAAGCGGATCGATGAAGTGATGGAGACCACCGGAACGACCTACATGCGCGATCGCTACGTCGAGAGCCTCAGTCATGGAATGCAGCAGCGCGTGGGAATCGCCCGCACGCTGCTCCACGATCCGCAGGTGCTGATTCTGGACGAACCGGCCAACGGGCTGGATCCGCAAGCCCGCATCGAAATGCGCGATATCCTGATCCGCCTGGCGAAGTCCGGAAAGACGCTGCTGGTCACCAGCCACATCCTTCCCGAGCTGTCGCGGATCTGCAATACGATCGCCATTCTGACGCATGGCAAACTGCGGGCCTGCGGCACCGTCGAAGAAATCGGACGCCAAGTCAGTCAGCAGCGGACGATTGAAACGCAGTTGGTGTCGATCGACCAGATCCCGGCGGCGGCGGCTTTGATCCGCAAGACAATCGAGCCCGACGCCGAAGTGGTCGAAGCCCCTGCTGAGGGAGGGGTTCGCTTCCGCACCGCCCGAAGCGAGTCGCAACTGGGAGAACTCCTGGCGCTCCTGGTGCAACAGGGGATTCGCGTGGTGCAATTCCGCGAGCTGCAAACCGATCTGGAGGAAGCGTTCATGTCGTTTGCCCGCCCCAACGGTGCGGGGGAAGAAGGCCGCTTCCAGAAGCCTGCTCCCGCCCTGGCCGCCGCCGGAGGTCGCAAGCATGCTTAATCCCCTCGTGGGTCGAGAATTGGTGACCACGCTCCGCCAGCGGCGGATGGTGCTGCTGCAGTGTGGACTGGCGGTTGGGTTCGCCCTGCTGGTCCTGATCCGCTGGCCGACCGAAGGGCGAATGGCGCTGTCGGGAACGCGCTCGCAAGAGGTCTTTCGGCTGTTCGGATACGGCCTGCTGTCGGCGATGCTCCTGATCCTGCCGGTCTTTCCGGCAACGAGCATCGTCCGCGAACGCCGCTCCGGGACATTGGCGCTGCTGCTCAACACGCCGCTGGGAGCCTGGAAGATCTACTGGGGGAAACTGGTCGCCGTGTTGGGAATGGGAGGGCTGATCCTGGCGGCGAGCCTCCCTGCCGCTGCGGCCTGTTACGCGCTGGGAGGCATTTCGCTGAAGGAAGATCTGGTGGGGGTGTACCTGCTCCTGGCGCTGGTGGCAGTGCAATATTCGGCGCTGGGACTGCTGGTGAGCACCTACGTCAAGACGACCGACGCCGCAGTCCGGTGGACCTACGGGCTGGTCTTGCTCTGGTGCGTCCTGTCGCTGGGCCCGCACCAGTTTCTGCAAGGCACCCGCGACGCGGACCTCGCCAAGCAACTGTTCTCAACAATCGGTTGGCAGACGCCACAGTTCCTCCTGCAAAGCACTCACAGCTATCTGGCCGACATGGGCGATTGGCTGCGATGCGCCTCTCCGTTTGCCGCACTGATGAGCCTGCAGGGGGCCGGAGATATCGGCTCCGAAGGGTTGATCTCGGCGGCGAACGTGGTGGGGCGATTTGCAATCATTTCGATCGTGTTGACGGCGACGTATGCGGTGTGGACCCTCAGCCGATTGAACCACAAGATCTTCGACCAGTCGCGGGACGCAGGCAAGATGAGCGACGATCAGAGCTTGAAGGTGCGGGTCGCGCGGCGCTCATTTTTTATCGTCGATCCGCAGCGCCGCTCCGGGGCCATCGGAGCGTTCGTAAACCCGGTGATGATTAAAGAGTTTCGTTGTCGGCGATTCGGCAGGCTGCATTGGCTGCTGCGGCTGGTCGCGGCCTGCGCCGTGGCATCCCTGGGGTTGACGATTTCCACCGTCACCGGCACGTTGAACTGGGGAGTCGACAAGATCGGTGCGATCATGGTGCTGATGCAGGTGGCGCTGTTGGTGCTGATCACCCCCAGCCTGGCCGCCGGATTGATCAGTACCGAGCGCGAAAGCGGCGGCTGGCAACTCCTGCAGACGACCCCCATGCCCGTGGCGCGGATTCTGTGGGGCAAACTGCTGAGCGTCATCCTGACGCTGGGGCTGGTGTTGTGTGCCACGTTGCCGGGCTACATTGTCATGGTGTACATCGATCCGGGGCTGCGGTTTCAGGTGCAGCGCGTGGTGGTTTGCCTGGCGGCGACCGCGGCCTTCGCCATGTTGCTCAGCGCGGCGATTGGCAGCCTGTTCAAGAAGACTGCCCCCGCCATGGCCACGGCCTATGCCCTGCTGATGATGATTTGCGGCGCTCCGCTTCTGATCTGGCTGGGGCGCGACGCTCCGTTTGGACGCGACACGGTCGAACGGGCGCTGCTGGTGAATCCGGCGGCGGCGGCACTGTCGGTGATTCGACTGAAGGGGTTCAGCGATTACCAACTGATTCCGGGGAACTGGTGGTTTCTCGGAATCGCGTCGGTCCTCAGCCTGATCGTCCTGTTTGTCCAGACGCGCCGCATCTCGCGCCCGCAGTGAGTCCTTTCTGGAGTGTGTCGCATGTGTGAATCGACCAATTCGGTAGCGGGCCGTCGGAGGGGAGGAGGCACTTGGCGGCGCTGGTGGTTGGCTCCGCTCATGATGCTGGGGTGGGCGCTGGGTGCGACCGCTTCTGGTGAGATCGTCTCCGACTTTGCGATGGACTCCGACCCCCAGGTCGAAATCCCGGACCCGGTCTGGACGTTTCCCCCGCGGTCCCGCGTACTGTGGATCGAGGCGCTGGGACGTCCCGAGAAAGACGTTCAGCGGCAGGCCGCGGAAACGATCGCGCAGGCCCACGGCTACAACGTGCCGGGGTTGATCGACGCGGCGCCGGACCTGGCGCGGGTTCTGGTCGCGGAGGAGACGCATCCGGCCGCGCGATTTGCCTGCGCTCGGGCGCTCGTCGTGCTTGACGCTCGGGACTGGGCGCAGGCCCTGCTCGAGGGGTCGCAAGCACACGGCTCCGACCTGCGACAACTGGTGGAACCGGTGCTGGGCCGCTGGCGGTTTGAGCCAATCATCCCCCTCTGGCGAAAACGGCTGGCCGAGACAACCGGCCATCGCGACTTGCTGCTGGCGATCAGCGGGCTGGCCGAAGTCCAGGACGCAGCCAGTGTCGAGCCGTTGCTGGCGATGTCGCGCGACCGAACCCACTCGCGCGCCACGCGGCTGGCGGCCGCCCGCGCCGTCGGACACATCCTGTCGGAGGGCCAGGAATCCGAAGTGGGACGCTGGCTGGAGCCGGATTCTCCACCGCTCTTCAATCGCCTGTGTGCCGTGGGTCTGTTGCAGCGGCACAGTTCGCAGGAAGCGCAGACGATTCTGCTCCGACTGGCAGACGATCCGGAACCGACAGTGGCCGCCGCGGCGCTCGTGGCGCTCAATGCGATCGACTATGAACTGGTGACGCCGCGCGCTGTCCAAACGATGCTCAACCCCGATGCCAACATCCGCGAACAGGGGCTGATCGCGTATCTGGAGCGGATGACCCCCCAGCGGGCGCAAGCCGCGGCGGAGCGGCTCGACGATCCGCATCCGCGGCTGCGGATCAGGGCCCGCGAGGCGCTGTATGCCTTGTGTGCGACTCCCGAATTGGACGGCCCAATACGAGAGGCAGCGATGCAGGTGTTGGCGGGAGCCGGGTGGCGCGGCCAGGAACAAGCGGCTCTTTTGCTCGGTGCGCTGGAACACAAGCCGGCGGCCGGACGGCTGGTGGAATTGCTCGAATCGACGCGACCGGAAGTGATGGTTGCCTCCGCCTGGGGGCTGCGAAAGGTAGCGGTTCCCGACGTCCTTCCGCAGATACTGGACAAGGCCGCGCGCCAAACCGAATGGCGAAAGAACAACGCCCCCGGTCCGGAACTCGATGCCCAGGTCGCGCATCTGTTCGAAACCCTGGGCCGGATGCGCTACCAGCCGGCCGACGCGCTGATGCGGACTTATGTCCCCAAAGAAATGACGATGGGGGAATACTCCCGGAGCGCCGCGATTTACGGGCTGGGGTATCTGCGCGCTGGAACGGCGGACGAAAGACTGGGGGCGCAACTCGTCGAACGGTTGACCGAGAGCCCCGCCGCAATGCCTCCCGAATTCACCCGCGTCCGGATGGCGTGCGGCATTTCGCTGGCGCGAATGAAGCTCAAGTCGCAGGTTCAGCCCCTGCGGGATTTTATGGGCATCATGGGAACGCAGCAGGGAAAAGCCGCGATCCGCTGGGCGATCATGGAGCTGACGGGGGAGACCTTACTGCCGATTGAACCGTTGACTCAGTCGCGCAGCGGCTGGTTTCTGGAACCGTTGGACTAGGGAATTGGGGAAACGGTCGCGTGGGGACTATTTGTCGCCGTGCGGCGTGCCAGCGGGGGTGATCCCCTCCCGCGCCAGTTGCATGCGGAGTTCCTTGCCCAGCACACTGTGGTGGCGCCCGTAGGTGAAATAGATCACCATCCCCAGCGCCAGCCAGCCGAACAGGCGATACCAGTTGGCCGCCGGTAACGAGAACATGAGCATCAGGCAGCTCAAAATCCCCAGGATCGGCACCAGGGGGACCAGTGGACACCGAAACGGCCGCTTGGCGCCAGGATCAATTTTTCGCATCGCCAGAACCGCGGTACAGACGATGACGAACGCAAACAGGGTTCCAATGTTCGTCAGATGCAACAGCGCGTCGATGGGGAGAAACCCGGCCAGCACCGCGACGAAGCATCCAATCAGGATCGTGCTCTTCCAGGGGGTTTGAAACCGAGGATGCACGTCGGCAAAGAAACTCTTGGGCACCAGACCGTCGCGGGCCATCGCCAGGAAAACTCGGGGAGCGCTGAGCATCATCACCAGCAACACTGACGTGATGCCCGCCACGCCCGCCGAAGAGATGATCAGATCGGCCCAGGGCAAATCGTGGTGTTTGAACGCATCGGAAACTCCCGCATGCACGTCAATCTTGTCGTACTTCACCATGCCGGTCAACACCGCCACGACTCCCACGTACAGGACGGTGCATATCAGAAGTGAGGCGATAATGCCGATCGGAACGTCGCGCTGCGGATTCTTCGCCTCTTCCGCGTGCGTCGAAACCGAATCAAAACCGATGTAGGCGAAGAAGATGATGGCCGAACCGGCCAACATTCCCAGCGGCTCTCCCTTGGGAGTCGACTGACCCATCACCGGAATGCCGAAAAAACTGAGTCCCGTCCAGCCGAAGGGGGCGAAAGGCTCCCAATTCTCTGGATTGACGTAAAAGGCTCCCACCAGAATGACGAACAGAACAGCGGCCAGCTTGATCAAGACCATCAGCGCGTTGAACCCGGCACTCTCCTGAATCCCTTTCACCAGTACCGCTGTGACCATCGCCACGATGAGCACCGCCGGGAGATTGAACCACGAACCAGTCGCTTCAAATTCTCCCGTCGTTTTGTTGTAGACCACCGCGGCCCCCTTCAGGACGTCCGGGACGTGGAAACCGAACTTGGCCAGAACGCTCTGAAAATAACTGGACCAGCCATTGGCCACGGTCGCCGCCCCCACCGCATATTCCAGGACCAGATCCCAGCCGATGATCCAGGCAAACAGTTCTCCCAGCGTCGTATAAGCATAGGTGTAGGCGCTCCCGGCGACCGGCGCCATGGAAGCAAACTCGGCATAACACAACGCGGCGAAGATGCAGGTCACGCCGGCGACCATGTACGACACCATCAGCGCCGGGCCCGCGGTATTGTGCGCCGCCTCTCCCGTGGCGACGAAAATTCCGGCGCCGATCACCGCTCCCACCCCCAGGGCGGTGAGCGTCACCGGTCCCAGGACGCGCTTCAGCCGGTGATCCCCGGCCATTTCTTCCAGCAGCAGATTCAACGATTTCCGGGCGAACAGTTGTTTCATTCGTCAATCATCCGCGGGAGTGTGGCAAGACTCGTTCGGCCCCCCGCGGACAACCCCAGGGGGCGGAGCAGAGTACGTACTCTAGCCCCCGCGCGTCGAGAACGCAAATTCCCCCGGCGCCCTCAGTGGCCGCGGGGTCATTCCGCATCCCACAGGTCATGCGCGGGCCATTCCGTCACCCGATCGGCCGCCTCATGCAACTTTCCGTCGATGATCGCTGAGGGGGGCTGGCGGTTGGGGGTGTTCCGCGTATTGACCAGGATGGCCCAATTGATCCGGTCGTGACGTCGCACCAGCAGCGTGGATGTGCCATCCAGCGATCCGGTGTGCCACTGGTTTGACTCCCCGGCCGATCCTTTTGGCCGGACGAACCAGCCCAGACCGTAATACATGTCACGCGGCGTCCCATCGGCCTGAAACCCTGCCAGGCCGGGGGGACGGGCAAACATCGCGTTGACGGCGTCCGAGGTCAGGAGCGGCGAACTGGGTCGATCGTCAAACGCGGATGCGAAACGGACCAGATCGGGGGCGCTAGCAATCCAGCCGCCGTGGGCGTCCATCGCTTCCAGGTTCCAGCCGCCGTATTGCCAGGGAACCTGCGCGCCGATCTTGTCTCCCATGACCGCCGGTCCGGTAGGGTTCTCATCCACGTAGTAGTACACTTCCCCGTCGGCGCGCCCCTCGGGAAGAGTTCGGCCGATCCGCATCCGCGTGATCCCCAGCGGCGCCAGGACGTGCCGCTGGACGTAGACTTCATAGGTGAGTCCCGTGACACTTTCGATCACGCGCCCCAGCAGGCAATAGCCGAAGTTCGAATAGGCATACCGCGCGCCGGGATCGAAATCGAGCGGCCGGCCGAAGACGTACCGCATGATCTGAGGGATCCCGGCAGGGGGCGGGACTTTCAACAAGCGGCAGATTTCCAGCGGATGGAACATCGGATCCACGAACGACGCATCCCGATCCCACCCGGCGGTATGTTGCAAGAGTTGCAGGATCGTCACCTCCAGGAGTCGCGGATCGACGCGCGACCCGGGAGGGAGGAATGGATCGAACTCGACATGTGCGGTCACCTTGTCCGACAGTCTCAGCCGGGATTGATCGACGAGCTGCAAGATTGCCACGGCGGTGATCGGTTTGGAGATGCTGGCGATCCGGAACAGCGACTGCGGCTGGACGGCAACGGTCCGTTCTTTATCGCCAAATCCGCAGCCTCGCGAATAGACGAGGCGCCCCTGGTACGAGACCGCCAGTGCAGCGCCGGGAAGTCGCTGTTCCTTGACGAACATTGTGAGCAACTCGTCAAACGGCGCCAGCCGTGGGTCGGACTGGCCCGTCAGGGGGAGGGATTCCATCGCTGTGGGTTCGTCGGCGGCAGGGGACATCGACTGTGATGCCAGACAGCACCACACACCCAGCGCCAAATGTCCCAGCAGTCCAGCCCGGCGACGAACCGACCGATATCCGATTGCCAGAAGCGGATCGCAACGCCCCGCCTGGCACGGAAATCGACGTATCGCCAGTTGACACCTGGGCCGTGACGCGGCGCCGCGCACCCCGACGGCTTCGAGGGCGGATTGAGACGGAATCATCGGCATGGGTGATACAGCTTCCGGGTTTCAGGACCGCCTGGATGCGTGGGAACCAAATAATTCAATCGGGTGACAGGAGGTTCCGAAAGAGTAATCGAGGCGGGGGGAGGAGGAAAGTCCCCATCGTCAGCGTCTTGACCCTGCGGGCGCATCACCGGTATAGTGAATGGCAGTCCAGGGAAGGCTGTGTGTGTTGCAAAGGCTCTCCGACCCAAATTTTGCTGTCGAGCGACCGTCCCATGGCAAGTATTCCGCGTCGACAATTTCTGGAAACGACCTTGCTGTCAGCCGGCGCCTGGGCCTTTCAACCCAAATGGGGCTGGGGGGCCAGCGCCAAGGGGGTCGAGACGGTTGCCTCTCCGATCATCACCGGCGAGGAAGCGACCGCCCAGCCCGACCTGTGGGCATTGGAAGTGAACTTCAAACCGGTCCGGATGATCTACGTTCCGCTGACCGATCCCAAAACCGGAAAGCGGGCCAAGCATTTGGTGTGGTATCTGGCGTATCGCGCCCTGGTCCGCACCAGCTCGCGCGTTTCTGAGGCGCTCGACAAGAACGACGAACGCCCGTTGTTTGTCCCCGAATTCACGTTCGTCACCTACGAATCGGAAGATTACAACCTGGTTTCCGAGCGCGACGGGAAACCGCTGCAATACGCCGACCAGGTGCTCCCGGAAGCGGTCGAAGCGATTAAGATTCGCGAGCGCAACAAAAACTACCGCAGTTCCGTCGATGTTGTCGGTCCACTCCCGCAGCTCACACCGGACAAATCCAAGTTGCAGTATTCGCTTGACGGCGTGGCGACCTGGACCGGGATCGATCCCGATACGGACTTTTTCGCCGTCTTCATGACCGGTTTTTCGAACGGTTACAAGATCGATCGCCACCCCGACGGCGAAGACGTGGTTCTGAGGCGAACGCTAGTCCAGAAATTCTGGCGCCCCAGTGATCGGTACGAGCAGAACGAAGAAGAGATTCGCCTCAAATACGATCCGTATTGGGTCTACCGCTAACGTGTCAGGGGGGCGCTGACGCCTCGCCGAGTCGCTCCAGCGCCGTGCGGACGCGCTCGGCTTCGTCCTGCCGGCCGATTTTCTCCAGCAGTTCCGCCAGGCGCGAAGCCAGTTCCCGATTGTCCCGGTCCTTGGCGAGCTGCTCTTTCAGCGTCGCGATTTCCAATTCGGCCTGTGAGATTTCGCGGCTTCTGCGCTGGTGTTCGTCCGCCTCGGTCTCGCGCCCGAGCTTCCGGAGGATTTGCGCCAGTTTGTAGTGCGCTTCGCCGTTGAACGGCATCAGTCGGACAACCGCTTCAAGATCCGACTCGGCCTGCTCCGGCTGTCCCAGATCGAAGCGCAACGTCCCGCGCAGATAGAGCGCTCCGGAATAGCCGCGCCGCTTGACCAGCGCCCTCTCGACTGCCTGCAACGCGTCTTCCGGTCGCCCTTCCAGCCGCAACAGGTGGCCGTTGCGGACATGGGCCTCCGGTACAGGATCGGCGCCTGCCAGCAACAGGTCGAGTTGCCGGCGCGCTTCCGCGAGGTCGCCTGTTTCGAGCAAATCGTCGACCAATTCCCCGCGAATCGCGTCCGTCGGCAGACCGGTGGCACTTCGCTCCAGCGCCTGGCGCAGGTCGTCGATCGCCAGCGCGGGTTCGTGCCGCATCCGATGCGCTGTGGCCATGACACGCCAGGGAAGTGGATCCTGTGGGGCCAGTTCGGCCAGTTCGCGCCCGTCGTGGAGCGCCTCCCTGAGTCGCTCTTCCTGGAGATGCAGCGGGAGCAGCAATCGCAGCACGTCGGCGCGATGTGGTCCCACGGTGGGCGCCGCCTTGAGGCACATGTCCGCCAACAGAGGGACGCCGTGCTGCAACGCGTCGCGGGCCAAGGCGACCAGATCCTGCGGATCGCATTGCTCAGGCCGGTGGATCAGGCTGAAGCCTCCGGCCGCAGCCGGCCAGCGCTGCTGCGCGGCCAAGGCACGGCAGTGCAGCAACTGCGCTTCCGGATAGTCCCCGCCAGCCGCCTGAATGCTTCGCACCAGCAGCCGTTCCGCCTGGAGCGGATCGCGCCCCAGCAGAAGGCGCCCCTGTTCCATCAACCGGCGGGGACTGTCCGATACGACTAGAAACACCCCTCCCACTGTCGTGGTCAGCGCGAAAGTTAGAATCGCCCAGCGGCGCCACGCGAGGGGGCGCCGCCTGGGTTGAAATGTTCCTTGTTCATTCACGGCCACGTCCCTCAATCAGCACGTTGGTTGCCTGACCTGTCAGCCCGTCGAACGTTTCTTCGCGCCCCCCCGGCCAGCGCACACGGACCTGGGGGAGCTTCTCGGAGTCAATCGGAAGTACAATCCGCCGATCAAACTGGGAAAGGTATCCCCCGCCGGCATGGACCCAACGCGTCAGCTCGCGTCCCTGATACATACTCGTCACGATCGCTCCGACCCCCTCGCGCGCTCCGCTCCGAGCGACCAGCCGCAGACTGACCCAGGCGGAGGGGACGAGGCGATTCCTCTGGATCACTGCCGGGGCATTCTGATGCACGACCACCAGATCGACGGCGCCGTCGTTGTCGAGGTCTCCGATCGCCCCGCCGCGGGCCACGTGCGGCTGACGAAAATAGGCTCCGGCCTGCGCCGAAACATCAGCGAAACGCCGCCCCTCCTGGTTTTTGTAAACGAACGACGGCTGGGGGTAGGGGCTGCGACCGGTCTGGTAGAACACATGTCCATTGAGAATGAACAGATCCTGCCAGCCATCGGTGTCGAAGTCGGCGAATCCCGTTCCAAACCCCACGAGCGGACGACACGGCCCGGCCAGTCCGGACCGTGCCGTCACGTGCAGAAACTGCCCATTGCTCTCGTGCCGGTAGAGCGCATTGTCTTCCTGCTCAAAATTGGTGACAAACAGATCCCCCCGACCATCGCCGTCGTAGTCTCCCCAATCGACCCCCATGCTCCCTTCGCGGGCGCCATGTTCATTGAAGGCCGTGCCGGACGACTCGCCGACCTCGCGGAATGGAAATTCCGGCCCTCCCAGAAACAGCCGGTTGGCTTCTTCGTCGTTGGCCACGTACAAATCGATCCAACCGTCGCTGTTGAAGTCGGCGGCCAGCAACCCCATGGCGCGGTCGTCGGTGCGCATTCCGGCAACTTGAGAAACATCCTCAAACCGGCCATCCCCGCGATTGAGATACAACAACGTCGGCGCGCCGGAGTAATTGTGCGGCGCGCAGACGTCGGGAATCCCGCGTTGCGGATCGCCGCAGACATCTTGCGACTGCGGAGTCCAGGTGGCATAACCCCCCAGCGCCAGATCGAGCAGTCCATCCCGGTTGAAGTCGGCCCAGACGGCGGCGATCGTCCACCCGCTGGCGGGAAGTCCCGTTTGGGAAGTGACTTCGACGAACCCTCCCGCGCCGTCATTGTGCCACAACTGGGGCAAACCGTAACCGGTCAGGAACAGATCAGGAAATCCATCGTCGTCGTAATCCCCCACGATGCCGGCGTGTGTGTAGAGGGGCGCCGCGCTGGAACTCTCCGGTCCGGCGGTTCGAAGGAATCGTAGGTCTCCCACATTGCGATAGAGCGCCGACGGGAGCCCCGTGATCTCGATCGGCGTCTCGCGGGAGATGGTCCCTCCGCCGCACAAGAACAGATCGACCAGGCCGTCGCCGTCATAATCCAATAACGAGGGACCGCTGCCGACCATCTCCAGAATGGTGAAGTGCCCTCCTTCGACTCCGGTGCGGTAAGTGAAGTCAACGCCGCCCGCGCGGGTGACATCTTCCAGCCAGTCCGCGGGGCGGGCCGGCTCAAGGGGAGGCTGGGGAACGTCTGGAAAGAATGGGTTCGTCCGATCGGGCGCCTCATCCCGCGTCTCGTCTGCCGACAGTTCGGGGGAGCCTGGCGAGGGAACGGAGTGATGGCAGCCAGCCAGGACGAGTCCTGCCGACCAGAGGACTAGAATCCGACAGAGGAAACACCGGGAGCGCGTCATGCCGATCATGTTGACGGAGGGGACTGGTCCAAAGGGTCGGCGAAGATGGTTCTCAACTTCGAGCGCAAGGTGGGGCGGCTGAGATTGAGTAATTGCGAAGCGCGCGACTGAAATCCATCAGCGACTTTCATGGCCTGGTTGACCACCAATCGGTCAAATCGGGCCAGCGCCTGCTGGTACACGTCCGGGCGGGACTGGGCCAGCGACTGTTCCACAAATCGTCCCAGTTCGCGCCAATCTTCCTGGCCGACGATCGTCAGTTCGGTCGGCGCTTCCACCTCGGGTAGGGGATCCGACTGAATCTCCAGCGGCAGAAACTCGGGGAGCAGAGTGGGGCCGGTCGAGGCGATGAGCGCTTCCCGAATGACGCTTTGCAGCTCGCGGACGTTGCCATGCCAGTTGTGGTTTTGCAGTTTCTCGAGCGCTTCGGGAGAGATCGACTGCACCGCGGTTCCCAGTTGCCGATTGAACCGGAACAGAAAATAGTGGGCCAACTCGGGAATGTCATCCCGCCGATCCCGCAAGGGGGGGAGCACCAGCGTTACTCCCCGCAGGCGGTAGAACAGATCGCGTCGAAACCGGCCATCGTCGATCATCGCATCCAGATTGTGATTGGTCGCCGCCAGAATCCGCACATTGACGGTCACCGTCTCGCTCCCCCCCACCCGCTGAAACTGGCCATCCTGCAGGAGCCGCAGAATCTTGGCCTGCGTCGCCGCGGGCATGTCCCCCACCTCATCCAGAAAGAGCGTTCCGTTGTGGCACTGCTCAAACTTGCCGATGCGGCGGCGGTCGGCGTCGGTGAAGGCCCCTTTCTCATGCCCGAACAGTTCGCTCTCCAGCAGCGACTCGGGGATCGCGGCACAATTGATCGCCAGGAAGGGAGCCTGGTTGCGGCGACTGTGCTGGTAAATCGCGCGGGCCACCAGTTCCTTGCCCGTGCCGCTTTCGCCGAAGATCAGCACGTTTATCTCCTGGGGGGCGATCCGCCCGATCTGCTTGCAGATCGCCTGCATGGCGCTCCCGCTGCCGATCAGGCGATCGGAGTCTTCATCGCGCGAGTCTTCGGTCTCCACCAGGGCCGGCGTCCGCATCAGGCGGCTGATCTTGAGGGCCTGATCGATCACCTGCTGCAATTGATCGACATCGAGCGGTTTGACGAGATAGTCGAAGGCCCCCAACTTCATCGCCTCGATGGCGGTGTCGGCGGTGCCATGCCCGGTGATGAACACCACGAGCACCTTGGGATCGACTTCACGAATCTGCCGAAAGACCTCCAGCCCGGATTCGCGTCCCAGGCGAATGTCCAGGAGCACCACCGCCGGCGACTCCTCGCGCATCAGGCGAAGTCCTTCCGTGGAATTGTCCGCCCCCAGAATCCGGAGCGTTCCGGACTGCAAGACGTCGACCAGGGTCCGGCGAATGGCCGGTTCGTCATCAATGACCAGAAGTTTGTCCATCGGGAGAGCCCTCAAGTAGATTGCAGAACGAGGGGAGAGGCGCGGCTCTGTGTGGCTTCGAGTTCGGAGTCAGCGGGAGGCGCCGTCTCCAGTTCCATTGTGAATTGAGCTCCCCCGTCAGGATGATTTGCCGCCAACAACAGTCCCCCATGTTCATCGATGATCCGCCGCGAAATGGCCAGTCCCAAACCGGTCCCGCGCTCCTTGGAGGTGACGAACGGCTCAAACACCCGCTCCAAAATCTCGGGAGGGATGCCCGGACCATTGTCGCGGATCTTGACGCGGACGCGTCGTTCCGCACTCAGATGCGATACGATGACGGACAGGTCGCCTCCATCCGGCATCGCCTCCAGCGCGTTCAACAAGAGGTTCACCAACACCTGATGCAATTGCTCGGGCTCTCCAATGAGGGGAATTTCCGACTCCAGGCCCTCTACCAGCACGCGGACTTGCTGCTGGTGAGCGCGCCCGTCGATCAGGCTGACGACTCGCCGCAACGTCTCCCCCAGATCGAATCGCGTTCGCCGCAAGGGGCGCTGGCGAGAGAAGTCGAGCAAGCCCTGGATGGTGGTCTCCATCCGTCCGATCTCCTTCAGCGTCATTTGCAATTGATTCTCGGTCAACGAGGGAGCGTCCTGTCGCCGCGCAGCGTGTTGCAGCAACAATTTGACGGAGGTCAACGGGTTGCGCAATTCGTGGGCGACCCCCGCGGCAAGCTGCCCGACAGCCGCCAGTCGTTCCGAGCGAACGAGCTCGCCGCGGGCGGCTTCCAGATCGCGCAACGCATGATGCAGCCGGGCCACGACCTGTTCGGCCTGAGACTGGACGTCCTCCAGAATCCCTCCCGGTTGGAGCGTAATCGTTCCTAGGTCAATTTCCGGCACGCGTCCCTGGTCCAGCGTCACGGCGAGCTGCGAAACCGATTTGAACAGCCGCCGGGACAGACGCCATCCCAGCCAGACACCGAGGATCGGCCCCACCACTATCATCGACAATCGCAAGCTGAACACGATGAGCCGAAACCGATCGCGGCGGGCGTTGATGTCGTTGATGACCTCCTCGTTGCGGGACATGAAGTTGGCCATTGTGGAATGAATGGTCGACGTCAGGTCGTTGACTTGAACACGAGCGTCTTCCAAACTCGGGCGGCGCGATGTCGATTCCAAACCGGCCGGGTCGGATCCGAATTCCGCCTGCACCAGCGCCTCAAGCTGCGCGAGCTGGTCCGAGAGGCCCTGGAGCCCCTCCGTCAGGCTGGCCGCTTGGGCCGCGCGTTCCAGTTGTCGGCGGTGCGCGCTGATCTCCTCCAGAGTATCCAGCAGCAGGGGATAGGTGACCGGAATGGCATCCGGTTCGTCGGGCCAAATCGTGCGCACGTGTCGCACGTCCTGCTGCAAGTCCTTGGCCGCCTGGATGGAACCATAATATCCTTGAAAGACGCGGGAATAAGTCTGTTCCAGCCACCGTAGGTAAAGCGTCGTGATCGTACTCATGGCGATCCAGACCAGCGCGATGAGCAACACGGGAGGAAGGACGTACCTCCACATCGCGTTGGACTCGCCGGGGACTCTACGGAGTTTTGCCGTCACGATTGCACCTTTTTTCAGCAGCCAGCCTTAGGAACCAGGCTCCAGCCAAGGAACAGATACAGAGTCTGACAATTGTCTCATCGAGAAATCTTTTTGCCATGCCACGGAAAGACTTTTTCCGGCCCCAGAGATCTTCGGCGGATTCGACCAATTCGGGATGGGTCGTCCGTTTCGATGATGGATCATTCCGCCTTGGGCCTTGGTTTGATTCGCTACACGTTGTATAACTCCGCTACGACTCCGAAATTGTCCCGGAACGGTGGCGTTAAGGCGCGCAAATTGCCCTGCTTTAGCCCGCCGTGTACTGATCGGAGAGGGGTGCAGCCCGTTCTCCGATGCAATCCGTCCCGGCCACAGAATATGGGCGGCAGCCCCCAGTTGCGGAGCGAGTCTTTGTCACAGGTCATAACTGGCGCTGCGCCGCCGTCCATTATATCAGTTTCACCCAGGTGTGCAGTGCCGGACGTTTCTCGAACCGAGTCACGCCCCGTGGCGCTGATGCTGTTGGATTTCGTTCCCAACCAGGAGCGATCGTTTGAAGCCTTCCTGCTCCGCCTGGCCTCGCTGTTGAACCGGCATGGCTGGCAGGGGGTGTTCGTATTCTCGGGAGAACCAAGTCCGGCGTTCGCCGCCCGGCTGGCCCAAGAGCAAGCGCAATACCGCATCGTCAAATTTCCCCTGACTCAGCCGCAGGTGGAGGCCCTGATCGAATCGCTCAAGGGGCTGACGCCTCGCGTGATGACCAACACGTTTCTGTCGTGTTTCAGTCCGTACTTCCTACAGATCAAAAAGCGATTGCGCGTTCCCTATTGGATCGTCCATGACCAGTCCAGCGGGGTCGCTTCATCCAAATGGGGCTTGAAGCGTCTGCTGGCCGGGCTGCGGGGCTGGTATTACGGACGGCACATTGACCGCGTCCTGGCGGTCTCCCGATTCGTGGCGCAGCGCAATATTGTCGGTTCTCACCTCCCCTCCGAGCGGGTTCGCATCCTGCACAACGGCGTCGATCTCGAACGTTTTTATCCCGCCGACGACGAATCCCCAGCGCGGCCGGTGGTGGTGTTCGTCGGGCAGTTGATTCGTGAAAAAGGAGCGCCCACACTGCTGCAAGCGTTGTTGCTGCTGCGGCAGCGTCCCGCGCCGTTGCATCCCGAGGTACGAATCGCCGGACGGGGGGCGATGGAACCGGAGTTGAAAGCGTTTGCCGTCAGTCAGCGGCTCGACAATGTGAAGTTCTTGGGACAGGTGGCGGACGTTCCTGCGCTGTTTCGGTCCGCCACAGTGGTGGTGGTTCCTTCCGAATGGCCCGAGGCGTTTGGTTTCGTCGTCGCCGAAGCCATGGCGTGCGGCGCCTGCGTCCTGGCATCCGATGCCGGCGCCCTGCCCGAAGTGATTGGCCAGGACCAATCGGCCGGACGCCTGTTTCGCAATGGCGACGCGCAGGACTTGGCGCGGAGTCTGGCCGAGTTGCTCGAAAATCCCGCCCTTCGGCAACGCTACCGCCAGCAGGCGCTGGCCCGCGCCCGCCAGCACTTCGCCCTGGACGGCATGGCTTCGGGGTTCATCGAAGAACTCAATCGCCTGGCCCCGGTGCGCTGAGCTCCTGGCCGCGCGCGCCTTCCTGGAACGGGCTTCGCTTCGCTCACGGGTCATCCTGTGAACCAGCGCCGATCAACGCCGCCGCTTCGCGGCGGAGAATCTCGGGAATCAGCCGGTCCACCGCCACATGATCCGCAGGGACTGGAAGCGGACCGGAATAGGCCTTGGTTCCCAGAGTTCTGAGTTCCGCAGGGAGCAGCGCCTCTCCCCTGGCCAACCAGGCGCGCGCCTGCTCTGCCCGGCCGCTGATCGGATAGAGCCCGGACGATCCATCCCAGGGCCAGCGGATCCTGATGGGCCTCCCCTCCGATCGTCCCCTGCGCCTCCAGGGCTTCTTCCCAGTCTCCCAAGCGGTAGGCTATGAGTGCCGCGCAGGCCGCCAGCCAGGGCCGAACTGCCGCGTACTCCGGTGCCGTCAGTCCCTTCCTGAGCGTGGCCATCGGCAGTTCCTCCAACTCGACCGTTCCGGGCTGCAACAGGCAGATCTTGCACACAATGTCAGCCTCCAGGGGATCGCGCGTCTGGCGGAACCGCGCCAGACAATCGCGACACAGCCGTCGGTAGTTCTCGAGATCGCCCGCCAGCTTGTCGCGCCCGGCAGCCGCCAACCGCGATCCGGTGCGATCGAAGACGAGCGAATGCGCGGGCTGCGGTTGAGGCCATTCCCGCAACCGGCGCGGCACCCCCTGCACATCGAGCAATTGCACCACCTGGTCCCCCGCCAGCAGCCCGCGCTCCGTCTGCATGTCAGCCAGCAGCGTTTCGGAGGCAATCCGCGCGGTTTCTGTCTCCTGAGCCAGGCGCAGGTTCTCCTCGGCCTCCTGCCGCGCCGCATTGCGGGCCTCGGTCAGTTCCTCGGTCGTCGAACGAAGTCGCTCCACGGCACTGCTGAGGTTGGTATTGAGCCCTCGAAATGGAGAATTCCCTGATCGTGGGCATAGTGCAGTGCGCTCGCCACCTGCACGCCGATGTGGGCCACGCTCTGCCAATAGGTCGGCTGCTGAATCTTGCGGCCCGCGTCGTCGCGGTCGTTCCGGTCGGCGCCGATCCCTCCCCCGCCAGGGATCCGGATCGTGACAGAGGCGCCGCAGCCGAGGCGCCCCCACTGTTCCGGTCGGATCGCCACGTCTCCGTGATTTCTCCGGCCGCCAGGGCACTTCGGATATCGAGTTGGGTTCGAGCGTCCACAAGCGTCAGGGGATCAGGAAGGTCACCGCCGGGAAGCGGCCCGTCTTCGCAGACTGTCGAATCCAAAAACTCCGCCCCCCCCAGCTCGGTCGGTTCGAACGCCCCTCGCGCTGCGTTCCGCTGCTGCTCACACTCCGCGCGCGACGGGAGTGGATCGCGGCCCTCGAGCGAAATCGTGGCGGAGGCCCGCCGCTCTCCATGCCATCGCGGTAAAGACTTCGCGGATTTCATCCGTTTGTTGCGGAAATCGCTGGGCATATTCCGAGATCGGTGGGCGTTCTCCCCGGCGATGCCGAGCCAGAAACTCCTCGGCCAGTTCCAACACTCGTTCCGAATACGATTCTGATTCTTCCATGCTCACCCGACCCTGGACCAAACCGTTTCTTCCTCACCTGGCCGCCCCGCAGTCTGTCGCGATTATGCAAAGGGGAGCGGGCAAACGCCATACGGATTGGCCGATTCCACCGGTCGCGCCGCGAATGATCGGGAGCGGATCCTCTGGCAGATGACCTTCCAGTCGATTTCGATTAAGCTGTGGACCTGTCGAACCTGAGAAAGACACCGGGAGCCTACCATGCCTGTCGAGCCGCGGCAGCAGTTTCTTGCATCGATTCATCAGCGCTACCAGTCCTTGCGGGGAGGGGACGGGCTGCCGGAAACGCTCGAGGCGTGGCGGGCGCAGAAGCAGCGACTGCGCGAGCGACTCCTGGAGTCGTGGGGCGGGTTTCCGCCAGAACCCTGCCCTCTGGAGCCGCGCGTTCTGGGAGAACTGAAACGCGACGGATACCGCGTCGAGAAGGTGGTCTTTCAAACCCGGCCCGGGGTGCTGATGACGGCCAACGCCTATGTCCCCGACGGGAACGGCAAACGGGCCGCCGTCCTGTGCGTGCATGGTCACTGGAAAGGGGCCAAGCAGGATCCGGTTCCGCAGTCGCGCTGCATTGGACTGGCTCGGCTGGGCTTCTTTGTGCTGGCGGTAGACGCGTTTGGAGCCGGAGAGCGGGCGATCGGCAAAGCGCTGGGGGAGTACCACGGCGAGATGTCCGGCGCCACGCTTTGGCCGGTCGGTCTCCCCCTCTCCGGGCTGCAGGTGTATGAGAACATGCGGGCGGTCGACTATTTGTTGACGCGCCCGGAAGTGGATGGCGCCCGCCTGGGAATCACCGGGGCCAGCGGCGGGGGAAATCAGACCATGTACGCCGGAGCGTTCGACGAACGGCTGGCGTGCGTCGTGCCGGTCTGCTCCGTCGGCAACTACCGTTCGTACCTGGGGGCTGCCGCCTGCGTCTGCGAAATCGTCCCCGACGTCATGACCTACACCGAGGAATGGCCGCTCTTGGCGATGGTGGCCCCCCGCGCCCTGATGGTCATCAACGCCACCAAGGACGCCTTCCAATTCTCCGTCGGCGAGGCGCAGAAATCGATCGCTCCGGCGCAGCACGTTTTTCGATTGCATGACCAGGCGGGGCGCATCAGTCACGACATTTTTGAATCGGGACACGATTACGGCAAGGAAATGCGCGAAGCGATGTACGGCTGGATGACGCTGCACCTGAAAGGAGAGGGGAAGGGGAACCCCATCCCGGAACTCCCGCTCACTCCGGAAGACCCGGAAACGCTCCGCTGCTTTCCCGGCCAGTCCCGTCCCGACGATTTCGTCACCCTCCCCCGCTTCGCCGCGGCGCAGGCCGATCGGATCATCGCCGAGCACAATCGCGAGCGTCCCACGCATTCCGAACATTGGAAGAACACATCGATGCGGGTCCGGCACGTCCTGGCGAACGGCATCCTGGGGGGCTTCCCCGAACGCCGCGGCAGCGCGCCGCGCGACGCGCGCGACAACGCGTTCGTTTTCGAACCCGAACCGGGAATCGAAGTCTCGGCGGTGGTCCTTCCGGGAGGGGCCGGTTCGACAAAGCAGGGGATCGTCCTCGACTTGGAGGGAATCGAACATGCCCGCCAGTCCGATCTGGTCAAGGCACTCTCGGCCGCCGACTGGACCGTCGTCCTGGCTGACCTCCGCGCCACCGGAAAGTATGCCGTCGCCGGGGACACCATCGGTCGCGCGCCCGATCACAACTCGGCGGAATGGGCGACTCTCACCGGACAGCCGCTGCTGCGGCACTGGACCTGGGACGCGCGCTGTCTCGTACAGAATCTGAAATCCCTCACCGGCAAAGCGGGGGAGGTGACGCTCTTCGGATTGGGAAATGCCGGACTGGTGGCGCTGTGTACCGCGATCTACGAACCGGAGTTGCCCAGGGTGGTCCTCGTCGATTCACTCGTCAGCTTCCGGAGCGACGTCCCCTACGTTGGTCAGCGGATGGGACTGTTGGCTCCCCGCATCTTGCGCGACGCGGGGGATGTTCCGCATCTGGCGGCACTCCTTGCGCCACGGCGGCTGGTGATCGCCGGCGGAGTCACCAGCGGCGGAGAGCAGATCAACGAGCCGGCCCTGCGGGAACGCTTCGAATACACGCAGTCCCTCTACAAGCTCTTTGGCGTTGCAGCGCACCTGTCGCTGGTGGGGAGTCAACCGGCCTCCGAATTGGTGAAACGGCTGGCGTAGCCACTCCACACGATGTCGGCCAAACTTCCCACCTCTGACCCAGCTCGCGTTCGCATCGGCGTTCGAGGAGCCTCGATGCTGGGACTGCTGTTGTTCAGCGCCGCGCTGCTGCTGGCCGGCGGGTGGCTGCTGACCCGCTCCTGGCGTCCCCGAACGTACCCGCTCCACATGCTCACCAGCGTCGTACCGACGCGGGTGCTCCTGGCCAAACGGATCGCCGAGCAGGCGCGCCGCAATGGGTTGGAGATTGACCTCACTTCCCGATCTTCGGGAACGCTGGAGGCGCTGGAACTGGTCGATTCCGCCGACAGCGCCATCAACCTGGCGCTGATCACCGGCGGCGTGTCCAAGCGCGATTATTCCAACATCCGCCAGGTCACGTCGCTGACGCTGGAACCGCTGCAAGTGCTCGTTCGAGAAGAGTTGCTGGCCGGCGGGATCGCGGGACTCAAGGGAAAGCGGATCAACCTGGGCCCGATCACGACCGCCACGCACGCCGTCGCCTCCGACGTCCTCGCCTTCGCCGGTTTTCACAGCCCCGAAAACGGCGGCGACGGGGACTACGTCATCGACTATGCCTCCCCCGAGGAGGTGGAGCGGCAGGTAACAGCGATCCGCGCACTGGCCGACGATGACCGCGACCGCGCGCGGCGCGACCTTCCCGACGCAATGTTCCTGTTCTCCCCGCTCCCTTCAGTCCTGGCCAAGGACTTGATCACCATTGCCGGCTTTCGCCTGATGCCGATCCCCTTCGCCGACGCCTACTGCCTGGATCGCCTGACCCCCTCTTCAACGGGAGACATTCGGATTGATCGCGCGAATTTCTCTCCCATCGAGGTTCCGGCATTTGTCTATGGCCTGGAACCGGCGGTTCCCGCCACCCCCTGCCGAACGATCGGCAATCGTCTGCTGCTGGTTGCCTACGGTCCCACGGAGCGCGAAGCGATTGCGCGGCTACTGACGACGATCTATGACGGCTCGATTTTCGGACTGGTCGAACCGCAGCCGCTTCGCGGACAGGTGCCGCAGTTTCCCCTGCACGAAGGGACCGAACTGTTTCTGCATCGCAACGAGCCGATCCTCTCGCCGGAACTGCTCGCCAGCGTGGGAAAAGTATCCGGTGGAGTGGGGGCGCTTCTCTCGGGCATGATCGCCTTTTACGGGTTCCTGCGGTTGCGTCAGCTCCGCCGCTTTGAGGCGTATTACCATGAAATCCGACGGATCGAGTTGGTCGCGCGGGGGAAAGAGGTCGATCCGGCAGCCCCGCTCGATCCGATCGCTCGCCGGACCTACCTCGAAGACCAACTGCTCGATCTCAAGTGCGAAGCGCTCCAGGACTTCGCCGAAGGGGGACTCAAAGGCGAGGGGCTGATGTCGGGAATCGTGTCGTTGGTCAACGACACGCGCAGCTCGCTGGCCAGGCTGCTCGATGCGCCGGCTGACTCAAACAAAGGCCCGTCTGACAAGTAGGAACCTGGAGAGAGACCTGTTGACGATGAACGGACGCGTGATCTGGGAGAAGACCCGCAACCTGGCGCTGGGGGTGTCGCTGATCGTACTGGCCTCGGCTGTGCTGCTATTTTCGGACCCACCCAAGTCTCCGAATCAGCAGGGGACGCAGCCGAAGGGTTCTGACGCGAGCCGGCCGCTGAATGTCGCACTGTTCCAGATGGCCTCGCAGCCGATCCTGGACGAAGGGGGAACGGGAGTCCTCGACAGTTTGCAGAGCGCCGGCTACGTCGCGGGGGAGCGGCTGAAACTCAAACGCTTCAATGCCGAAGGAGACCAGGCGACCGCCAACGCCATCGCGCAGGAATTGGTCGGCGGGGATTTCGATCTGGTGATTACGCTGACCACGGGCGCCTTGCAGGTGCTGGCGAACGCCAATCGGCAGGGGCAGGTGCGACACGTGTTTGGATTGGTTTCCGATCCGACAATCGCCGGAGTCGGCGTCGGAACCGACCCGCTCGACCATCCGCCGCATCTGGTTGGAATCGGCACGTTGCCCCCGGTCGATGAAGCGTTGCGCATGGCCTTGCGACTGAACCCGCGGCTCAAGCGCGTGGGAATGGCGTGGAATCCCGCGGAAATCAACTCCGAGGTCAGCACGCGACTGGCCCGCCAGACGTGCCAGGAGTTGAACATCGACCTGCTCGAAGCCAATGTGGAGAACGCCGTGGCGGTGAAAGAGGCAGTGACCTCGCTCGTCGATCGTCAGGTGGATGCGCTGTTGATCGGCGGCGACGTGACGATGCTCGGGGCGCTCGATCTGGTCGTCGCTGCCGGTCGCGCGGGGCGGATTCCGGTGCTCACCTGCATGCCGGGGAATGCCCGCCGGGGGACGCTGTTCGATCTGGGGGCCAACTACTACGAAGTGGGACGGATCGTCGGACGGTTGGCGGCCCGCGTCCTGGATGGCGAGTCGATCGCGCGCCTGCCGGTGGAGATCGTGATTCCGCAAAAACTGTTTCTGAACCTGGTCACCTCCAAAGACCTCCGCGATCCCTGGCAATTCCCCCCCGACGTGTTGCGGCAGGCAGACGCCTTCATTGATGATGCGGGCGAGCACGAGCAACCGCGCCCCGCAACCGAGTCCCCCCCCGCCGAGTCTTCAATTCGGCCCGGGCAGTGAGCCATCGCGGCGGATTTTACCAAAGAACGACATGCAGATTTCCACGGAACTTCAGGGGCAATTGGTCGAGATGCGCGTCGCCGGACGCCTCGACAACGAATGGTCGGGACGTCTGACCGAGGCGATCGACGAGGCGGTCCGCGACGGATCGCATTCCGTCCTCCTCGATCTGACGGAGGTCGACTACCTGAGCTCCGCCGGAATCAGCGCACTCGTTCGGGCCCACAAGCAATTTGAGGAAATCCACGGCCGATTCGGCGTAGGGCACGCCTCGGCCATCGTCCTGGAAATCATTCAAAGCACCGGGTTGGCCCGGCTCCTCTTGTGTGATCCCAACGAAATGCGGCGCAAGGCCGGGGGAACTCAAGCGACGATTCAGCCGCTGACACGGATCGCCGCTCAATGGGGGACGGCGCTCGACGTGTATGAACTGGAGAAAGGGGCTTCGCACGTCTGCGAGCTCTTCGGAGACCCAACCCGCTTGCCGCTGCGCGAGTACGTCGCGGACGATTGCCGATCGGTTGAATTCCCTCCTGACGCTTTGGGGCTGGGGCTGGGGGCTTTGGCGAGAGACTTCGCAGACGGGCAGCAACGGCTGGGCGAGTTCCTGGCGGTCTCCGGAGCGGTGGCCCAACGACCAACTTCGGGAGGCAATCGACCCGATTATCAGTTGCACCTCGGGACGTTCGTGCCGCAGGTCCAGGTGGCCTACGGGTTGCGCTGTCGCGGCGGATTCCGGCGCCTGTTTCGCTTCGACGCCATCGAGGAACAGTCCCGAATTCCCTTGTCGGGACTGCTGGATGAATGCCTTCAGCTTGCAGAGAGCGACCTGGCAAGCGTGGTCCTCGTGGGGGAGTCGGCTGGTCTGGTCGGGGCGGCGCTGCGTCGCTCCCCGGCCCAATCCACAGTCGAGCAGGACGCGAAGTTTGAGCATCCTGAGGTTCGAAACTGGCTGTCGTACTCGCCGGAGAGCCTGTTTCCGCACGCCGTCGCACTGGCGGTCGGGGTGGCCGCGCGGAGCGCTCGCGGGCCGCTGGGACCGCTCTTGCGTCCGCTGGACCGACAGGGGCGGGTGTATGGCCACATGCATGCCGCGGTCTTCTCCTATCGCCCGTTCAAAAAACGCAAGTTGGATTTGGAACAGACGGTGAGCGCCTTATTCGAAACCGAAGAACTGCAATCGGTGCTGCACCTGTTGCAGGACGACCGAGAACCCTCCCCGCGGGAAAGTCAGTTTGTTCGCGGCGCCTGCTGGATCGCGCCCATTTCGGAAGTCACCGGAGGCGTTGCCTGATGATGCAGTTGATCGGGGCGTTCTCGATGGGTTTGATCCTGTCGCTCCTGGCGATCGGAGTCTTGATCAGTTTTCGTGTCCTCGCCTTTCGCGACCTGACGGTGGATGGTTCGATCGCGCTGGGGGGAGCGGTGGCGGCGACCCTGTTGGCCGCCGGCTGCAATCCGTGGGTCGCCACGGCGCTCGCCGGCCTGGCAGGGAGTCTGGCGGGAACGATCACCGGGATTCTGGCAACGCGCTGCCGGATCAATGGACTCCTGGCGGGAATCCTGGTGATGACGGCTCTCTATTCCGTCAACCTGCGGGTGATGGGAAAAAGCAATCTTCCGCTGATGAATCAGAGGACGGTCGTCACCAGCGTGCAGAACCTGACGGCGTCCGACGCCAAATGGTCGTTCGGGCGCTGGGAGGCGCGGGTAGCGGACCTGTGCGTCCTGGGAGGGACGGCGGTGGCGATCGGCGTCCTCTCGGGGTTGCTGTATGCATTTTTTCTGACGAACCTCGGTCTGGCGCTCCGCGCCACGGGAGACAACTCGCAGATGATCCGCGCTCTGGGTGTCGACGTGGGGTGGATGACGACGTTCGGGTTGGCCCTCTCCAACGGACTGGTGGCCCTTGCCGGAGCGCTGCTCGTGCAATACCAGGGGTATGCCGACGTGCAGATGGGGATCGGCATGGTGGTGTGGGGACTGGCCAGCGTGATCATCGGCGAGACGCTGGTCGGCTCGCGGCAGATCGGAATGCTGCTGGCCGGGGCGATCATGGGCTCGATCCTGTTCCGATTGCTGGTCGCCATCGCCCTCCGCTGGGGCCTCAATCCCAACGACCTGAAACTGGTCACCGCGCTGTTTGTCTTTGCCGCCCTGGTGTTGCCCGACGCCTTGAAGGGAATGCGGAAGCGTCTGGGAATTCCCGCTGCCGGCTGACGCGGCGCTGATCTGAACTTTGGATTCTGTGACACATGCTCGAAATCGACAACATTTGCAAGACGTTCCATCCCGGCACGCCGAACGAAGTCCGGGCGCTGCAAGGGGTCAATCTGCGGATCGACGAGGGGTCGTTCGTGGTGGTGATCGGAATGAACGGTTCGGGAAAATCGACGCTCCTGAACGCCATCGCCGGTTCTTTTCCGGTCGACGCGGGGCGACTGCGGCTCAATGGCCACGACGTGACGCGCTGGCCGGAACACCGCCGCGCGCGGTTCATCGGGCGCGTCTTTCAAGACCCGTTTTCGGGGACCGCCCCTTCGATGACGATCGCCGAAAACCTTTCGCTCGCCTCCCGGCGCGGAAAGTGGCGCGGGTTGGGCCCGGCGCTGGGAAGTACCCGCCGGGCTCAGTTCCACGATCGCGTGCGGAGAATGGGACTGGGATTGGAGGATCGACTGGGGAACGTGATCGGGAGTCTGTCGGGAGGCCAACGGCAATCACTGACGCTGCTGATGGCCAGTCTGCTCAAACCCGATCTGTTGCTCCTGGACGAGCACACGGCGGCCCTGGATCCCAAGAGCGCCGACCAGGTGATCCGCTTGACCGACGAGATCGTGCGCCGCGACCGATTGACGACGCTGATGGTCACGCATTCGATGCAACAAGCGGCGCAACTGGGGGACCGCCTGATCATGATGGTCCGCGGAAAAGTATGGCAGGACATCCAGGGAGCGGAAAAACAGCGCGTCACACCGGACGAACTGCTCGCCCGCTTTGACGACGTCCGGCGCTCCGAACAACTCGACGAATCCGCCGCTGCGATGTTGCAGCGGCAGTATGTGTGAGAGGGCCGCTAATCGCCCGGACGCTGTGGTCGCCAAACGACCAGAGATCTGCCAGGGAAAAGTCCCAACGGGACGGACCTATGCCAGCCCAGGCCAACGGCCTGGGAAAGGTTCCCAACCCCAACGAAAAGCCCCAAGGGGGCGTCCCTAAAGAACTGCGGTCATCGTTGCCGAAGAAGCTGGCTGGCATTCCGGCGCCTAGGGGCGCCCCGATTGGGGCTTTCCTCGGTCGCGGACCTTTTTCCCAGGCCGTTGGCCTGGGCTGACATAGGAATGCCACGTTGTGGCGAAAAGGAATCTGGAACTGCCTCCGATCTCGAAGCGTTTGAGCCCTTTTGATTTGAATCCGATGAAAGTCTTTCACGGCGTTGTCCCCATCCGGCACAGGGCAGAATGAGCCGAAAATGAATAGCGTCCCCAACATTGTTGTTGCCAGAACACACCAGCTTTTGCGCGGGTAGATTCAGGAAGGGTCGATCTGGCGCGTCACCGACTGCACGACACGCGTCACGTTGACGGTGGCCTATTGACGTTTTGGACCTCCTCGATGCCGGTGTCTACCGGTCTGGTACGAACTCAGTCATTCACTACCTGAATCTTGAGCTTCGGCCGCGCCTTTTGAAGTTGTTTGATCCCCGCTTCTGTGAAGTGCGAGTCGTCCAGCACCATCCCTTGCAGGGATGGCAGCGCGGCCAGGTGTTCCAGCCCCACGTCGGTGACCGCGGTTTTGTAAATCCTCAGCATGCGGACACTGGATGTTTCCACGAATCGCCACAGCCCGTCGTCGGTGATCTTCGTCCCCCCCAGCGACAGATAGCTGAGTGACGGCGCCGTCGCCAGCGCGGCCAATCCCTCGTCGCCGACCGGGCAGTCGTCAAGACGGAGTTGTCGTATCAAGGGATGCGCTGCCAAGGCGCGCGCGCCCGAATCGCCGATCGACGTTCTATTCGCATCCAAAAATCCCAGGCTGCCGATTTGGGCCAGCGCTTCGGCCCCTGTGTCGGAGATGGATGTCCCGTCGACTGTAACCACCCACAGCAGTTTCAGGCCTGAGAGGTATCTGAGTCCCTCATCGGTGATGCGGGTCGCCTCCAGATTGAGCAAGATGAGGCCGGCACAGCCGCGCAGTTCGGCCAGTCCCTCGTCCGAAATCTGGCAATAACCCAGGCTGAGCTCGGCAAGCGCTGGCAACTGCATCAGGTGCGGAATCCCCCGATCCGTGACGCGCGTCCCCATCAGCGTGAGATCCCGCAGCTTGGGCATCTCCGCCAGGCGCCCCACACCGTCATCCCCGACCTGCGTCAACGCGAGATCGAGTACGGTCAGCTCATGCAGATGCTCCAGCGAGTGCATCCCTTGATCACCGCGTGGCTCCCCCTCACCCGTACATCCGTGCCAATTCGCGGCAATAGTCCAGTGCTTCATCGACTTCCGGCGCCGGGGCGCCGGGGACGCGGCCGGCTCGGTCGCATTGCGAGAGGAGCCGCAGCTCTTCGATGTCGTCGGATTCGACCAGACGTCGCCGCGCGCGCTGGCCGAGTGTCTGGCCGTGCAGGGCATGCGCTTCCATGTGGTGCTCGATGAGCCACCGCGTGCGGGGGGTGATCATGCCCTCCAGCGCGTCGAGCGCCGCGGCGACGTGCTCTTCCGGATCGATCGCTTTTCCCACGTCGTGCAACAGCGCCGCCAGCAGGAACTCTTCGTCGTAGGGAAGTTCGTTCCGGGCGTGTTCAAATACCTGCAAACTGTGATACAGCGCGTCCCCTTCCGGATGCCATTGGGGACTTTGGTGAACCGTCTCCAGAGGCAACAGCAGCGCCCGGTACACTTCAAAGCGGTCGATCAGCGACTCCGTGGACGCCAGCTCCTCTTCGATCGACAGATCGGGATACTCCGCCGCCAGGAGCTGTTCCAATTCGGCGATGCTGGCCCGCTCAATCGCCTTGCCGGTCACGGAGCTCTTGAACACATAGTGCGCCAGGTCGCTGGCATACAGCGTCAGCTCGAACGGAAATCGATCGGGTATGTGAATGTGCGTGTAGATTCGCTCTTCCCCGTGCTTGCGGACCCGCTTGCGCTCGACCTGGTATGGAATTCCCTCCTCCTCCAGGACCGCCTCGACCGCATCGAGACTGTCGGAGAAGAGGTGGATGTCGATGTCCGAGCCGCGGCGAACGTGCCCGGTCAGCGTGCTTCCGATCAGGCGCGGGCGGAACCTCCGCAAGAGCCGCATCAGCCGCAGTCCTTCCAGCCGCATTTCCCGCAAATTGTCGGTGCGGCGGTCCCCCTCGTGCAGCCGGGCGAAGAGTTGAATCTGATCGCGGATTTCCGCGTTGCTCGGGAGGTCTTTGGGTTTGACCCAGCCGCGGGAGATTTTCTTGGCGGCCCGCAGCTTGGCCCGATAATATTCCGATTCCTGGCGTTCGTACATCAACCGTGCGGCTTCGAACGCAATCTGCCGCCGAAACTTCTCGCTGGGCATGAACGTGGTGCGCCGAAATGAAGCCCATCGAAGCGGCGCCGGGCTGATGCGAATGATAGCAGATAATTGTGCCGGTCGCCAAGTGGTCCGAGATAACGTGGTCCGAGATAACGCGCTGTGCGGCAACCCAGCAGAATCCTGTTACGGCGAGAAGATTTTCAAGATGCGAGAACTCAATTCTGGGCAAAAGAAAATGGAACAGGAGCACACGGCGCGGCCAAGGGCCGCAACCAAAAAATCGGATTGAACCGAAGGACACTGAGTGGTTTCGCGGGAAGTTCGACTTCCTATCTCGCGATCACGATTGCTCACGCGGAGACACAGAGGCGCGGAGAGAATCGGGCCGTGGTCGGCCTTACCATTCCATTCTGATCGCTGTCGATGGGTTACCGTCTCAGCTCCATCGTACCCAACGTCACCTCCTTTTCCGCGACCTCCGCGTCTGGGCGTGAGGCATTTTCGTGCAACTGCGGCTAACTGGGAATTGAACAGAAGCACTTGGCGCGGCCGATGGTGGAAACCAAAAGAGACTTGACCACAGATCACACGGATGGGCACGGATCATCACCTGTGACTCGATCCACTGATCATCCGTGCCGATCCGTGGTTCAATTTTTCTGTCTTACTCTCGCGCGACTTGAAAATTTTCTCGGCGTACCAAGATCCTGGTGGATTGCGATGCAGAGGTCGCAGAGATGGACGCAGCCTTGGGCCGAATGGAATCGGCATCAACCAACTGCACTTGACAATCGAACGATTTGCCGACCACCACCCCATTTTCTCTGCGTCTTCCGCGCCCTCCTGTTCAGTTCTTCTTTTAGCTGCACCCAACGGCTGCGCTGGGATCACTTCCGAACCTGATGCAGGCTGGTAGAATCGGCGAACTGACTTTTGCCCTCCGTTGTGGAAAGGATGCGACTGATGTGGTTTGCAGTGCGTTCGGAAACCATCGCCCTGGCGATCGGACTCGTGGCGGTGGCTTGGCTCGGCGGCGGCGAGAAAACGGAGCAGAAGTCGAACCCGTATTACAATCCGGAGGAGATCCCCACTGTGCCGCAAACCCTGGCGGGGGGATCGGAAAAGACGCAGCGGATGGGGGAAGACTGGGCCGAGTTTCTGGGCCCGCGCGGCACCGGCATTTCCGGGGAGACGGGGATGCTCGACAAGTGGCCCAAAGAGGGACCGCCGGTCTTGTGGAA
>JBJXGA010000390.1:0-8005 GCA_046152955.1 Planctomycetales bacterium | reverse complement strand
ACGCGTTTCACCGCATCTGGCCGGTGCGGCCAGCGGTGGAGCCTCCGGCTGACTATGAGTCCGAAGTCCCCGGCTGCGAGCCGGCGGACGTGGTGGGGCCGATCTGCGAATCGGGGGACTACCTGGCCAAAGGTCGCTGGCTGCCAGCCATGACCAGGGGGGATCTCCTGTGTACGTTCAGCGCGGGGGCCTACGGAATGGCGATGAGCAGCAACTACAATTCGCGTCCACGGGGGGCCGAAGTGCTCGTCGACGGGACGCAGCACAAACTCATCCGTCGCCGTGAGACCTACGCCGACCTGGTGGCGCACGAAATCCTGTAACCGGCTGGTTCGTCCGGTCATCTGTCGGAGGGCTTCGCCGCCGTCCCTGGTTTTTTCAAACCGATCAACGCCCCAAACTCGATGCAACCCGCACTCAGCCAGGTTTGTACTCTCAGCTCGTCGCTGGAAGAGGACATCGATGCCTGCGCCGATGCCGCCGGCGGCGCCCTGGAACTGTGGCTCACAAAGCTGGAAGACTACGTCCAGACGCACCCTTCCTCGGAGGTCAAAACCCGCGCGGCCGACCGTGGCGTAGTGCTGGCCGCCGCGTCGTTTCAGGGGGACTGTTGCTGTCCCAGGGGGACGCTCGACGAGCCGCCTGGGCGCAATTCGAACGGCGTCTGGACCTCTGCGCGGCCCTCGGCGTTCCGACGCTGGTGATCACGGCCGACTTCCTGGGGCCGTTTAATGCGACCGACATCGAGCGAGCGCAGGTATCGCTGGCGCAAGCCGGCCAGGCCGCGGCGCCGCGCGGCGTGAAATTGGCGCTCGAATTCCACGCCCGCGACACGTTTCTCAACAATCTGGAAACCGCGGCGATGTTCGTGCAATCGGTGGCGAACCCCGCCGTTGGCATCTGCTTTGACCTGTTTCACTATTACACCGGGCCGAGCAAGTTCGAGGATTTGGCCTGGCTGACAGCGGCCAACCTGTTCCATGTGCAGGTGTGCGACATCGCCGACCGACCCCGCGAACTGGCGACCGACTCCGACCGCATCCTGCCGGGGGATGGAGACTTTCGGATGGATCCGATCGTCCAACACCTGCGGCAAATCGGCTATGCGGGCTATGTGTCGCTGGAACTCCTGAACCCGCTGCTCTGGCAGATGTCACCGCAGCAGGTCGGAGAGATCGGTTTGACCGCCCTCCGGAGAGTGTTGGGATTGGCCCAGGGATCGGGTGGCACGCCCTGAGGAGCGGAAGGGCGTGGCGATTCAATTGGCGCCTCGACATCAGTGACGTTCCCCACCCCCTTGTCAGGGTGTGCCACCCAACGGCGCGGCACCACCCTTCTCACAGAAACCAAAAGAACACCGTCGCCACCAGCGTCGGGAGCAGCGCTCCCAACAGAATCCCCATTGGGTTGATGCCTTCGTCGCCAAACGCTTTGGCCGATTGGAGAATTCCGACCCCCGCGGGGTTTGGAGCATTGGCGATCACGCTGAGACCGCCCCCCGTGACGGCCCCGGCGATCAGGGCGTACTTCAAGTCCGGACTCAGCCCCTCCACGAGCGAGCCCAAATAGGCCAGGGCCGCATTGTCCGTGATGGCGGTCAACGCGGTGGCGCCGAAAAACATCGTCGATCCGCTGAGCTGACTGATCAGCGGCCGGAGCCAGTATTCCTGGAGGTTCCCCAGCGTCACCAATCCCGCCAAAAAGAACCCGACCAGCAATCCCTCGCGCAGCTTCAGATCGTCCTGATACTCCCGGGTCGCCGTGGTCAGCCCCAGAAACAGCATGAAGACGCCAAAGAACACATCCGGGTGATGCGCAAACAGAACCACTGTCGCGAGAAATCCCAGATGCAGCAGCGTCAGCCAGATTGGAACGCGCCCCCCTTCGACTTCGACCGGACCGGCCAACGCCAGCAATTCCTTCCGATGGATGAACGCCACGATCAGCGTGGAGACGATGGAACTGAGCACGGCGCGCCAGCCGAAGTGCGTGAGCATGAACGTCGTGTCCCAATCCCAGGTGGTCGCCACCATCAACACGGGAGGAGCGGCAAAATGCGTCAGCGTGCCACCGATCGAGACGTTGACGAACAGCACCCCCAACGTGGAGTAGGCCAACCCCCGACTGAGGCGCTGGTCGAAGTACCGTCGCTTCAGAAGGATCGCCAACAGCGTCATCGCTGCCGGTTCCGTGATGAACGACCCCAACAGCGGTCCAATCGACAGGGCCGTCAGGTAAAACGCCAAACCGGGGCGGAGCGGCAGCAGCCGCGCGAGGCCGGTGAGAATGTCCTCCGCCAAAGTCACCACCGGCCGGGTGGCCGCGACCACCATGACCACCAGCACAAACTTTGCCTCATTGAAATTCAGCCCCTCAATGTAGTGCGTGGCTTCTGCGATCGAGCCCCGCACAACCGCGATTCCGGCGAACAACACCGCTCCCCACAGACCGAAGACGACTTCCGTCTCGGCCAGAAAATGCAGGATGTTTTCCGGGATGGAGCCGGAAGGATACTTATGAGCCCAACGGGCAAACCGTTTCACGGCAAACGTATGCAGCACCGCCAGCGCGAACAGGGATGTGGCGAGGATTTCTACAGAGGAAGGATGCATGGTCTGCCGTCAAGAACGCAATCGTCAATCGTCACCGGGCCTAAACGGGCGACGATGGCCGGCGGAACCGACATTTTTACAAAGTCTTGATGCGTTCGCCTATTCTTTTTGCCCCATTTTGACACGACATCTGCTTAAATTGTCTGGATGACCTGCTTCGAGGAGCATTTCCAGATGGACATCGTGTGGCTCTTGATGACAGCGGGCTTTTTTTGTGTCTCCGTCGGCCTGATTCGATTCTTTAGCGGCCTCAAGGAAGGAGAGTGATCATGGACTGGACGACGATTGTGGCCCTGATCGGGACGATTGCACTCGTCTGCTATTTGACGGTCGCCCTGTTGAAGCCGGAGTTTTTCTCATGACTGCGAACGCCTTGCTTCAAATCGGACTGCTGCTGGGACTGTTGTTCGCCTGTGTCCAGCCGCTGGGCATGTACATGGCGCGCATCTATGAAGGCACACCGCCTCGGTTCACCCGCTGGCTGACGACCCTGGAGCGGTTGCTGTACCGATCCTGTGGAGTGGTTGCGTCCCAGGAAATGACCTGGAAGCAATATGCCGCAGCCGTACTTTGGTTGAGCGCCGCCAGTTTCCTGGCGGTGTATGGCCTGCAACGTATGCAGGATCTACTGCCACTCAACCCGGAGGGCCTACCTGCGGTTTCACCGGATTCGTCGTTCAACACAGCGGTGAGCTTCGTCACGAACACGAATTGGCAGGGGTACGGCGGAGAATCCACGATGAGTTACCTGACACAGATGCTCGCCTTGACCGTACAGAACTTCGTGTCGGCGGCAGTCGGCATGGCGGTACTGGCCGCGATGGTGCGGGGATTCATGCGGGCCGCATCCGACAAACTCGGCAACTTCTGGGTCGACGTGGTGCGGGGAATCCTGTACGTCCTGTTGCCCCTGTCGTTGCTGTTGGCCGTGGCGCTTGTCTCACAGGGCGTCGTGCAGACGCAGAGTGCATATCGTGACGTCCAGTTATTGGATCCGCCGCACGATTCCACAGGGACTCCAGTGACATTCCAAAAAATCGCCGTAGGACCAGCCGCTTCTCAAATTGCCATCAAACAACTCGGAACAAACGGGGGCGGGTTCTTCAACGTCAACTCTGCCCACCCTCTGGAGAACCCGACGCCACTGTCCAACTTTCTGCAGATGTTTTCGATTCTGATCATTCCAGCGGCGCTCTGTCTGACGGTGGGCGAGATGGTTCACGACCGTCGGCAGGGCTGGGCGCTTTTCGCGGCGATGGCGGCGATCCTTGTCCCCTTGATGCTGGCGGCCATTGTGGTTGAGCAACAAGGAAATCCGACTCTGGCCGACCTGCCGGTCGATCAAGTTGAATCGGACGCGCATCCCGGCGGGAATATGGAAGGAAAGGAATTGCGGCTGGGCATTGTGAACTCGGCCATGTGGTCCGTGGCCACGACAGCCGCCTCCAATGGTTCTGTCAATTCGATGCACGATTCCTACACTCCGCTCGGAGGGCTGATCCAACTCTGGTTGATTCAACTCGGTGAAGTGGTGTTTGGCGGCGTTGGCTCCGGGCTGTATGGAATGCTGGTGTTTGTTCTCCTGGCCGTGTTCATCGCTGGTTTGATGGTGGGACGCACCCCTGAATATCTCGGCAAGAAAGTCGGCGCGTTTGAAATCAAGATGGCTGCTCTGGCAATCCTGTTGCCCTGCGGTACGGTTCTGGTGGGAACGGCGATCGGAATCGCGACCCAGTCGGGTCGTTCGACAATCTTCAATCCCGGCCCGCATGGTTTCAGCGAAGTGCTGTATGCATTTTCGTCTGTCGCGAACAACAACGGCAGTGCCTTTGCGGGGCTGGGAGCGAATACTCCCTTTTACAACGGCCTGCTGGGATTGGCGATGCTGATTGGCCGCTTCTGGGTCATGTTGCCCGTGCTGGCCATTGCGGGGTCGCTGGCCGCCAAAAGACAAATTCCGGTTGGGCCAGGCACCCTGCCCACGCATAAACCATTGTTCGTGGCTCTGCTCGTGGCCGTGGTGGTCATCGTGGGAGCGCTGAGTTTCTTTCCTGTTTTGGCACTGGGCCCAATCGCCGAATTCACGCAGATGTCCGCGGAGTGAAGTCGCTAACATGAATCGCACAACTCGCCGCTTGTTGGACAACGACCTTCTGAAGGATGCCCTGATTGGTTCACTGCGAAAGCTGGACCCGCGCATTCAAGTCCACAACCCAGTCATGTTCTCGGTATACATCGGCAGCCTGCTCACGACAGCACTTTGGCTGCACTCGTTCACCAGTGTGGCGGACGAGCCTTCTGCATTCATCTTCGGTATCACGCTGTGGCTCTGGTTCACGGTGTTGTTCGCAAACTTCGCGGAAGCCATTGCCGAAGGGCATGGCAAAGCTCAGGCCGCGTCGTTGAAGAAGAGTCGCACGTCGGTCATCGCCAGGAAGTTGACCGATGTTGGTCGCCGCGCAACCGTTGATGTCGCTGCTCCAGATTTGAATGTTGGCGATGTGGTTCTCGTCAAAGCCGGCGAGACAATTCCCGCCGATGGCGAAGTCATCGAGGGGGTGGCGTCGGTCGATGAGAGTGCGATCACTGGAGAAAGCGCTCCTGTCGTTCGGGAGAGTGGCGGGGATCGCAGTTCGGTGACGGGGGGCACGCGCGTGATCTCCGATTGGCTGATCGTTGAGGTCAAAACACTGCCCGGAAGAAGTTTTCTCGATCGGATGATTGCCATGGTCGAAGGCGCTCAGCGTCAGAAAACCCCCAATGAGATCGCGCTGGCGATCTTACTGGCCGCTCTCACGCTCATCTTCCTGCTCGTGGTGGCGACTCTGCCTCCGGCGACAATGTTCAGTGTTTCCGTCTCTGGCCAGGGGCGGGCAATCAGCTTGACGGTGCTGGTAGCCCTGTTTGTCTGTCTGGCACCGACGACGATCGGCGCCTTGTTGTCTGCGATTGGGATCGCGGGCATGAATCGACTCAGTCAGGCCAACGTCATTGCCATGTCCGGTCGAGCCGTCGAAGCGGCAGGTGATGTCGATGTCTTGTTGCTCGATAAGACGGGAACGATCACTTTGGGGAATCGGCAGGCAACGCGGTTCCTGCCTGCGGCAGGGTTCGTCGAGCGAGAGTTAGCGGAGGCCGCCCATCTGGCGTCCCTGGCGGATGAGACGGCTGAAGGACGCAGCATCGCGGTCCTGGCCAAAAAGCGGTTTGGCATGCGCGGACGAGACTTGGAGAGTATTCAGCCGCATTTCATTCCCTTCTCCGCTCGAACCCGGATGAGTGGTGTCTCACTGGATGGTCATGAGATTCGGAAAGGGGCCGCAGAGGCGGTTGAATCGCATGTCCGTGCCTTGGGGGGATTTTTATCCGACGAAGTCCGTACCACCGTGCAGCAGATCGCCAGGTCTGGAGGTACGCCCCTGGTCGTCAGTCACGATGCCACCGTTCTGGGAGTCATCGAACTCAAGGATGTCGTCAAGGGAGGCATCAAAGATCGATTCATGGAACTGCGGCAAATGGGCATCAAGACGGTCATGATCACGGGTGACAACCCGTTGACGGCCGCTGCGATTGCCGCTGAGGCTGGTGTCGATGACTATTTGGCGGAAGCGACACCGGAAGAAAAGTTGTCGTTGATTCGCAAGTATCAGCGGGGTGGCCGCTTGGTCGCGATGACCGGCGATGGGACAAATGACGCGCCGGCACTGGCTCAGGCCGACGTGGCGGTCGCTATGAACAGTGGAACGCAGGCCGCTAAGGAGGCGGGAAACATGGTCGACCTGGATTCCAACCCGACGAAGCTCATTGAAATCGTCAACATCGGCAAGCAGTTGTTGATGACGCGCGGAGCGCTCACGACGTTCAGCATTGCCAATGATGTGGCAAAGTATTTTGCCATCCTGCCGGCCGCCTTTGCGGCGACGTATCCCGCACTCAAGTCGCTCGACCTCATGCGCCTGGCGTCCCCTGCGAGTGCGATTCTGTCGGCGGTGATCTTCAACGCTTTGATCATCATCGCGCTTGTTCCGCTGGCCCTAAAGGGTGTCGCCTATCGGCCGGTCGGAGCTGCGCAGCTCCTGCGTGACAATCTGCTGATCTATGGTGTCGGCGGCCTGCTCGTCCCCTTCGTCGGTATCAAAGCGATCGATCTGTTGCTGAATTCCTGCGGACTGGTTTAAGGACATCCCCAATGCTCGCTCAACTGCGCACGACCGTTTCGATGCTCATCGTTCTTTCTGTTTTGACCGGTGGCATCTATCCGCTGGTGATCACCCAGGTCGCTCGCTTTGCTTTCCCTCGTCAGGCTCAGGGAAGTCTGATCGCGTCAGGAGAACGATTTGTCGGCTCCGAATTGATCGGGCAGCCGTTTTCCCAACCCAAATACTTTTGGGGCCGACTGTCGGCTACCACTCCAGTTCCGTACAACGCCGCTGCCTCCAGTGGCTCGAATTATGGCCCATTACATCCTGACCTGCGTACGGCGTGTGCAATGCGCATTGCGGACTTGGTAGCGGATGGAATTCCAGCCCGGAAAATCCCGATCGACCTGGTGACTGCCTCCGGGAGCGGTCTCGATCCTCATATTTCACCTGCCGCTGCCGAATTCCAAATCTCGCGCGTTGCCAAGGCACGTCAATTGACGGAAGATCAAGTGCGCCGAATTGTGGCAATGAACTCGGAAGGCCGACAATTCATTGTCCTCGGTGAACCACGGGTCAACGTGCTCAAACTGAATTTGGCACTTGACCATCAATTCAGCACGGAATAAGTGCCAGCAATGGAAGTCACCCGACCCAACCCGGACGCACTACTGGCACAGATCAGAGCGGACGAGTCCCAGACAAAACGCGGTACCCTCAGAATCTTCTTTGGCTACGCCGCCGGTGTCGGCAAGACGTACTCCATGCTCGAATCTGCGCACCAGGCAGTCCAACAGGGGCGAGAGGTCGTGGTGGGTTACATTGAGCCGCATGCCAGACCGGAGACCCAAGCCTTGATGACCGGTCTCGACGTGATTCCTGCGCGCGAGGTTGCATATCGAGGCATGGTCCTTCGGGAGTTCGACGTCGATGCCACGTTAGCCCGTCATCCCGACGTCGTGCTTGTGGATGAATTGGCCCACACCAATGCGGCCGGCGCACGCCACGAAAGACGCTGGCAGGATATCGAAGAACTGCTGCACGCGGGGATCAATGTCTGGACGACGCTCAATGTTCAGCATATCGAGTCGCTCAATGATGTGGTGGGCCAGGTCACAGGGGTCGTCGTCCGCGAGACCATTCCGGACCGCGTGTTTGATGCTGCGGACGAACTCGAATTGGTCGATGTAACGCCCGAAGAACTTCTTCAGCGACTGAACGAGGGAAAGGTTTATCTTCCCGACCAGGCGCAAC
>JBJXGA010000501.1:0-3610 GCA_046152955.1 Planctomycetales bacterium | reverse complement strand
ACCAACGCGGCGGTAGACACCGCGACGTATTCTCGAAGAGCCAGCCGGCGGCGGAGCCAGGAGTGGTTCCTCCAACCCCGCTCGGAGTATACTTCACTCGGTCTCTCCCTCCAGAGCGCGTTTTCGTCGGTCCGGAGTTGCCCCAGCCCCTCCCCAGGGGGCATCGATTCGCCCCTCTGGCCGGCCTTGATCGTCGTTTCGGCCGCGCGGGGTTTCCGCAGTAGTGTACAGAGTCGCCGGGCAGTGAGAGTTGCCGCAGCGCGCACCGCCAGCGTTCTCTGACGCGGTCTTGAGGTTCGCGTTTGAGATTCAGGCAGCGTGACGCCGGGCCTCATGACGCCGCGCGGCGGGACGCGACGGCGAAGGAACGTGAGATTGCAGCCACTCGAACAGGTCGCTGGGCGGCGCCGCGAAGAACCGTTCGGCCGCCGTGCTCCCGTCGCGGCGGCGATGGAAGTAGTTGGCCAGCACCGTCAACGCGGTCAAGCGCTGCGGGCGGAGTCGGTGCAGGCTGTGGTGACACAACGACAAGTGACCGTTCCGGCCCTCCACGCAGGAACTCGACCGCTGGAACAGATTCGCCCACTCAACCGCCAGCCGTTCCAGTTCCTCGCGTTCCACGAGTGGCAATTGACTCAGCGGGCCGTCTCGCGCGCGAGACAGACACTGTTCGGCGAGTTCCCGCAGCACGCGACGACGCTCCGCCGTCGGGGCTTTCGCCGCGGCCAAACGCAGATATGTGCCGGCCAGACAGTCGTGGATCAACGATTGCTCGATTTCGGCGGGGAGCGACAGGCGGTTGACCCACGACCAGACCATCTGCCAGAAGAACGCGATCGTCGCCACCAGTCCAGGCAGCACGCGGCGCGCCTTGGCGATTTTGGCGAAACTGGAGTCGGGCAAGTCGCCCTCGGCGGCCAGTCGTTCGATCTCGTCGAACCGCGCCCCCAGGAGACGCTTTGCGTCGGCCGCGTCGCGCGGAGTGCCGCAACTCAGATCGAAGGGGTGATCGTCGGCGCTCACTCCGAGCCTCGCCTGTCGCATTTGCGCTTGTTGCTGGCGACAAGTCTGGACCCGCGCGATCGCCGCGTCGCGCGCCTGTTCCGCCGCCGCGGCCTGTTGGTCGAGCGCCGCAATCGCGTCCGTGTCCGGGCATTGCTGGCGACAGGCGTCGCACTCCGCCAGCCGGGTGGCGACCGCCTCGTTCGCTAGGCCGAGCGCGTGCTCGGCGCATCGCACGCGAGCCGCCAGGGGCCCGGAAACCGCGCGTGACAGTTCCTGTTGGACGTGAAACAAGTCCGGCGAATGATGCGCCCCCAGCCCGTCTCGGGCATGCGCCCGCAGTGCGGACGCCTCATCACTGACCGTCTGAATCACCGTGACCGGCAGCCCGCTGAGTGCCGTGGCGAGGCTCGTGTTCCAGGTCTGGGTGTCTCGTTGGTCGCGGTAGGCCTCCAGCGCGACGAATCCGGAAACCGGTTCGATCGCCACCAGACAGATCTCGGGATGGAATGTCTCGTCTTCGCAAACCGTGATCTGGCGAGCGGGCATCTGCGCCGCCAACCGCTGTTGCTCGGAGCGGCCATATTCGATGATCTGCTCGGTCACGACGGTCGCATACGCCTGCTGGGCGCCGTACGAGGCGGCGACGACGCGATCCAGTTGCGCGAGTTCCAGAAAGCGAGTGATTTTCCTCAGACCGCAGGTGCTGTCCTGCTCGAAGACCAAATGCAGCGCCAGCAGTATTCGCCCCAGAAATTCGACCCCTGCGGGACTTTCCAGAAAATGGGCCAGTGGGGGATCCAGGGGGAGTTGTTCACGGCGCTGAATCCAGAACTGCACCGTGCTCCGCGGGAGGTGCGCCTGTCTGGCGAACTGTCGCTGAGAGATCTCCGGCCGACAACGATCCGACTGCTCGAGGGCCTGAGCGACTTCTTCTCGTGACCAGCGAACTGTATTGATCGCCGTGGTGAGGAAAATCGAATCGCCTGACTCCATGGCGTGGCTCCCGGACTGGTCTCTCGTCCTCCGTGACGACTGACCAAAATACGCCAAGTCCGAGCGATTTCATACTGTACAACTTGCCGTGACTCTTCGTCCGCTGGCCGAATCCGTGATCTAGGCCTTATCGTTTACCGACGCGAATCGCCAGTCATTCCATTCTACGCATTTGCCCCAGATTGCGCGCTGGCCCTGGATGCCATATTTTGTTCCCCAGATCACCGCGACCTGACGGAGACCTTAAACACGAGTGATTCGAAATCTGGCATTGCGCTCATTCCATGGCTGCAATGATAGATCCGTTCGGATGCATTCAGCGTCTCAACCCAGAAACCTGCGTTATTAGTCCATTTTTCCTCGACGATCCCGCCGTTAGGGTACGGCCTCTCGTAGACGTTCCACACCCAAATTGACGCGCCTCGAGAATGATATGGATATTCGATAGTGTCAGGAAGACTGTCATCCCGCCAAGTTCTGAGAAGGCACACGTGCTCGCTACCGGAAAACTCAATCCAGCCTTCGTCAACCTTCAAGTCAAACCCTTGGCGAACAGTAGCATCTGACTTTAAGAACTCTCCTCGAACAATGCCGTCGGCAGCAACTGGGATCTGAACCGCCGTGGTGATTTTACGTCCGCCCCAAATAATGAATTTAGGACGTGCCTTGGGGTTCGGAAATTGTTTTGCGTGGTCCATCATCGCATATTGAATGGACAATCCCGACTCGCAATAGTCCCGGCTACTTGTGTCTGTCATTTGCTTCCACCTTTCCTCACGTGGCGGTTAGGATCAACTCTGGCGTGGTCAGGAGGCCATCGCGGAACAACCTCAATGCCCCCGTCCCAAAGCGGGACGGGCTCATGAGACAGCTCCATTGTCTCGAATTCTCCTGTTTCTGGATTAGAGCGCTGCGGTCCGCAGCCTCCGTGTACAATGATCTCAGCAACTTGCTCCGCGGTCAATCCAGACTCTGGCTCTGCAGCGAGTCGTCGCCAGTGGGCAATGCGCTGTGCGTCCGTCATCTAGAACGGTGACGGTGGACTAAAGGGATCAGAAACAAATTGGCCGGTTGTCAGGTCATATAGCGTTACGCGTTGAGACGGTCTTTGTATCCCACATCCCAATGTCTGAGCTGTCAGCGAACAACCCCCAAGGCCACCGCGCGTTCCAAGTACGATGGGTCTGCTACCTCCGACAGTCGAAACGCTAGAATCGGATGGTCCCGAAGTGTGTAGCGGAGTCGAACCACCTATAACAAACGTGAATGTCAGCGGTCGATTCGTCGCCACGGGCTGAGATGCACCAGCCGTGGCCACTCCTGAAAACGCGGGACGTGCCGACTGAGTTCCTCCGCGCAATCCGCCGCGGCCACCACAGATTACCACACCACCAAAAAAGGCAGGCACCATCGTCGCTGGATCCCTATCATCGCCGGCCGCTATCCCGGCACTCATTGCTCCCGCTACCGTCAACTGACCAGCAGTCGTGGTCTGTGTCCAAAAAATGAACGAACGTCCCATGCATATCGCCTGCGCTCCAACTGCCGATAGCCCCGCAGCTACGGCCGGACCGATCGCACACGCTGCGGCGGCAACCAAACCTATACATAC
>JBJXGA010000489.1:0-22104 GCA_046152955.1 Planctomycetales bacterium | reverse complement strand
CCCAACTCGACCAGCCAGAGATACTTAATTCCATGCGCCCGCAGCGATTCGGCAATCCCTCCCTGGACCTGCAGGTTCCAATCCTTGGGACCGTAGAAAGAGTTGGGATTTAGCGCCGAAGCGCAGGGAGAGTGCCGCGTATCGACCAAAGTCGTTACTCCCGCCTGTTGCAGACCGGCGATCAGCTTCTCCATCCGCTGGGCCGTCTTCCATGCTCCGTAGCCCACCGTGTAGAGCGTGTGTGGATTGAGCATGCGTCTCTCTCATCGTTCATGGCAAATGGGCAATGAGCCGCTGACTTCTCAAGCGGATCCCATCAATGAATGAGTGCCTATCCCCTGCGGAAGTCCTCGCCGAACTCACTTCAATTGGCTTCCGCGACATCCTTCGCGCTGGCGATTTTCAGGCGACCGAAGGGATTGTGCATTGGGCTTTGGGGGTCGAGGTCGTCCGGCGTGCTGGCAATGACCTGAAAGCGGGGGCCGCGCTCGTCGGCCAGCAGGTGGCCGACCCCGATCGGTCGGCCGCTGCCGCAGACGTAGCGAATGATCTCGACGATCGTTTCTTCCTGCTCGCCGATGTCGGCGGTGCGCATCAGGAGGTCAGGAAATCCCAGGACATGCATCCCCATCGTGTACATCTCTTGGGTGCCGCGGACAAGCGATACAAAGGCGAAGCTGATGGCGTCCGGGGTGGCGTCATCCGTCATTTGTAGCCACAATCTCCCCCCATGAGCGAGACCGCAGTTGTCGATGAAGACCCCCGCCCCGCCGGCCCGCACGATCGCCGCGCCCGCCTGCATCATCGTCAAGGCGGACTCGATCGAACCTCCCGGACCGTTCAATCCGACATTCACCGTGTAGCGGTCGACGATCGCCAGCTCGGCCGCTGCGGCGGGCCGGCGACAAGACGACTTGAATATCTCGGGAAACTGCTCGTCCGGGGCCATCGGGATGAACTCAATCTCGGTGCCCGTGGGCAATATCAACGCGTCGGGAGTCAGACGAACATCGTCCGGCAGACGCTCCAGGAGTTCGCCTGGATGCGACCAGTCACCGGGGATACGTAGCGTGACTTCCAGTGGGTCGGCCATGTCGATGTGCAGAGACGCGATGTTGGCTATCTGGCGGCGTCAACTTGTACGGATTTCTGAGAAATCCGCCTACGGGAGAATCCCCGAGAGGATTCGAACCTCCAACCTTCGGCTCCGGAGGCCGCGTGGAGCCGCTGGGACAAAAAGACTCAAAGCGATTTCAGGGGAACAGGTTAGGGGGAGGAACACCGCGCCTCTCAAGCTTACATACGGTTACTGATTTTACTGAGTTTTGGCGTATTTTCCATACATTCTGTACCGAATTCTGTACCAACGAAATCCTGTATCAATGAAAAAGGTGGTCGCCGAGTTGACCCCGAACGGCGCGCGATGGCGAATTGCGCGTGAGCAGTTGAATCGGATGGCCGCTGCCTATAATCCACCAGAGCGCAATCTGCAGCACGCTGACCCAGACGCTGCTGTCAGAAAGGATGATCGTTCCCGCATCCTGGTCGTAGCCCCCGGTCGGCTCAAATCCGGAGCGCTGATGTTGCCAGGCTTCCGTGTCGACACGGCGTTCAGCCGGGAGGAAGCTGACAGGCTGCTCGATCGTCAGGCTGCCGATTATAAAGGCGTATTGCTCGACCTGGAAGTTCCGAGAACTTGCGACGAAAGTCGACGGGGCCTCGAAGACGAGGATGTCGGACGCAACCTCTTCTCAAAAATTCGGAGTCACACCGATATTGCCGTAGTGGTTATGACCGGCAATCCCAGCACTGAAAACTTGGTTCATGCCCTGCGGCACAGGGCACCGTACTTGGTTACGCGCCCGAAACGAGCAGGTCTCGACTACGTTCTGCCACGCATAGTCAGACGTTCAAAGATGTATCGCGCCGAACAACGTGACGAGGCGCTGCTGCACCTCTCCCGTTCGCTGCAGGGGGTCCATCGCCCAACCCGTTTTTCGACGCGTGCGCTTCGTTCCTCCTGGCGATGACGCACGCGGCCCGCGGGGCCGGGCGGAATTACGCCAATGGCACGACCGTGGGACCTCGGAAGCCGACCGTCTGTTCGCGGCGGGAAAGACCGCACCAGGGGAACCGCTGGCCTGGGATCTGCGCCTGACGCTGGAATTGCTGCGCGCCGAATCGGCCCGGACGCTCGTTTCAGGCAGCCACGAGACCGTCCTGCCGACAGTTCATTCCAAAGCCCTCTTCAAAGGGCCGTGAGGTATCACGAAGACCACTCTGGTTCAGCAAAACTCTCCCTGCAATTGCCCCCGGCCCTTGGGCGGCTTAGAATGCACGACCCCTCGAATGCATCCTCGATTCCGGTTTTTGGGGACAAAATGACCGACGTGACAACGTTGCTGAGTGGAGTCCAGAGAGGAGATCCGCGCGCGGCCGAGGAACTTCTGCTCTTGGTTTACACTCAGTTGCGGGAGTTGGCCGTCCGGCGGCTCGGCAGGGAAAAACCAGGGCAGACGCTTCAGGCGACGGCACTGGTCCATGAAGCTTACCTGAGGCTCGTCAGCGGCAAGGTGGAATCGAACTGGAACAGCCGGGCACACTTCTTCGGCGCTGCGGCCGAAGCGATGCGGCGCATCCTGGTTGAAACAGCCCGCCGCAAACGGCGACTGAAACGTGGCGGGGGTCGTGCGCGGCTTTCATTGAACATCATCGCGCCGGCGGTGGAGGAAATGCCCTGCAACGTTCTGGACGTCGATGCGGCACTGAGCCGACTGGCCGCAGTGCATCCTCGAAAGGCCGAACTGGTCAAGCTCCGCTATTTCGCCGGATTGACTCAGTCCGAAGCCGCCGGGGTGCTGGGCGTTTCCACGCCAACTGCCGACCGGGACTGGAGATACGCCCGCGCCTGGCTGGCGCGCGAACTGCGGAACGGGTCGGCAGACTAAAACAGAGAAACAGTGATGTGCCGGAGGACGGAACGGCGCACTAATCGCAGGGCAGTTTTGGCGCACGAAAGACGTTGGTATGGGCACGACAGAGGAGTCGATTTTCAACGCGGCCTTGGAGCGTCCCGACCTGCGCGAGCGAGCCGCGTTTCTCGAGTCGGCCTGCGCCGGTGATCCTGCGCTGCGGCGGTCTGTGGAATCGCTGTTGTCGGCCTACGGCGCAGGGGAGTTCCTCGAAGCCCCGGCCGAGCCGCTGTCGAAGACGTACCTCACGGACGAGGCCGCGCAGCCCGGCGCCACGATCGGCCCCTACAAGCTGCGGGAAGTCATCGGCGAGGGGGGCATGGGCATCGTCTACGTCGCCGAGCAGGAGCGTCCCGTCCGCCGCAAGGTGGCCCTCAAAGTCATAAAACCCGGCATGGACACGCGGGAAGTGATCGCCCGCTTCGAAGCCGAACGCCAGGCCCTGGCGCTGATGGACCACCCCAACATCGCCAAAGTGCTGGACGCGGGAACGACGGCAGCAGGGGACAGGAGGCAGGAGACAGGCGACAGGAATCAGGAAACAGAACGCGGGAATTCTCTGACTCCTGACTCCTGCCGCCTGCCGCCTTCTTCCGGCCGCCCCTACTTCGTCATGGAGTTGGTCCGGGGCATTCCCATCACCGATTACTGCGACAAGGCCAGTCTCACCCCGTGCGAGCGGCTTAAGCTGTTCATCCAGGTCTGCCAGGCGGTGCAGCATGCGCATCAAAAGGGGGTCATCCACCGCGACCTAAAGCCCTTCAACGTGCTGGTCACGCTGCACGACGGGACGCCGGTCCCCAAGGTGATCGACTTCGGCGTTGCCAAGGCGATCAACCAGCGGTTGACAGAGCGCACGGTCTACACGCGGCACGCGCAAATGGTGGGGACGCCCCTGTACATGAGCCCCGAACAGGCCGAACTGAGCGGCCTCAACGTGGACACCCGTAGCGACGTGTACTCGCTGGGCGTGCTGCTCTACGAGCTGCTGACCGGCGCCACGCCGTTTGATAAGGAGACGTTTTCGAAAGTCGGCTTCGACGAAATGCGTCGCATGATCCGCGAGGACGAGCCGCCGCGGCCGAGTCAGAGGATCAGCACTCTGGAGGCGAAGTCCCGCACGACCCTCTCAGGCAAACGGGGCCTCGACGACCGGCAGCTCACGCGCGCGTTGCGCGGCGATCTCGACTGGATTGTTATGAAGGCGCTGGAAAAGGACCGCCAGCGCCGTTACGAATCGGCGAGCGCTTTCGCGGCCGACGTGCAGCGGTATTTGGACGACGAACCTGTGTTGGCGTGTCCGCCGTCGACGGCATATCGCCTGAAGAAGTTCGCCCGCCGGCGTCGGGGCCTGCTGACGGCGGCCCTGCTGCTGGGCCTGGCCGTCTGCGCGGGGACGACGGGGAGCGTCTGGCAGGCGGTTCGGGCCATGAAGGCGGAGCGCAACACGGCCGATGCGCTGGCGGATGCCCGCCTCCAGAATCAACTCGCCCGCAAAGCGGTCGACGAAATGTATACGCAGGTGGCGCAAAAATGGCTGGCGGAGCAGGGAGCGCTGACGACTCTGCAGCGCGATTTTCTGGAGAAAGCGCTGTCGTTCTACGTTGAGTTCTCCAAAGATGCCGGAGCAAGCCCAGAATTGCGCTACGAGGCGGCACTGGCGCTTCATCGCGTGGGATCGATTCAGTCCACGCTGGGACATCGCCCGGCGGCGGAAGAGGCGTTCCTCCAGTTGCTGCCACGATGCGAGATACTGGTCCGTGAGCAACCCGACCATCCCGAATTCCGTCTGGAGCTCGGTTACGCCCACGTCAAACTCGCAGCCGCCTGTCGACACTCAGGCAGAGCGCAAGAGGCTGAACAACACGCCGTCCAGGCGAACGCGGAGCTGCCAAAACTGGAAACGGCCCTGACCAGCGCGACATCGCGAAAGAGACTGGCGCGCGCGCTGGAAGAGCTCTGCAATGAGCTGAAGAACGTGCGAAAGATCCCTGAAGCCGAGTCCGCCGTTCGAGCCGCATTGGCGACCTGGGAGTCACTCGTCCGCGAGTCTCCGGAAGATTTCGACTACCGCGCGGGGTTGGCAGCCGCGTACAGCATCCTGGGAACACAAACGATGTGGTGGGGAGGACAGAACGAGAAGGCCGAGGCAGCTCTCCGTGACGCCGAGTCCCTTCTGTCGGAACTGCTGAAGGAACGCCCCGGCGATGCGCGGATCCGTCACGCGCTGAAGGTGGCCCTGAACAATCAGGCGGTGATTCTGGGTTGGACAAAGCGCGAGGCTGAGGCAGAGGAGGTTCAACGTCGTGCTCTCTCGCTGTGTGAGGGGCTGGCGACAGACTTCCCCGACGTTCCCGATTACCAGAAGAGTCTGGCAATGTCGCTGGGAAACCTGGGGTATCGCAGCCGGGCCCTGGCGGTCTGGGAAAGGCTTTCTGATCGCTATCCGGAGAACGTCGACTATATGTTGGGGTTCCTTCATGAATCGTTCCACCAGGCAAACCTTTTCGAGATCGAAAAGAACTACGAGGAAGCTCGCCGGACGTTCGAAAAGGTCCTTGTCACGGCACAGGAATCTTTGAAGGCCAATCCCGAACATCGCCTCCTCAAAAACCGGATCATGCTCATTCGGTGCCAGTTGTCCGAAGCGTTGCTCGACCTGGGGAATCATGCAGGCGCGGCTGAAGTCATCCAACAGTTGCCGGTGATTCAGGAGCCGGCGCCGCACGAACCCGACGTCGCCGCCGGCAACCTGGACCGAGCGTGGCACAACTTCACTTGGGGATGCGAACTGCTCGATTGCGCGGCTTTGGCGCGGCGCGACGAGACCCTTGGGCCGGCGCAACGGGAGGTGGCCTCACAGGAGTATCGCGACCAGGCCGAAGTCTGGTTCGGAAGAGGAATGGCCCAGGCTCGATTGCTGACCATGCGCCACGCACCCGGGTCCGACCAGCTTGTGTCCTTCGTTTGTGAAGCGAGTAAGTATCTGTTGAAGAGTGTGCCGCAGGATGACTGGTTGCCGCCGAGGCGCCTGGCTGCATACAGGAACGCGACGCTGCGAACGATCCAGGCGCTGATACAGATCGTCATCGATCGGTCCGAGAGTGATTGGCGGTGCTTCCAGCTTGCCGACCTGCTGACGACGGCCCCCGATTGGCTCCGCGATCCCGACCTCGCGCTCAAGCTGGCACGGCGCGCGTTCGAACTGAAACCGGAGGATGATGTGTGTCAGAAATCGCTGGGGTGGGCCCTGTATCGGACGGGCGACTGGAAGGGAAGCCTCGAGATGCTCAGGATGCAGCCGAACGGCGGCGAAAGCGACTTCGTTCGGGCGATGGCGCACTGGCAGCTCGGCGATCAGGACGAGGCCCGAGCCTGTTTCGATCGCGGCAAGGAATGGTTGCCGGCCTACGAGAAGCACTGTGAAGAACGCCTGAAGCAGGGTCAGACGACCCATCCTTCACCCGCGATGTTCAAGAGCCTGCAAGCTGACGCAGAGAAGCTGCTCGGGAATGCACCGACATTGGACGAACAGGCCCCGGAGGCTGCCGCCACGACGAAGAGCACTCCTGAATAGTTCGTGCGAGCGCCGGACTCGGAGTCGACCTTACATTTCAAGGCTGCGGGGCAGTCAATTTGCGCCATCGCCCAGTCTCTCAAATGCTGCCGCCCATTCCAGGGAAAGCGCTGGTCGAATCGGACATACGCTCGCGTCGTCCGAATTTGTGATGTGCCGCGCAGACGGATGGCGCACTGATTGGTGAGTGGCATCGACAAACATCCCGCTGCACAAGGCCAGCGCGCTGCGGTTCCTGTTTTCCGAAGCGCAGGCCGTGAGGAGTAAGCCATGCGAACCGCAACGTCAATTTGGTTTCAATACGTGCGTCAACTGTTCGGGGCAACTGCTGGACGAAGGTGGCCGCGTCGCGCCGATCTCAGCCGCCGCGCCATCCAGCCCTGCCATCTGGCCGCGGAAGTCCTCGAGGAGCGTTCGCTGCTCTCGGTAGCGTTCGACGGGGTCCTGAGCATCGGGAATGACGCCGGGAACAGCGCGGCCAGGGACGTGGCGACCGATCAGGCCGGCAACAGCTTCGTTGCTGGCTACTTCAGGGGCACGGTGGATTTCGATCAGGGCGCCGTGCATTCCGGAGACGGCGACATCCTCACCGCGCGCGGCGCCGAGGATGGCTTCGTGGCCAAGTATGCCCCCGACAATTCGCTGGTCTGGGTGCGGCGGATGGGGGGGGACGCCTTTGGAGGCTTAACCGACTCGGTACGCAAGATCGAGGTTGACACCGCCGGAAACGTCTACGTCTCCGGAGAATTCGTCGGCCCGTCGGACTTCGGGTCGACGATCCTGACGACCGCCGGAGAACAAAACGGGTTTGCCGCCAAGCTCTCTGCGAATGGAACAATCCAATGGGCCGGGAGCCTGGGGACAGCCAACGCCGGCACCGTGCTCGGCACGGGGATCAGCGTCGATTCCGCCGGAAACGTCTATGCCTTGCGGACGCGGGTCGGAGACGGCTATGACGTCGTCAAGTTCACCTCCGCCGGCTCCACGGTCTGGTCGCGGACGATCGAGTCCAACCAGGTGCTGGGCGGGGGCGATCTGACCGTGACCGGGTCGGGCAATGTGTACCTCGCCGGGTCGTTTAACGGGATCGTGGATTTCGACCCCGGCCCCAAGACCAAGTACGTCTCCGCCGGCCAGATTGCCAACAAGATCAGCGAAGCTGGGTTCGTCCTGAAGCTGGATACGAACGGAAAATTCGGCTGGGTCAGCCCATTCGTGGGGCAGGTGGTCGGCGCCAACAAGGGGTATGCCTACGCCAACAGCGTGGCGCTTGACACCAGCGGGAACATCGTCGTGGGGGGATCTTACCGCGACACCGTCGACTTCAACCCCGGCAGCGGGACGACGACGCTGCCCGCCCTGGGCGGCGCGTTCATCACAAAGCTGAATTCGTCAGGCGGGCTCGTCTGGGCGCGGGCCCTGGTGCGCTCGGAGAGCAGCGGCACCGTCACCGTGGGAGGGCTGAATGTGGACTCCGCCGGGGCGATTTACGCCACAGGGGGCTACAGGGGCACGGTCGACTTCGATCCCGGCGCCGGCACCGTCACGCAGACGAGCGTCGAAGCCGGCCCCTCCGCTGGCGACATCTACGTGGTGAAGCTCTCCGCCGCGGGGAGCCTGAGCTGGGTGGAAACGTTCGGTGGGGAAGGCATCGGTGACTTTGGATCCGGGATCGCGGTCGATCCCATCGGCGTCATCCATGTGGCCGGGCAATTCGAAGGGTCCGTCGATTTCGACCCCGACCCTCTGGCGACGTTCTCTCTGATACCGGGCTCGTACAGGAAGGGCTTCCGTCTCCGCCTGCGGCAGGCATAGCCCTGGCAAACACAGAGTAGACGCGCTTTGAAGATTTCTTGGTGCGGGCCGCGCCCTAACCGCCGCCGCTAGCAGGCAGGGAGAGGTCCGCGTGTGGGAGATCACGAAGCCCGAATGCCCATCTGGACGCGGGAAAAGCCGGAAAATCGGCGGCGGATTTCGGATTGAGAGTCGAAACACATCGCGCGCAACGCAGACCATGAAATCGTGATCCTCGGAACTCAACCATCAGCACTTGGCATGTCAGCGTCCATGTCAGGGTTAGGAGCGTGATCATCGCCCACAATGTCTTCGAGGTTGACACATACGGATTCAATCTCAGTCCTGGCGAGTCCGTGAATGTTGTGTTCAAGCGTTGGTCGCACTACGCCCAGTCGGGCTTGCGATTTCTGAAGCCAAGAGTCTTCTATCCCATGATCGACGTTGCAATAACGCGCATTTCCTAGCACTGGCGAAGGCTGCCACGGCCGCGCTGTGCGACGCACGCACGGCCGACTCACTTCGTTCGCTGGCCGTGGCACCCGCGGCGCGCCCGTGGTGGCGACGTCAGCCGGAGTGTGGGAGCGACGAACCGAGAAACGAACATTCACGAGGAGTTGCCCTCATGCTTCTGAAATCGTGGCTCGATGCCCTGCGTTCACGCGCCGCGTCGCTGGGGCTCTGCCGATCACAAAAGCGCGCCGGCCAGCGCCGCTTGCGGACACGCGGACGCGACGGGACAGTCCTCGCCTGTGGCGCGGACGTCCTGGAAACACGCGTCCTGCTGTCGGCCGATCCCGTGCTGCTCAAGGATGTGAACATAGCGGGTGCCAGTTCAAGCCCCTTATTCCCGACAGACGTGAACGGGACGCTGTACTTCACGGCCAACGACGGCACGAATGGCATTGAGCTCTGGAAGAGCGACGGGACGGCCGCCGGAACCGTGCTGGTCAAGGACATCAATCCGGGAACCGGCAGCTCGATTCCGGAGAGTCTGACAAATGTGAACGGGACGCTGTTCTTCTCGGCCAACGATGGCGCGAACGGCAGGGAGCTCTGGACGAGCGACGGGACGGCCGCCGGAACTGTGCTGGTGATGGACATCAATCCGGGAACCGGCAGCTCGGAACCGGGGAATCTGACATATATGAATGGGACGCTGTACTTCAGAGCCAACAACAGCACGAACGGCGTCGAGCTCTGGAATAGTGACGGGACCGCCGCCGGCACCGTGCTGGTCAAGGACATCCGCGCGGGCAACGACCATGGATCTCCGCAGCTTCTGACGAACGTGAACGGGACGCTGTTCTTCTCGGCCAACGACGGCGCGAGCGGCACGGAGCTCTGGACGAGCGACGGGACGGCCGCCGGAACCGTGCTGGTGACGGACATCAATCTAGGAACCGGTAGCTCGGGGCTGGCGAATCTGACAAATGTGAACGGGACGCTGCTCTTCTCGGCCAACGACGGCGCGAACGGCACTGAGCTCTGGACGAGCGACGGGACGGCCGCCGGAACTGTGCTGGTGATCGACATCAATCCTGGAACCGGCAGCTCGTTGCCGTCGAATCTGACAATTGTGAATGGGATGCTTTACTTCAGAGCCAACGACGGGACGAGCGGCGATGAGCTCTGGAGGAGCGACGGGACGGCCGCCGGAACTGTGCTGGTGACAGACATCAATCCGGGCACCGGCAGTTCGTTTCCGGCGAATCTGACAAATGTGAATGGCACGCTGTATTTCAGAGCCAACGACGGGACGAGCGGCAATGAGCTCTGGAGGAGCGACGGGACGGCCGCCGGGACGGTGCTGGTCAAGGACATCCTGCCGGGGAGCGCCGACGCATTGCCGGCGACTCTGGCAAACGTGAACGGGACGCTGTTTTTCAGAGCCGACGACGGGACGAGGGGCATTGAGCTTTGGAGGAGCGACGGGACGGCCGCCGGGACAGTGCTGGTGAGCGACATCAATCTGGCGGGCGGCGATTCGTCTCCGTCGGTACTGACGAACGTCAATGGGACGCTGTTCTTCGCGGCCACCGAAAGCACGAACGGCCTTGAGCTCTGGAAGAGCGACGGGACGGAACCCGGCACGGTGCTCGTCAAAAATATCTCCGCGGGCAGCAGCAACTCCGGTCCACAGTCGCTGATGAACTGGAACGGGACACTGTTTTTTAGAGCCAGCGATGGGACGAGCGGCACCGAGCTCTGGAAGAGCGACGGGACGGCCGCCGGCACCGTGCTCTTCAAGGACATCAATCCCGGCACCGGCTCCTCGTCGTTCGCGGATCTGACAATTGTGGATGGGACGCTGGCCTACTTCACGGCCAGCGACGGCACAAACGGCAACGAGCTCTGGAAGAGCGACGGGACGGCGGCCGGCACCGTGCTGGTGAAGGACATCAATCTGGGCTCCGGCTCGGGGCCCTCGATGCTGACGATTGTGAATGGGACGCTGTACTTCGTGGCCAACGACGGCACAAACGGCCGCGAGCTCTGGAAGAGCGATGGAACGGCCGCCGGCACGCTGCTCGTCAAAGACATCCTCGCGGGCAGTAGCGGCTCGATACAGTCTTTAACGAATGTGAACGGGACGCTGTTCTTCACGTCCAGCGACGGCACGAACGGCAGCGAGCTCTGGACGAGCGACGGGACGGCTGCCGGCACCGTGCTGGTGAAGGATATCAATCCGGGCGCCGCCAGCTCGTCACCTGGAAATCTGACAAATGTGAATGGGACCCTGTATTTCAGAGCCACCAACGGTGCGATTGGCTTCGAGCTCTGGAAGAGTGACGGGACGGCAGCCGGAACCGTACTCGTCAAGGATCACTTCGCGGGCGGCGCTAGCTCGCTGCCAGAGTTGCTGACGAACGTGAACGGGACGTTGTACTTTACAGCGAGCGACGGCACGAACGGCCGCGAACTCTGGAAGAGCGACGGGACGGCTGCCGGCACCGTGCTGGTCAAGGACGTCAATCCGGGAACTGGCAGCTCGGGGCTGGCGAATCTGACAAATGTGAACGGGACGCTATACTTCGTCGCCAGCGACGGCACGAACGGAATCGAGCTCTGGAAGAGCGACGGGACGGCCGCCGGCACCGTGCTCGTCAAGGACATCGTCGCAGGCAGCAACGGCTCGAATCCGCAGCAATTGACGAACGTCGATGGGGCACTGTTCTTTACGGCCAACGACGGCGTCCACGGCACCGAACCGTGGATTCTGCGTTTCAATGACGCGCCTACGGCAATCGCGCTCTCGAACGACGGCGTCTCCGAGAATGAACCGGCGGGCACGGTCGTAGGAACGCTGTCGTCTACCGATCCGGATGCCGGAGACACGTTCATCTACACCTTCGTGGCCGGGACCGGCGACTCCGACAACGCCAGCTTTCAGATCGTCGGCGATTCGCTTCGGTCCACCACCCCCTTCGACATCGAGACACAGTCGAGCTACTCGATTCGTGTCCGCTCGACCGATCAGTCGGAACTGTTCTTCGAGACGACGTTCACGATCAGCGTCACGCCCGTCAACGACCATAACCCGGCGTTCACCTCGACAAGCAGCCCCAACGTACCCGAGAACACCGCGGCCGTGCTGACAGTCACGGCGACCGACGCCGATCTGCCGGGACAGACGGCGACGTTCTCGCTCAGCGGCGGGGCCGATCAGGGGCTGTTCTCGATCACGCCGGAGGGAGTGCTGTCGTTTGTCGACGCGCCCGACTACGAAATCCCTACGGACGCCGACGGTGACAACGTATACCTCGTGGAAGTGAGCGCCGACGACGGTGAGGGAGGCCTCACAACGCAGACGCTGTCGGTCACCGTGACGCCGGTGAACGACAATGCTCCGGTGTTCACCTCCACCGACACGCCCAGCGTTCCGGAGAACGCCTCGCTGGTTGTCCAGCTGACGGCCACCGATGCCGACCTACCCTGGGACCGCGTCTTGTTCCACATCGTGGGGGGCGCTGATCAGAACAAGTTCGATCTCGACGGAAACGGAGTCCTGTCGATGACTCCGCCGGATTTCGAGCTGCCGGGGGACGCCGACGCCGACAATGTGTACGTCGTGGAAATCCTGGCCTACGATAGTCTATTCGGTACGGGACCGGAAATCGTGCAGACGGTGTACGTCACCGTGACGCCGGTGAACGACGCTCAGCCTAACTTTACGTCCAGCGCCACGCCCAGCGTGCCGGAGAACACGACCGCCGTGCTCACTGTCACGTCCTTCGACGACGACCTGCCGACGCCCGTCATTACCTACTCGCTCACCGGTGGCGACGATCTGGCGGAGTTCTCGATCACGCCGACGGGAGAACTCTCGTTTCTGGAGGCTCCGGACTTTGAGGCGCCTTTCGATGCGAATGCGGACAACGTGTACGTCGTCGAAGTCACCGCCGACGACGGCGACGGCGGCGTCTGGGCCCAGTTGCTGGAAGTGACGGTCACGCCCGTCAACGACAACCTGCCGGTGATTACTTCGCCCGATACGGCGAGCGTTGGCGAGAACACCAAGGCCGTCCTGACGGTGACGGCGACCGACGCCGACTTGCCGGGACAGACGGTGACGTTCTCGCTCAGCGGCGGGGCCGATCAGGGGCTGCTCGCGATCACGCCGGAAGGGGTGCTGTCGTTCATCAGTCCTCCCGACTTCGAAGTCCCTGCGGACGCCGACGGCGACAATGTGTACCTCGTCCAGGTGACGTCCGACGACGGGTTGGGCGCGACGGCCGTCCAGGAGCTGTCGGTGCACGCCACGCCGGTCAACGACAACGCTCCAGTGATTACGTCGCACAGCATGGCGAGCGTTCCCGAGAACTCGACGGCCGTGCTGACCGTCACCGCCACCGACGCCGACCTGCCGGCGCAGACCGTGACGTTCTCGCTTAGCCTCGGGCCAGCAGATGCAGGTCTGTTCACGCTTACGCCGGAGGGGGCGCTATCGTTCAACGGCCCTCCTGACTACGAAAACCCGGCAGACGCCAACGGCAACAACGTGTATGTTGTCTTTGTCGCGGTCAATGACGGGGGGTTCAGCACCAATCAGTTGCTGTCGGTGCACGTCACGCCGGTCAACGACAACGTTCCAGTGTTCACGTCGCCTGCCACGGCGAGCGTTCCCGAGAACTCGACGGCCGTGCTGACGGTCGCCGCGACCGACGCCGACCTGCAGGCGCAGACCGTGACGTTCTCCCTCAGCGGCGGGGCCGACCAGGGCCTGTTCACGATCACGCCAGAAGGGGTGCTGTCGTTCGTCAGTCCTCCCGACTTCGAAGCCCCGGCGGACGCCGACGGCGACAATGTGTACCTCGTCCAGGTGACGTCCGACGACGGGTTGGGCGCGACGGCCGTCCAGGAACTGTCGGTGAGCGTCACGCCGGTCAACGATCATTCCCCGGTGTTCACGTCCCCCGACACGGCGAGCGTTCCTGAGAACACGACGGTCAAAACCCTTGCCGTCAGCGCTCACGACGAGGATTCGCCAAAGGCCATTACGTACGCGCTCACCGGCGGAGACGATCTGGCGCAGTTCACGATCACTCCGAAAGGAAGCGTTTCGTTTCTGGCAGTTCCTGACTTTGAGGCCCCGAGCGACGCGAACGCCGACAACGTGTACGTCGTGGAAGTGACCGCCGACGACGGGGAGGGCGGCCTCTCGACGCAGACGCTTTCTGTCACCGTGACGCCTGTCAACGACAACGCTCCGGTGTTCACGTCCACCCAGACACCCGCCGTCCCCGAGAACACGACGGCCGTGCTGACGGTCGCGGCGGCCGACTCCGACTTGCCGGCGCAGACAGTGACATTCTCGCTTAGTGGCGGCGCCGATCAGGGCCGGTTCACGATCACGCCGGAAGGGATTCTGTCCTTTGTCGAAGCGCCCGACTACGAAAACCCGTCGGACGCCGATGCTGATAATGCCTACGTCGTAGAGGTCACTGCCAGCGATGGAGATGGGGGCGTCACGACGCAGACGCTGTTTGTCGCCGTGACAGATGTCGGCGAAGCGCCCGTGTTGGACATTCAAGTCCTGTCGGCGACGGCCAACGGCGCCACGACGTTGACCGTCGTGTACACGATCCTCGGCGAGGCGTCCCCCGCGTTCACCCTGGGGGCGTATCGTTCGGAAGACGCGGCGTTCGGGAGCGACGCTCTGCTGGGCACGGTGACAATCAGCGCAGCGGTGGATTTGTCCGTGGGTCTGCACAGCAAGTCGTTCACGATCGGCAGCGGCCTCGGTCAGATTCCATTGCCGGGAGCCGGGGTCGCGGAAGTGGACGGCGATTACCATCTGCTGTTTGTGGCCGATCCGCTGGGTGCCATCGCCGAAACGGACAGCGACAGCCCCGGGGCAAACAACGTCGCCGCATTCAGCGGCGTGTATCACGCCCCACTGGGGCCGGTCCTGGTGCAAGGGCGCTCCAGCGCCGATGTGGTCGCTGTCACTGGTACCACGACGCTCACCGTGACCCTCAATGGAACGTCATTCATCTATCCCGCGGCGGACGTTGTGCAGTTGCGCGTTCGCACGCACGGCGGCGCCGATGCGATCAGCGCGGCCACCGCGGTTTCCAAGCCGCTCTTCGCCTGGGGGGGCGCCGATAACGACACGCTGACCGGCGGGAGCGGCGCCGATGTGCTGTCCGGCGGGTCCGGCAATGACATCCTCACAGGCAACGGGTCAGGTGACTCTCTGGCGGGCGACGCGGGCGATGACGCCCTGACGGGCGGGGCGGGGAATGACGCTTACCTGTTCGACGCGGATTCACCAGTGGGGTCCGACACTCTGAATGAGAGCGGCGGCGGGATCGACCTGCTCGATTTTTCCGCGACGACAGAGCTGGGAGTGACCGTCGACTTGAATCTGGCCACGTCCCAGTTCGTGAATGCGAACCTGTCGCTGAGCCTCGGTTCAGCAAGCACCTTCGAGAACGTCAACGGCGGCGCCGGGAATGACACTCTGCTGGGCAATTCCCTGGCCAACTCGCTCTCCGGCGGCGCCGGCGACGACACCTACCGGTTCGACGCCGACTCGGCTTTGGGGACTGACACGCTGAATGAGTCCGGCGGCGGGATCGACACGCTCGATCTTTCGGACACGACGACCGTGGGTGTGGCCGTCAACCTGGGCCAGTCGGCGAGCCAGAACGTCCACACGAATCTCAAGCTCATTCTCGGCTCGGCGACGACGATCGAGAACGTGATCGGCGGAGCGCTGAATGACTCGCTCACGGGGAATGTGCTGGACAACGTGCTGACGGGAGGCGATGGGAACGACTCGCTGACCGGACTGGCTGGAAACGACACCCTTGCCGGTGGCGCCGGTGACGACACGTACCAGTTCGTCGCCGATGCCAACCTGGGGAGCGACAGCGTCATCGAAGCGACCGGCGGCGGGTCCGATCTGCTGAACTTCGCAGCCACGACGCTGGCGGTGACCGTTGACCTGTCCCGGACCGCCCCGCAGACGGTTAACGGCAATCTCACGCTAGCGCTCTCGAACGACGACGCGATCGAGAAGGTCACCGGTGGCGGCCAAAACGACGTGCTCATCGGAAACCTGTTGGCCAACCTCCTGACTGGCGGCAGCGGCAATGACACGCTGACCGGTCTGGCCGGAGACGATATCTTGGCCGGCGGTGCGGGAAACGACACGTACCTGTTCGACGCCGGCACATCTCTGGGGAGCGACAGCCTGCAGGAAAGTGCCGGCGCCGACACGCTCGATTTTTCGGCCACGACGACCATGGGAGTGTCTGTCAATCTGAGTCTGGCAACGGCTCAGACGGTGAATGACAACCTGACTTTGACGCTCGGTTCGGCAAGCGCGTTCGAGAACGTGACGGCGGGCTCCGGAGACGACGCTCTCATCGGCAATGCCCTGGCGAACACGCTCTCCAGCGGCGCCGGGTCCGACAGCCTGGAAGGGGGGGCGGGCAACGATGCGCTCTCCGGCGGCGCCGGCGACGACACGTATCGGTTCGACGCCAACTCGGCCCTCGGGACCGACACGCTGAATGAGTCCGGCGGCGGGATCGACACGCTCGATCTTTCGGACACGACGACCGTGGGTGTGGCCGTCAATCTGGGCCAGTCGGCGAGCCAGAACGTCAACACGAATCTCAAGCTCATTCTCGGTTCGGACGCGACGATCGAGAACGCGATCGGCGGAGCGCTGAATGACTCGCTCACGGGGAATGCGCTGGACAACGTGCTGACAGGAGGCGATGGAAATGACTCGCTGACTGGACTGGCTGGAAACGACACCCTTGCCGGTGGCGCCGGTGACGACACGTACCAGTTCGTCGCCGATGCCAACCTGGGGAGCGACAGCGTCATCGAAGCGACCGGCGGCGGGTCCGACCTGCTGAACTTCGCCGCGACCACGATGGTGGGAATCGCCGTCAACCTTTCCCACGCCTCCCCGCAGGTGGTCAATACGAACCTGACGCTGGCACTTTCGGGCGTCGCTGTGATCGAGGACGTCACCGGCGGCAGCATGGACGACGTGCTGACCGGGAACGGGCAGCGCAACACTCTGAATGGAGGCAGCGGCAACGACATCCTGACCGGGCTGGCAGGCGACGATACCCTGATCGGCGGAGCGGGAAACGACACGTTCCTGTTTGACGCCGATACGCCCCTGGGGACCGACACGCTGCAGGACATTTCCGGAACGGACACCCTCGACTTCGCAGCGACACTGACGCAAAGCGTTACCGTCAATCTCAGCGTCGACCCGATCGTGGTTCCATCGCAGCTCGTGAACGAACACCTGAGCCTCAAGCTCACTTCGGCGACGTCGTTCGAGAATGCCGTGGGAGGCGCCCTGGGCGACACGCTCACCGGCAATTCCCTCAATAACACCCTTACGGGCGGGGACGGCAACGACTCCCTCATTGGCGGCGCAGGCATTGACACGTTGAATGGCGACGCCGCCGACGACACGCTCATCGGCGGCGCCGGGAATGATGCGCTCTTCGGCGGCGACGGCGACGATGTCTACCGGTTCGACGCCGACTCCGCCCTGGGGACCGACACACTGAATGAGTCCGACGGCGGGATCGACACCCTCGACCTCTCGGACACCACAGCCCAGGATGCGGTTGTCGATCTGGGAAAGGCGGCGATCCAGACCGTCAACGCGAACCTCAAGCTTACTCTCGGTTCAGACGCGACGATCGAGAACGTGGTCGGCGGCGCGCTCGACGACACGCTCACGGGGAATGCGCTCGGCAACGTTCTGAGAGGAGGTGACGGCAACGACACGCTGGCCGGATTGGCTGGAGACGATTCCCTATTTGGTGGCTCAGGCAGCGACACATACCAGTTCCGCGCCGATGCAGACCTGGGGAGCGACAGCATCTTCGAAGCAACCGGGGGCGGGTTCGACCTGCTGAACTTCTCGTCGACAACGGCGCTAGGGGTTGCCGTCGACCTCTCCCAGGCGTCCTCGCAGGAGGTAAACGACAATCTGACGCTGACGCTCGGGAGCAACGTGATCGAGCACGTCACCGGCGGCGGCGGGAACGACGTGCTGGCGGGGAATGGGCAGAACAACACGCTAGACGGCGGAAGCGGCGATGACACGCTGATCGGACTGGCGGGCAACGACACCCTGATCGGCGGAGCGGGTAACGATACCTACGTGTTTGGCGCCGATCTGATTCTGGGGACCGACACCCTGGTGGAGAACAACAATGGCGGAAGCGACACGCTCGACTTCTCGGCGACCCTGTCGCAGCCCGTGACCCTCAATCTGAGCAGTATTTCGACTCAAAACGTCAATGGCAATGGCAATCTGTACCTGTCGTTGAACTCACCGACGACTTTTGAAAATGCCGTGGGTGGCGCACAGGGGGACACGCTCACCGGGAATTCACAAAGCAATACGCTCACGGGCGGGCCCGGTAGCGACACGCTCGCGGGCGGGCTCGGCAACGACACCTATGTCTTCGACGCCGATTCGTCTCTCGGGAGCGACACAGTCAGTGAGAACAACAACAGCGGTGTCGATACGCTCGACTTTTCCGCCACGACAAGCCAGGGGGTGACCATCGATCTGGGGCTGACGAACGTGCAGGAAGTGAACGCATTTCTCCACTTGAGGCTGATCTCTTCCCTTGCGTTGGAAAACGTGGTGGGTGGCTCTCGGGGAGATACGCTCACCGGCAATTCGCTCAATAACACGATCTCCGGCGGGCCCGGCAACGACACCTTCTTTGGAGGGAGCGGCAACGACACCTACGTATTCGACGCCGATTCCCCTCTCGGGACTGACAATCTGAACGATAGCGGTGGGGGCAACGACACGCTCGATTTTTCGCCCACAACGAGTCTGGGCGTGGCTGTCAACCTGGGGCTGGCGACGACTCAAACCGTGAACGCGAATCTGACTCTCAGACTCAATTCGCCGACGGCCATTGAAAGCGTTGTCGGAGGAGCCCAGGCGGACACGATCACGGGCAATGTGCTCAACAACACACTCACGGGCGGGGGTGGCGGCGACACACTCGCGGGGGGAGCAGGCAACGACACCTATCTGTTCGACGCGGACACGCCGCTCGGAAGCGATGTCGTTGCGGAAGTGGCCGGCATCGACCACCTCTCGTTTGCAGCCACGGCCTCGATGGCGATTCAACTCGATCTCGCCTCGGTGATCGCCCAGATCGTTAACAGCAACCTGACGCTGACGCTCAGTGACGGCGGCGCGTTCGAGAATGTGACCGGCGGCTCGCTAGGCGACACACTGACCGGAAATGCTCTGGCCAACACCCTGATCGGTAACGGCGGCAACGACTCGCTCAGCGGCGGGGCCGGGAACGACGTGCTGACCGGCGGAGCCGGGAACGATGCGCTCGCGGGTGGGGAGGAGAATGACACCTACCTGTTCGACGCCGACCTGTCTCTGGGCACTGATACGCTCGATGAGGTCGAGGGAGAAGGGATCGACCTGCTGGATTTCTCGGCGACTACGTCGGTCGGCATCCAAATCGACCTGGCCAGCACTTTCGTCCAGAACGTACTGCCCTTTGACAGCGCCAATCTGAAGGTGAGGCTACTGTCCGGACTCGGGTTCGAGATGGTCGTGGGGACGTCGCACGTCGACAACATCTCCGGCAATGCACTCGACAACGTCCTGATCGGCGGGGCCGCCGGCGACACTCTGCGGGGTTTCTCCGGTCGGGATCTGCTAATAGGAGGGTCAACTAGCGACAATTTTGGTGGCATGGATCGCATTTTTGGTGGCGACGACGACGACATACTCGTCCACGGAAACGTCTCGTACTTCAACGAGTCCGACGGCGTGCTCAATCGCTCGGCGATCGACGCCATCATGGCCGAATGGACAAGGACCGACGAGGACCATGCCGTGCGCGTCAGTCACCTGCGCACCGGTGGGGGCCTCAACGGCAGCACGATCCTGATTGGTCTGGATGACGATTCGCACGATTTGCTGGACGGGGGTAACGGTCTCGACTGGTTCCTCTATGACGCTGAGCTGGACAGCATCGGCAATATCGTCGACGGGGAAAGCTACAACTGAGGTGCGATTCGGCCGTACGAGCCCTCGCCGATTACGCAAGAGGCAGGCGAGATGGCGTTGCAACCTACTGCCACTTGAACCGAAGGTTACAGAATCTGTAACCCTTTGGCGTGCAGTGATGTCGGCGCGGATCTTAACTTGAAGAACTGCGTCGCCGTCAGAGAATCTAGGCACCTTTTCCCGAGCGCGGATTGACGTAAGTCTTTTTGCCGTAAGTATCCCCGAGAGGATTCGAACCTCCAACCTTCGGCTCCGGAGGCCGACGCTCTATCCAATTGAGCTACGGAGACATGCTTTCGAACGTCCGCTGAAGGCCCCCCCAGGTAGGCCGGGCCGGTTCGGCGGGATCGCTCGACTGCGGGATTATAGCATCCGTTGCGGTTGGGGCCAAGGAATGGGGCCGGTAATCCGTCGCGGCGGGTGGCGGGTGGGGCGAACAGCCGGGAAATCAGGGCTCCTGCGACTCCAGGCCGAATTCTTCGATTTTTTTGTGCAGCGTGTTGCGGTTGATTCCCAGCCGCAGGGCGGCTTTGGTTTGCACTCCCTGGCACGACTTCAACACCTGCTGGATCAGCTCGCGCTCGACCTGGGAGACGACTCGTTCGTACAGGTTGGTGGCGGCATCCCCCGCGGCGACCATGCCGTGCGAGACCAGTTCGCGACAGAGTGCCTCGGGGGTTCGAGCGGCGGCGCGCATCAGCCGAATCGGAGCGGTCCCCCGGACATGCGGAGGAAACAGGTCCAAATGCAATTGCCCGTCGCGCGAAAAGACGATCGCCCGTTCGATGTAATTCTGCAATTCGCGGACGTTGCCCGGCCACGAATACCGCTGCAGCGCCGCCAGCGCATCAGGGGCGATCGCCCCGACCGAGACATTGTTCGACTGCGCGTATTTGCGAATGAAAAAGTCGACCAGCAACGGGATGTCGTCAGTCCGCTCCCGCAACGGCGGAATCACGATCGGGACCACGTTGAGGCGAAAGTAGAGATCGTCGCGAAAACGCCCGGCGTCGATTTCGTCGAGCAGGTCGCGATTCGTGGCGGCCACGACCCGGCAATCGACTCGGATCGTTCGCGTGTCACCCACCCGTTCGAATTCCTGCTCCTGGAGCACGCGCAAGAGTTTCACCTGCAGCGTGTAGCTGACGGAATTGATCTCGTCGAGAAAGATCGTCCCGCCATGCGCCGCTTCGAAGCGTCCGGTCCGGTTCTCATTGGCGCTGGTGAAGGCCCCTTTGACGTGGCCAAACAATTCGCTTTCCAGCAGACTCTCGCTGAGAGCGCCGCAGTTGACCCGGATGTATGGTCCCCCGGCGCGGGTGCTGCTTTCGTGGAGCGCCCGGGCGATCAACTCCTGGCCGGTACCGGTCTCGCCGGTGATGAGGACCGTGGCGGAAGTCGCCGCCACCTGGCGCGTCACCCGCGCCACTTCCCGCATCGCCGCGCCCCGTCCGATCAGCCCCGGCAAACCAGAAAACTCGGCCGGCTCGGTCGCTTCCCCTTTGTCTGCACCCATTCTGATCTGAATCCACTTTCATCGAGGGCGAGAGACCGGCCGCCCATACCTGCCGCGAGCATGCCCTGATTATAGGCACCGAGCGACAGAAGTGAAGTCCCTGGATGATCGGAATCGGTGACGACTTGGGAATTCTGTGTGAACGAGTGGGCGTCTAGCATCGTTTTGCGCGAGAATAGTGCGATTTGCCGATCATGATGGCAGTCAGGTGGCGTGATTCGATTCAATACTTCGGCGAGGAACTGAATGATTCGGAGGCGACCCCGACCGACGCGGAACGTCCTCCCGCGAGCGACGAGGAATGAAAAGTTGGGCTCCGCCCCGTGGCCGACGCAGCCTGCGGCGGCGTTGGGCAGGTCGAGGGTCGAAAAGCGGCCACTCAGGGGTGGCTCAAATGCGGCGAGGTGGGATGGGGTTACACATGGGTGGAATGGGGTGCGGACGCTGGCCGTGTTTGCAATGGATGCGCTCCACACGGCCAACAGGGACAACAACGTGGAGCAGCGTGGCGGAACAGCCTGATGGCGCAGCACGGACTGTTCGTAAGTGCTTATGTTTGAACTGCGTGCGTCGCCGCAAGCCACCCCCTCTGGGGATGACGGACCAGATGACGGACCAGATGACGGACCAGATGACGGACCAGATGACGGACCAGATGACGGACCAGATGATGAAGCAGATGATGAAGCAG
>JBJXGA010000478.1:0-10385 GCA_046152955.1 Planctomycetales bacterium | reverse complement strand
GAGATATCAGGGCATCGCGATCAGCCGCACCTCGGGATGAGGGCCAGGTGGCGGCTCCTCGTCGGTGTCTTCCTGATCGGAGGAGTGGCGCTGTTCGACCCATTGGTACTGTGGTTGACCGCGCCGGTGGCGCTCACGGCGCTGCTCTTGGTTCAGGTTACTGTCGTCAAGGGTGCAGCGAAATTGGAATTGGCGCTGGCAGGCATGGCATCGGGGGGGATCGCCCTATTGCTCTCCACGGCGATTGTCCCGTTTTGCATGGCCACCGGGCCGATTCGGTTGGCGGGGGGACGAGTGACGCCGTTCGGCGGGCCGTTTGGCCCGCCACTTCTCGGGACGGCGACCGAGTGCCGGGTCCAATTGCGGGGACCGCACATCTCGGACGAGACGCTTCAAGAGTTGGCGCCGGGGTTTGCCAAGCTGTCCGGGATCAGCCGCCTGGACCTGCTCGGTGCGCGGATCACCACGGACGGTATGCGAGCCCTCCTCCCGAGTTTGAATCCAAGCGACCTGGTGTTGAACGGTACGAAAGTCGACGACGATCTCTTTCCTCTGCTTGCAGGGAAGACGCGCCTCAGAATGTTGGCGGTCGGCTGGACGGGCATCAGCGATCAAGGGTTGGAGCAACTACCCAGTTTGACCTGGAATGGCTGGCTGTCTGTGTCTCAGACCAGTGTTGGCGATCTCGGATTAGCGCAGATTGCCCGCCAGAAATATGTCCACGGACTGGAGTTGGCAGGAACTCGTGTGACCGATGCAGGACTGGCAGAGTTGAGTCAAATGGGGGAACTTGCGTACCTGGACCTTGATCGGACGAACGTGAGCGACGCCGGACTTGCCCATTTGGAGGGACTCAAATACTTGCAGCACCTGAGGTTGAAGCAGACCAACGTGACGGATAAGGGAGTCGAAAAACTTCAAAAGCAGCCAAGGAAGCACGCGCTGCGCATTTTCAGATGAAGGAAGCGTCCCGACGCGGCGGCAAGCGGGTGGAGGAAGATGACGGTGCCCTGGGACCGTTCGTTCAATGAGGTGACATTATTGCGCATACCGGCCAGATCGTTGAAGAGTCGCCCGACCGGCTCGTGTTGTATCTGCCTGTGGGGGGAGCCGTGGCCAATGTGTTTCTCTGCTTTGCGGGGGGCTTGACCGCGATGACGATCGGCTGGACGGTTTGGACTTGGGATCAACTCCTTGGGGTGGCGGCGGGACCAGGAACATTTCGCCTGACCGTCATGTTCTGGCTGGGAAGCGCCTTGACGTTGCAGTGGGGGATCCGCGTGCGATTCCAACGGGTTCTACTGTTCCTGGATCACGAACGGATTGCAATCCAAACGATTCTTTTCGGATTCAAACGCCGAACAACGATCACATTGGTTGCAGGTTCTCGAGCCGAACGAATTACAGGACGGGAAAGAAGCGTCTCACCGCACGCGATCCAGGTCATGGGTAAGGAAGGCTCAGCTCGATTTGGCAATCCGCTTTCGACTCCAGAAAGCGAGTGGCTTCTGGACCGCATCAATGGCTTCCTGGCGCAACGAATCCAGGCTTCGGACAACGCACTCCGTTTGGGGTATTGTCAGGCCGTGGACTTGCCGCGCGATGGTCAGATCAGAGTCACCGAGGACCAGCGAGACTCCTTCGAAATACGGTTCTCACCGACGTACCGTCAATACCGCTCGCTGACGGGAGCCTATGGGCCTACGCTCCTGTTCTTGGCCACGGTTCTCGTTGGGACGCTGGGCGGGTTCTTGATGGGGTTCCATTCACTGTTGGCATGGATGGCCGTGTTCGTCGGCGCGGTCGTCGGGATCTTCGCCGTGGACGCTTGGCTGGAAGAACTCAGCCGCATCATAGTTCAAGTCACCCCCTCTGGAATCACCTGTCGACATCAGTTGTTCGGTGTCGACCTGAACACGCCGCAGCGCATGGCCCGGCAGCAGATACGAGGTTTCCATGTCCGGTATGGAACCACCGGCAATACATTTGACACAACGCTCTTCGGGAAACTCAGATCGCTCATCAGAACTCCGCTCATTCCTGCGGAAGGCTGGGGAATCGAGGTCGATGGAGATTGCCCGCTGATCGTGCATGGTTTCGCAGACGAAGCGCCGGCGCGACAAGCCTGCGCGCTCATTCAGTCCCAACTTCAGGCTTGGGGCCCGGCTTCCGAGGATCGGTCAGAAGAGGTCACCTGGCAAGTCGGAGCGACGAGCGCTAGGACAAAGGTCAAGTGGGGTGTTCTAGTCATTGGTTCCCTGATTGGCGCCGGGGCGCTGTTTGACCCACTGTTGCTCTGGTTGGCGCTGCCGGTGGCACTCACGGGGCTGCTCATGGCCTGGTTTGTTAACGTCAAAGGAGGGTTGCAATGGATTTTGGCGCTGGCCGGTGCGATGACAGGCGGAGTCGCTCTGTGGTTCTTTCTGGCGATTGTCCCATTTTGCATGGCGAGTTGGCCCATCCGACAGGCCGGGGGGCGAGTCGCGCCGTACGGCACGGCGTATCGTCCTCCAGTCTTCGGAACGAAGACCGAGTGCCAAGTGCGGTTCCGCGGACAGATTGTCACGGACGCGACCCTAGACGGGTTGGCACCGGCATTTTCCGCGTTGCCTGGGATCAGTCACCTCGATCTGTCCGGGGCGCGAATTACGGATGATTGCATGCGGAGTTTGCAGTTTTGCGTGAATCCACATCAATTGGCGCTGAATGGAACGCAGGTCGGCGATGAACTTCTTCCCATGTTATTGGGAATGACCCGTTTGAGTGAGTTGCTCTTGCGCAAAACGAATCTCAGCGACCAAGGGCTGGAACGCTTACCTGAATTGGTATCGATCTCACGGTTGGATGTGGCGGACACCCGCATTGGCGATCGTGGATTGGCACACATCGCAAAAATGCCCAGTGTGCGTGCAGTGGATCTGTCTGGGACTCAGGTCACCGATGCAGGATTGACGCAAATGAGCCGAATGATCAGTCTCCATTCACTCGTCCTCGATCGGACGAGCGTCAGTGACGCCGGGTTGGTCCATTTGGAGCCGCTCACGTTTCTGACCTATTTGAGCGTGAAGGGCACAAACGTCACGGACGAGGGAGTCGCGAAGTTCGGCACCCGGATGTTGATTGTGAAATAAGGCAGATCCCAATACTGTCCCGGATTTGTCCCCGACGGAGGGTTACCGAATGGGCTGGATCAATTATCGCAAACGCGAGCGCCCCTCGACCCGTTCACAGGCAAGGCGTTCGGATATTCTGCCAAATCAGACGCATTCCGGCTCGAGTCGCCCGCCATTGAAGTCTACGGCGAGTTCAAGCATGGAATCGACTGGCAGGTGTATGTGAAGGTCAAGCCATGATGGGTTGCCGTGACAGATTGGCTTCAGCCGACCCGAATCGGCCAATGTCTGTGCAAGGGGCGACTGATGAAGGGGAAGCCGCAGACTTCTCCCATTCGCTTGTGTATCCTGGTAGGCGTCACGCACGTTCTGTATTGGTCGGTTCCAGCAATCGCCTTCAAAAGGGAACGCGATGAGCGCCCTGTCTCGCCGTATTGCGTTTTGGCTGGTTGTCGCCAGTTTCGCCGGCACAATCGCAGTGGTCGCCATTCCCCGGCGAAATGCCGACGAAATGGACGAGTTGTTGGCCGCGTATCGGGCCTTCGGTCAGTTTGTCGTGATGGCTGAAGATCCGCGGGCTTGGTCGGTGCTCGAATCGGCCGCGCGCCGTGCCAACCCGCGCTTGCGCATGCTACTGATCGAGTCGGTCAATCGTTGGCACAACGCCGATCCACAGCAACAGCTTCCTAAGCGGTTCGCATTTCTGATCGCGTTCCTCGATGACCGGACTAAACGCGTGTTCGCCGATAGTGCCGAGAAATTCGAAAGGCCGTCCGCGGGCGATGACTTCCCCGAACTCGAGATTCGAAATCTGGCAGCGGAATCGTTGGCCTCGCTCTTGGGATTCGACGACGACCCCAAACCCGATTGGACGCTCGAACAATGGACCGACCTGCGCGATCGCGTCAGGCGAAAGGCGAGTCGCGCACTCGATCCAGGCGGTTTGAGGAGTCGCTGATCGCCGGCAGGCGGATTATCGCTGACGCGGGTTCTCTGGAATCTACCTCACACAAATGCGGTAACGACGATATGATCGGCTGGCTACGCAGAAAGGGCGCTGGGTCTGTTGAACTGCGACACTGAAAGCGGTTCTCGCGAGGAATTGTGCTGCGGCTTCCCCTGTTCATCGGCTAGCCGGAGCGCGATGTCACCAATGCAACCATGAGAGCACGAAACTCAATTCAAGAACTGCGGCTGCCGTCCGCGTCACGGATGACGCAGCCGCAAGAGATGAAGTCAAAGAGTGATGTCTACGGCGTCGAAGTGTTGAACGGCGACGACGCCTGGGGGTTATTCGAAGCGTCCGCACAGGGCAATGTCGCGGAGGTGAAGGCGCTCTTGGCGATGGACCGGCGACTGGTCAACGCGCAGATCAGTTATCAGTTTCCGATCCACCTGGCGGTGTACGCCGGAAATGCGGAAATCGTCAAACTGCTGCTGGATCGGGGCGCCGACCCGGGCCAATCGGTCTATACCTACAATTCCTGGAATAAGTTGCTGCTGTGCGCCCAGGAACGCGGGCATCGCCGCATCGAGTCCCTGCTCCAGCGGGCGATGCACAAAAGGTTCAGCTACACGCCCGATTTCGATGCACTGAAAGACGCGATACTCGCAAGGGATTTGCGAAAGATCAGCGCGGTCTTGCGGCGGCGGCCGGACCTGGTGCGGGCGAGCGATGCCTTGGGCAATAATCCGCTTCATTGGAGTGTCATCACCCGTCAGTTGGGTTTGATCGACCGATTCGTGGAACTGGGAACACCGATCGACGCAAAGCGCGCCGACGGAAACACACCGGTGCTTTTGGCAGTCAACGGGGCGACCGATTACTGGTACCGCAGCACGCGCGGCAGGTCGCATCCTTCGCTCCGAAATACCTCCGTGATCGTCGGAAGCCTGCTCGCCCACAGAGCGCAATACACCATTTCCGTGGCGGCAGCGGTGGGAGACCAGGAGCGCGTCGACGAGCTATTGCTAAAGGATGCCGGACTGGCGCGACGCCTCGATTCGGCCCGTGTCAGCCCGCTCTCCTATGCGGCACGAGAAGGGCATCTGCATCTTGTCCGCCTGCTTCTCGAACACGGCGCCGATCCGAATACGCCCGAAGACGCGGCTCCCAATGGCCGGGCGCTGTTCGAGGCCTGTTGCCGAAATCACTTCCAGGTTGCGGAGTTGCTGCTGGAACATGGCGCCAATCCGAACGCCGGCACGGATTCGAATGGGTGCTGCCTGACGATTGGCGAGGTTTACTACGGCGACCAGGCGAAGTCACTGCAACAACTCTTACGGCGGCACGGGGCCTACACTCCACCCTACGCCATGAGCGCCCAGGAAATGAAGCAGGCCATCCGCGACGATCACGAGGCGGTCCGCCACGAGGAGTTCTGCGACAATGTGCTGCGGACACAGGACCTGGAACTGGTGGAACTGTATCTCGACTCGGACCCCACCGCGCTGGATGGCCTCGACTTCGGGAGCGTCGTTGCCTGGCCGAGGTCCCCTGCGCTGGTCCGCAAGCTGTTGGCGCGTGGATTGGATCCGAACCGAACCGACTGGCTCGGCAACACGTTTCTCCACGCTTGTGCCGAACTCGGAAACCGGTCGGTGGCGGCAGTCCTTATCGACGCCGGCGCCGACATCAACGCTCGGGAAGTCGAATTCCAGGGGACGCCCCTGGCCGCGGCCGTTCGCTCGCGTTGTGCCGCCGACGATCCCAAGCAGGCGGAACGGCAGCGACGGATGGTCGAGTTCCTGCTCAAGCGCGGTGCGCGGACCAAATTGCCCGGCGACGAACCGTGGGCCACGCCACTGGCATGGGCCACTCGGTATGGACGCGGCGACCTCGTGGAACTGTTGAACGCCGCAACGTGAAGTTGAGGAAACGTCCCGGAAAATTCTCCGACCGGCATGACGATTGCTTTGTCACACCTTGGTCTTCAGGTAGCCACGCTCGCCAGACCGTGGGGGTCGAGTCCGTTTCCAATCGTTTCTCGCGGCCTGGCGGGCGTGGTTAGGATCCGGGGACTTCGCTGTGACCAAGCACTAGGTTGAATTCCACCCCCAGCGGGCTCATACTCCGAGGGAACGCGTACCGAACCCTTCGCTTCGCCCGCAAGCCAGTTCCTGGCGAGGGGCTTGTCCTCACCGCGCAAAGCAGCAGACTTCATCATGTCGAACACGATTTCTCGCCGTCGATTCGTTCAGTCTGTCGCGGCCATCGGCATGAGTCTTCCCACGGTCCTCCCCTCAAGAATTCTCGCGGGCCAATCACCCAACGAGCGACTGTCGTTTGCCTGCAAGGGGGAAAAAGCAATCGGGCAACTTCTGGCACGGTGACCTGTCCGAATGCGAGAGACCCTGCCATATCGCATCCTGGCACAGTCTCTGCCTGTCTACGCGGCCGACCTGCTGGATGACCGTGAACGATGATTAGCAAGGTATGTTCACAGTGTGGTGTGGCTCTGTCTGCCGATGTCACGGCCGGCATCTGCTCGGAGTGTGAGTCGGTCCTTGCGCCCACGATGACTCGCCTGGAGGACGGAGCGGCAGTGGAGACTTTGATCTCCGGCGTGCCGGCGTCGGCAAACGACCAGGCCGACCACAACCTCCTGACAATGCCTAGGCCGAACGATGCCGGGGGCGCCGATGTCATTCCTGAGACATGGCCCGGCGGAGCCACGGGGACTGCCGACGGTCATCAACATGCCGCTGCCGCGGCGGCCCCGCCGCGCCGGTTTGGCGACTACGAGCTCTTGGGTGAGATCGCTCGGGGGGGGATGGGAGTCGTGTACAAAGCGCGGCAAGTGAAGGCCAATCGCATCGTCGCGCTGAAGATGATTCTCAAAGGGGATTTGGCCGCGAACGACGACGTCCAGCGTTTCTACGTCGAGGCCAGGGCGGCCGCCAACTTGCACCACCCGAACATCGTCCCTGTTTTTGATGTTGGGGAGCAGGATGGCCAGCACTATTTTGCGATGGGTTATATCGAGGGCCAAAGCCTGGCGGACAGAGTCAAACAGGGCCCATTGCCGCCGCGCGAGGCGGTTCGAGTGATCAAGGCCGTGAGTGAAGCCATCGTGTATGCGCACCATCACGGAACAGTCCATCGCGACCTCAAGCCGTCCAACGTCCTGATCGATGCGGCGGGTCAGCCGATCATCACCGATTTCGGTCTGGCGAAGAACCGCAAGGATGACAGCGGTCTCACGGCCACCGGGCAAGTCCTGGGCACTCCCAGTTTTATGCCTCCTGAACAGGCTCAGGGGGAGATAGCGAAGGTCGGTCCGCTGGCAGATGTGTACTCACTGGGGGCCACGTTGTACCATTTGCTCACCGGCAGGCCGCCCTTTCTGGCCGCCAGTCTGGTGGACACCCTGTATCAGGTGTTGCATCAGGATCCTGCCTCTCCCCGTCAGATCAATGCCAAGATCGACGAGGATCTGGAAACCATCTGCTTGAAGTGCCTGCAGAAGGAACAGACCAAACGCTATGCCTCGGCCGATGCGCTGGTGGCCGACCTGGCGCACTGGCTCAACGGCGAACCAATTGTTGCACGCCCGGTGGGCCGGGTGGAACGCTTCTGGCGCTGGTCTCGGCGCAATCCCGCGCTGGCCGGTTGGAGCGCCGCGGCAGTGCTCTTTCTATTGATCGGCACAGTCGTGTCGACGGTTTTCGGCCTCTTAGCCAACGCGCGGGCGCGCGTCGCGGATGCGGAGAAAGTCCGCGCGGACGAGAACACTGCAAAAGCGGTGCGCGAAGGAGACCGGGCGAATGCAGAACGAGAGGCGGCAGAAGGGGAGCGTGAAATCGCAGCGCGACAACTTTATGTCAATCAGATTCGATCCGCACACCGCGAATGGAATCTGCAAAACACCAAGGGGGCCTTGCTGCAACTGGCAGCGACTCAGAGGCGCTTCCGCAACTGGGAGTATCAGTACCTGCATCACGTGTTCCATCGCCATCAAGCGGCCTTCCAGAAAACCGGCGTCGTCCTGGCGTTGAACTTCAGCCCTGACGGGCAGCAGATCGTCGGTGCGTATCGCACGTCGGAAAAGCTGCCGATGGCGTTGACCCGAGAAGAGGCGCGGTCCAGGTTGACCGTTTTGTTGGGGCCGGTGACCGCCTGGAGCATGGCCTGGGATGGCTGGACTGGCGACACGGAATTGACGCGCGCGTTCGGCACTCATGTCGACCTGAAACCCGATGATCCTGGCGGACAGGAGCAGTACTACGTGCAACAGGAGACCGGCGTCCATGAGAGAGTCGCGGCTTTTAGCCCGGGTCGAGGCCAAATTCTCACGGGGGTCATCACTGCGCTGGACATTCCGGGGTTGCTGGGACAACCACCAACGATTAACGAACTCAAATTGTGGGACACCAAGACCGGCCGTGAAATGCGGACGCTACGGACGCCAAGTCGCGTGAACGCAGTGGCTTTCAGTCCGGATGGCAGCCGGATTGTCAGCGCCGGGTGGGACGCCCAGTTGATCGTTTATGAAGTCAGTTCTGGAACCGCGATGCGAAACCTCACGGGGCACAGCCTGCCAATCAACGCGGTCGCCTACAGTCCGGACGGCAGCCGCATCGCCAGCGGAAGTGATGACAAATCGCTGAAACTCTGGGATGCCGGAACAGGCGAGCTACTCTTGTCCCTCACCGGACATGCGGGGAGTATCAAGTCCCTAACTTTCAGCCCGGACGGCAACCGCCTCGTCAGCGGCAGCGACGACCGGACGATGATCGTGTGGGATGCCACCACCGGCGACCTGATTTGGACCCTGGCCGGCCACCTGGGCGCCGTGACCGCGGTGGCTTTCCGACCCGACGGGGGGCGTCTGGCGAGCGGGAGTGGAGCAGTCGGAACTGGTGAGCTCAAGCTGTGGGACACGAGCACCGGTCAACCGATGGTGACTCTTCAGGGGCACACGGACTATGTCAACGCGGTGGCCTTCAGCCCCGATGGCAGGCAGGTGGTCAGCAGCAGTGTTGACCAGTCCATCAAGCTGTGGAATGCCCGTTTGGCTGACGTCCCCTTGACCCTCAACGGCCGGTCCTGGGGTGTTAGCCCGGATGGTCGCTGGATCCTCTTTTCCGACAATCGACTCGTCGGCGCCTTGCAACTGTTCGACCTCATCGCGGGCTCGATGGTCAACCTTGAGAACGGCGGCAGCGCGGTGCAGGATGCGGCTTTCAGTGCTGATGGCCGTCAGATCATCTCCGCAAGTGAAACGTCGCTCACCTTGTGGGATGCCGAAACTGGACGAAAGCTTCGGTCATTTCAGGGGGACTCCGAGGGAGGTCTCGTCGGAGCCCGGACCGTGCAGTTCAGCCCGGACGGACGGCGGATCGTCGGCGGAGGAATCGACAACACGCTCCGGGTGTGGGAGGCCGCCACTGGTGCGTCGTTGCTGACGCTCGATATTGGCCAAGTGAGCACCTTCGCAAGATTTGACCCCGACGGAAACCGCATCTTCGCTGGGAGCATTGTGCTGGACGTTTCCACTGGCAAACGCTTGAAGTCTCAGGAGGGCACCTGGCATGCCCTCAGTGCAGATTGCAGCCGTTTTGCCTCCCGCCGTGGCGAAACAGTCGCCATCGGTGATGTGGCCTCCGGCGACGTGCTGCTGACGCTTCTGGGACACACCGATTTCGTAAACTCCGTGAGCTTTAGTCCCGATGGCAGCCGAATCGTCACCGGAAGTTCGGACAAGACGGTTAAGTTGTGGGACGCCGCCACGGGGGAGGAACTGTTGACGCTGAGGGGACACGCCGACGCGCTCAACTTCGTGACCTTCAGTCCTGACGGCCGCCGAATCAGCAGCGCCAGCGATGACGGTTCATTCAAGCTCTGGGACGCATCAGGCGCGGGTTTGTCCAATCCGTAACCGCCGCGCTGACCGGATCGACATGGCTGGGTTGAATCTCGATTGAACCGGGCTCATACTCCGTGAGATCGAGTTTCTGACCATCGCTTCGCCCCGCAACCCCAACTGTGACGGGCAAGGGGTTTGTCCTCAGTCCACAATGCCACCGGCTTCATCATGCCCCACAAGATTTCTCGCCGTCGATTCGTGCAGTCTGCCGCGGCCATCGGCATGAGTCTTCCCACGGTCCTCCCCTCAGGAATTCTCGCATACCAATCACCCGCTGCGCGACTGTCGTTTGCCTGCATCGGGATGGGAGGCCAAATGCGCGGCTATCTGATCCCGGAGCTCCAGAAACTCGATCAGCAGATTGTCGCCATCTGCGATGTCGACAAACGCCAGCGTGAGAGCG